>JBMFIR010000087.1:0-508 GCA_049976205.1 Sulfolobales archaeon | reverse complement strand
GAGATGGATGTGAATGGGATAATTCACATAGCTGGAGAGAGGATGTCAAGGTACGAGTTCGCCCTAGCCTTAGCTGAGGAGCTTGGGGTAGAGAAGAACTTGGTCGTTCCGACCTCGATGAAGAGCCTAGACCTCCCAGCCAAGAGACCAAGAGATTCGAGCTTAGATTCTTCGAGGGCTAGAGAATTTGGTCTCTCCATGCCCCCGCAGAGGGAGGGCATGAGGCATTTCATCGAATATTATAGGGAAAAAACTATCAGAGGAGGGGTATAGAAGGTGCCGATAAGGTCTCTCAGAAAGCTGGAGATACCGGATGTGGTCCTCATTGAGTATTCCCAGTTTCCAGATCAGAGAGGTTTCTTCGCTGAGCTCTACAAGCGCTCTGAGTTTTCTTCCAAAGAGCTACCGAGCGATTTCTCTCAACTCAACCTTAGCTTCTCTAAGAGTGGAGTGGTCAGGGGGCTCCACTACCAGCTCATTCCCATGGAGCAGGGAAAGCTCGTATATG
>JBMFIR010000086.1:0-514 GCA_049976205.1 Sulfolobales archaeon | reverse complement strand
CACCGATATTTATTCTTGAATATTGAAAAATTTTTGGGAATTAAGGAAATTAAGGAAATGAAGCGTATTATTATTCTAACTGTATTTTTGTTGATGGTGTTTTTTATTTCTTCTTGCAGCAAAAAATCTGATAATGAGATAGCTGATATAGCTTTCAAAAATGGTGATTATAAAAAAGCATTAATTTTTTACAACAAAGCTTGCAATAGTGGTAATATTTATGCATGTGTAAAACTGGGTGAAATATATCAACAAGGTATAGGGGTATTAGAAGACTACGACAAAGCCATAAAGTTTTATAAGTTTGCGTGTGACAAACAAGACCCAACTGCATGCAAAAGAATAGGTGATTTGTATAGCGAAAATAGTTTCAATGGGAAAGATTACAAGAAAGCGTTTGTTTATTACAATAAAGCCTGTGACCTTGGTGAAAATAAAAGTTGCATGATGGTTGCCTTGTTTTATTTAACTGGTACAGGTGTTAAAAAAGATATTACTAAAGCAAAAGAAATTT
>JBMFIR010000085.1:0-582 GCA_049976205.1 Sulfolobales archaeon | reverse complement strand
TTAACATCACTTGAGTTAGTACTATAGATCCATGCCCAAACAATCAGATTTCTAGGAGACATGGTAACTGTTTTCTCAAGGGTCTTTGTTGAGTATATTGTTGCCACAGACAGTATTGAGGTAACGTGCGTCATAGTTAGTACCTCAGATACTGTGTTAGTGTGGCTGTATGTAACCGAGATAGTTTTCGTAGCCACTAGTTGCTGAGTGTATTGAGTGCCTATAAAGAATCCTATCACTAGCGATGATCCTATCATCAGTATTATTATTGCTAATAAACGTGGCCTACTTATATCAACCAACAAGAAACACCATTTATCTATTATTGCATCATAGTTTATATAGCAAACATACTGCATATGATACATACTTGGATTCAGAGCATATGCTTCAAAGCTTATATTTATTCAATATGTCTCACGTCTTTCAATTCTATAGAAGATCTCCTGATGAGGTTTCCGGGCCCGTCACCCCTATCCCCTCTCGGGAATCTCGGTATTGATTTATCATTGCCTCGGAGGCATGGACTTGGCCTTGTGTATCTAGTATTTCTATTGAGTATTGCTAGAGGTCGCCCTCCGA
>JBMFIR010000084.1:0-827 GCA_049976205.1 Sulfolobales archaeon | reverse complement strand
CTATTAAGTTTAATCTTAAAGGTCCTTGTAATAAATAGTAACCATTGTAAGTGTTGCAGCTCATTTTTAAATCCCAAATTAAAAGATTTATTATTTGGTTTTAATTTGCTTTATTTAAAATGACTAAAATTATATTGACAGAAAATTTAAATAACGATTCCTATTCTTTTAATAGAAGGCGAGCCGCGGTCGTATAGTCTGGCCTAGTATGCGGGCCTGTCAAGAGGTCATGTGAGCTAAAACTCACAGAAAGCCCGTGACCCGGGTTCAAATCCCGGCCGCGGCGTCATTATTATGAGTTAAAATAATACAAATATCATATTTTTATGTTCAAAAATTCTTTAAGCATTAGATTATAAATCTTTACGTGCTATTATGATAAATTTGAAAGCTAAGCAAAAATAAGTAATAGTACCCTTAACTGCTTATAAAGTTTATAAAATTATTAAATTTATGGTGAAATCGATTGTCAACCATAATTAAAGACATATTGTTGAACTTTGAGGAATCAGGCGCGATGTCTCCAGGAGATGTTGCCCAAAAACTAAACATACCTAGGTATAAAGTATTAGCAACAATACAATGTTTATCCGATTTAGGTTTTTTAGATCCTTTATATTCTAGAGGTAGCTATAAAATATATCAAATCAGTTTATTAGGAAAAAAGGTTTTAGCTAAATTAAAATCTGAAGAATCTTTAAAAGAGATTTTAGAAGAAAATATTTTAGAAGAAAGTATATTAAAAAACAATAAGGAAGGTATTAAAGCAGAATCTTAGCTTAGAAAAAATTTCGGAATTTCTTCTATATTAATAATTGGTATAGCTA
>JBMFIR010000083.1:0-1160 GCA_049976205.1 Sulfolobales archaeon | reverse complement strand
AAGGTACGTTGTGTTGATTGGCTTGTTTTCGGTGAAGATATTCTTGATCACGTGATTAATAATCCAAGTTTCGAGTTAATTAAGAGAGATATTAGAGAACTAGACTCATCTGTTTTTCGAGAGGTTGATGCTGTAGTTGATTTGGCAGCCATATCTAATGACCCCGCTGGTGAGCTAGATCCTGAACTCACGATGTCTATTAACTACAGGGGGAGAGTCAGAAATGCTCAGTTATCGATCAAGAATAATGTTTCTAGATATGTGCTTGCATCAACATGTAGTGTTTATGGGAGAAGAGAAGGTGTTGCTGATGAAACATCTGAACCTAATCCATTAACAACTTATGCTAAAGCAAATCTATATGCTGAGAAAGATATTTTGGCTCTACCGAAGCAGAACACTATAGTAACGATTCTACGTTTCGCAACAGCTTACGGTCCTTCTAGGAGAATGCGTTTTGATCTTGTTGTTAATGCAATGACTCTCTCAGCTTATTCTGATAACAAAATATATGTTGAGGGAGATGGTTCACAGTATAGACCACTTGTTCATGTCTTAGATATTGCTAGAGCAATAATGTTTATTCTTGAGCAACCTGCCGAGAGCATTAGGGATCAGATCTTTAATATTGGCTCAAACGATCAGAATTACCGCGTGATTGATATAGCTGAGAAAGTTAAGTCAGTTGTGGGTGGCGAGATAATGTTTAGAGGAGAGATTGATAAGAGGAGCTATAAAGTATCTTTCGATAAGATAAAGAGCCTTGGTTGGGAGCCTATTTTCAGAGTTGAGGAAGGGATCAAACAAGTCTATCAAGAATTACTCATGGGTCACTTGAAGCCTGAGGATAGGTGGTGGACTGTGAAATGGTATAAGAAGGTGCTTGGGAAATGATTATTCTCACTGGTGTAAGCTCTTCTCCAGGCTATAAAACAGCTCTTAAACTAAGATCCTTGGGATACCAGATCTTAGGAGTATACAATACTCACGCCGTTGAGAACATAAATGCTATTAAATTTGATTTAACAAAAGATCCCTCGAAACTCATATACGATTACAAACCAGAGACCGTGATCCATATGGCCGCCATAGGTGAAGTAGATAAATGCGAAAGTGATCAAGCCATGTGCTACCTAATCAACACTTTAGCTACTAGAGAA
>JBMFIR010000082.1:0-1504 GCA_049976205.1 Sulfolobales archaeon | reverse complement strand
TTCAGAGCAATATAGCTATTGAGCTCCTGACATGTTTTTCTCAGGATCCTAATCGGATCCTCAGAGATCTCTTGAGCACTCAGTTTAGTTAATCTCGAGAACTCTCCTAGATGAGGCGTTAATATAGTGGGATCCTTTCTATCTCTCAGAACCCCCGGATCCTTTGACACAGCTGTTAATCCATCTCCATCTATTATTAATGGTTTCTTAATTGATGAGACAAGATCTCTTATCAGCTCCTGTGTCTCGGAGTTAAGCGAGGCTCCGGATCCTACAGCGACTATATCTATCTCATACTGATCTACTATCTCTAGTATCCTCTCATAATTAATCTTGGATATACTTCCCTCCTCAGTCTCCTCCAATGGTATAAAGACTATCTCGCTATTTCTAGCAGCTATGAATGGAACAACTGATTTCGGTGCTGCTAGTCTCGAGTAGCCGCCGCCTGCTCTCAGAAATGAGTATGCGGCGTAGTAAGGTGCTCCATAGTAGTATCTTGCTCCACCAATGACCAAGAACTTGCCGAATAATCCTTTGTGCCCCCATCTAATTCTTTCCGGGGGTGGTATGGGGTAGTTTAATTCAGCTCTTATCTCCTCTGAATCAAGTAGTTGCGGTGGGTAGGAGAGTCTCGATATATAGAGCTTACCATTGTAGTAGTATCCTGGGTAGAGAATATTTCCGTACTTGGGTAATCCGAAGGTTACGGTGTATGTGGATTTGATAGCTGCACCATATACTCTACCATTATCACCCCCGACACCAGAGGGTATATCAACACTCACAACTATTCTCCCTAAGCTGTTTATAGTCTCAATAATCTTTCTACGATAACCCGAGACCTCACCTCTTAAGCCAATACCTATTAAACCAACAATAATGATGTCACATTCTCTGATTAGAGGCATGTGTTTATTCAGGTCCTCTTCGCTCTCTATCAAGTAGTTTTCTACACCCAGTTTCTTAACAAGATCATAGTTTCTTCTCATTAGATCAGTTGCTCTAGATGATTCACCTACAACAAAAACTCTCACATAATGACCACGCGAGAATAGTCTTCTGGCAGCAACAAGTGCATCACCACCATTGTTCCCAGTGCCTGCGAAAACACATATCTTCTTATTATCTAGATCTACTTCTCTAACAAGAACATCATATACCGCAGTCCCAGCATTCTCCATAAGAATCAAATGATCAATCCCGTATTCTCTGTGAGCTTTATCATCGATTCTCTTCATCTCTTCAACACTACAGATCTTAATAGATCTATGTGACAAAATCTAAACCCCGAATCCATATATATTTATCAATCCCATAATCTTTATTATTGATGTCGTTTCACGCTACTCTATTCTCGATCAAATCTTATAAATTTAATTATGTCAATAAATAATTATTTTAGAGCAGAAGATGAGCTTAAGTAACGTACTAAGTGCCGAGGAGAAAAAAAGGATTCTAAGAGCTATTGAGGAGGATGCAGAGTTTAGATACGCGTTGATGG
>JBMFIR010000081.1:0-1833 GCA_049976205.1 Sulfolobales archaeon | reverse complement strand
GCTCATATGAAGAAAATTGTTCCAGAGATAGGTACCGTGGTGAGTAACTTATTAAGAACATGCGGAGAGACCTGAGGAGAATAATTACTTTCTCCTCACTAGCTTATCCACATCTTAATCTAGAGCAAGTTACTAAAAGAGTAATTAGATTCGATCTAAGAGCTTTAGAGGTGAGAGTATCTAACGACGTGATCCACCTAAGACCAAGTGATGATCCCATTAGAGTAGCCAGATTACTTAGAGACTATAATGTCTCTATAGTATTACTATCCAGCTACGTAAGAACAAAAGACCCAGATACTTCGGAGGGATCCGCTGAAATAGATCTCTTTAACAAAATATCTGACCTATCGAATGGATTGGAGATCTCTAGAATAAAAATCTTAGCTAATTACGTAGATAACATAAATAAATTAATTAATATAGTTAGAGAATTCTTAGATAATATAAGTAGAGTAGCCTTAGATGAAGGCTTAAAAATACTTTTCGAGATACATGACTACTTCACAGAGATCAGCAATCTAAACATTTGATTGAGTTAATTAGAGAATATGATTTCACTACTAGAAGCCGCTATCTAACATATCTCTTCCTTAAACCAGTAGCCAGACCCAACACACCACCACCTGTGGCATTGCCCGAGTGAGTGCTCCCGACAATAGTAGTGTTAGTTATAACACTCATAGCATTACCTACCTTACTCATAATGAAAAGAAGATAGATTAAAGAAAAAATCTTTTTTATCCTAGATCATTTACATTTTTCTTCTTAGTCTCTTTCTCCTCACTTTTCTCTTCTTTCTTAGCTTTAGACATACGATACACCCTTCTAGCGCTTTTATCAAATAGAGTTAAAAAGATTGCGAGTAGATCAAGATTTTTCTAAATGGTGTGTAATTACAGATGTAGAAGCATTGATAAATATTGCTGACACTTCGAATATTTACTCGAGGACTTAGTAGAAGACTAAGTCAATTGCTGTGCACACTCTATTTATACGTTTGAGTATTAATACTATACGGGTATTTGTGAAGATCCTGAGTAGTTATAGACTAGGATTCATTTTATTCACACTACTGATCACATTTATCTATGGCGATACTCTATTTCTTACTGCATTAGCTGAGTCTGAGGATCCGGCTAAGAACTATGAGATAGTCTACATTATTTTACCCGCTGAGACACTCAGAGATCTGCATGAATTAAGAATAAATAATCTTTTTGCAGCAGTATGCTACGATAAAAATATAATATTAATGCCAATAATGATTCCCAGAAAATTCGTGGTGACACTAGATCTCTCCAATAACATGTTTACCCCGTTAATTGACTTGGGCGACGGCACAATTGATAAAGAAAGTTACTTAGTTATACCACTTCCACTATCTATCTCAGCCACCGGCCACTCTTCGGAGAATTGTTCTTGGAGCATACTAGCTGTGAAGTATGGTCTTAGAGAAAGATATTTGATAAAGCTACCGCCAGGACACAAGGTAATCTCAGGCAATAGATTTATTGAGTTAAAAACACCAATTGACTAGCTATATACTTTGATTCTGAGAATAAGTTTTTCATAGGCTACGTTGCATATGATCTCTCTGTTCTCAAGGTGATTAGTGAGGCACTAGGTTTCGAAACCCCTCAGGAAATAAGAGAATCTAGCGGTGTTCCACGGGGAGCTATTTCGGCTATGGAGCAATGGAATTTGTGGCTAGACAAGATCTTTGAAAGATTAAGAAGCCTAGATCTAGACAAAGACATTAAGGTAGTACATGAGCATAGAGAGGTTTTTATATATGATCCTGTGGAGAACAATGTTATCTACGAATCCAAT
>JBMFIR010000080.1:0-1834 GCA_049976205.1 Sulfolobales archaeon | reverse complement strand
CTTTAATTTCCAATGTCAGCTTCTAAGTTTCCGGTGGAGCGGTGCCTGCGAATAGATCTTTTAATTTTGAGTATATTAATTTGTGAGCCTCCTCTACAGTTTTGACGGAGGCTTTCAACTAAACTCTATAAAATCTCTTTGATCAGCAACAATCAATATATAATAAAAAATCAATATATAATAAAATAAGCATATTTAAGTTGAGATTAGCTTACGAGCTTTGGATATTTGGTATGTATTGGAATCAGCCTCTTTGGATCTAGTTTTGATAATATGCTTCTTAATTCATGAGGATAGTAGTGGCCAGAGATCCTTATTCTGTAGACATGAACATTCAAAGAATAAAGCCACGACGCTAAGACTCTCTCCTCAAGTTCTGTTTCCGTCTCCAAAGGCTCTGGTGTTGTTATTATGGTCATAGCATTTGATGGAAGCCTCTTCTCCCATACTCTCATTTGTCTAAGCATATCTAAGAAGCCTATTGGTTCTTGTATCAATATGAAATCCTTAGGTTCTTTAAGAACTTCATCTCTAATACTTATCTGAGTTGTAGGCACTGAAAACGGCCTCTCCAATTCTGTAGCTACTGCTATTTCTACATTCTGGAGCTGAGTGGGCAGAGTCCATTTACTAAATATATCAGCTAATCGGGAGGATCCTATAACGATTCTACGGCCTATTATGGATGCAAGTTCTGCGATAAATAGAAATAACTCGTAATCAAGAGGATCTATAGATATGATCAATAACTCGCTCTTCGTATTTAGTTTGTATAATATATTTCTAAATTCTTCGGAACCTATTGGTGTCTCAATATCTCCAAAATTTGTTCCCTCTAAGATCGCAATATCAGTATCTCCAGACTTTATTACTTCCCCTATATTCTCCAAAGTATCTACTTTCTCTCCTAATGGACCATAAACCCTAAGATCACCACTGTAAAACACTATTTTATCATATCCTCGATAAACAAAAGCGTAAGCAGGATAAGCGCTGTGACTAACGGGTATAGGTGTCACTCCTAATTCATCTTCTCTAAAAGGTGTTAGCTCGTTTATATTCGCGCCTAATCTGTGAGGTAGTTCTGCAAGCCAAGTAGGTGAGGCTCTATACCATTCTTCGATTACTTCAAGTATATCGATCGAGGGAACCTTAACACTAATCTCTGGTGGTATAGCTCCCAATAATCCTAGGTGATCTAGGTGATAATGTGATATGTACACAGCATCTGCATTATCGAATATATTGATTGGAGGTATTACTCCGAGGCTCCTCAACTCTTTAATACCAAGAGGCTGTATTCTTCCTCTATAGTACTTCTTAAGTAATTGGAATCTTATACCGTTGTCAAAAATAATTTTTTTCTCTCTATCTTTGATAACAACACAGTTGCCTCCAATCTCTCTGTAGCCTCCATATATTTCAATGGTCATCGATCCCTCAGTAGTAACTAATTGAGGTCTCATTCAGATCCTCTCTATTCAGGTCTAAATCTATATCTTTTAACACTGATCTCTCTCCATCTCATATTATTTATGGGATCTCTAACAATCAAGATCCGAGGACTCTTTGTTGCAATACCGTATATGATGTAAAGCCAATAGTTCTCTTTTTTCTCTACAGCAACTTTAAATTCTGGTTCTGTGAGCTCTATCTCAAGATCTAAGCCTGACCTTCCTTTCACCTCAATAAAGCGAATTTCTCCAGTAGTAGGATTCTCACTTCGGATATCATAATGTTCGAACATGCTTACATCTGTGGGTATTCTGCCTGATCTTCTTTCATACTCTAAAGCTATTCTCATTGCTATTTCCTCGATTTCTTTAACGTAAGT
>JBMFIR010000079.1:0-1956 GCA_049976205.1 Sulfolobales archaeon | reverse complement strand
ATACTCACTACATATATGTTTCTATTGGTAATAACATGAAGAGGATCCTTGTATTAGGTGGAGGCACAGGTGGTTTAGCAACTGTTAATGAATTAGTTAAGGCATTAGGTAGTGAGGTTCAGATAACATTAGTTGATAAAAATAATCGCACAGAATATAGACCCTCCTATCTATATGTTATGATGGGTTATAGAGAGCCTGAGCAAGTAACAGCTCCATTATCGCTTATTGAGAAACGCGGTGTGAAATTTGTTAATGCTGAGGTGAAGAGTATTGATCCTAGCAATCGTGTTGTTAAAACATCTGCAGGAGATCTAAGTTATGATTATCTAGTAGTTTCCTTAGGAGCCGAGACGAGACCAGATCTTGTTAAAGGAGGATTTTTCCCGAGCCCGTGGGAGCTTGATCATGCTCTTGAGACAAGGAAGTTAATAAGAGGATTCAGAAAAGGAAGAATTGTTGTAGCCACGCACAGCACCCCCTATAGATGCCCACCAGCTCCTTGGGAGGTAGCGCTACTCTTAGACTCTTACTACAGTGGATTAGGTATTAGAAAAGATATTGAGATAACCATGGTTCACCCCTCCAAGAGACCATTTGAGAACTTTGGTCCTCTGGCGGCTAAGATGATGGAGGGTATGATGGCTGAGAGAAGAATTAATTGGGTAGGTGTTGGTAGGGAGGTGGCTGTTGAGGAAGTTGATCCGTCTAAAAAGATCTTGGTAACGACCACTGGGGAGAAGATTAATTTTGATGCATTGATTCTCGTTCCTCCACACAAGCCACCTGAAGCAGTAGCTAAGTCAGATATTGCTGATCCAGCCACTGGATGGGCCAAGGTAACGCCACCAGCTATGAGAACAAAATATGATGATGTATACGCGATCGGGGATGTCGTAGCGCCTACTCTTGGTGTAGGGATGGCTGGTGTAATTCCTCACGCATATGTTAAGTACACTATAGAGAAGATAGTATCAGATATTAAAGGTGTTTATCTAGGTAGCGACTTTAGAGTATTCACGTCTTGTGTATTAGATACAGGAACCTTTGGAATGGCTGCAGCATGCGACTTCACTAAGTCTATTACTGGTGAGGCTAAGTATCCTGAGTGCGTGTTTCTGCCACCAACAAGTATCTCGAGAGTATTTAAAGAATGGTTTGAGATCACATATTTCACTTGGCTACTAGGCTACGCACCGAGGTGATTTATGTGACCACCCAAATCTCTCGAGAGGAATATGAGGAATTGCTAAAAGAAGTTAGAGAACTCAAGAAATCAGTTGAGGAACTCATAGCAACACTAAAACCCTTACTCTTCTTAGTAGAGAAGATCCCTGAGATAATAGTAGATCCAGGATTATTCAAATCAGCAGCACCAATTCTCGCACTACCATACGCTCTGGAGAGAGCAAATCTAAACGTCTTGGGGGCTTCAATGATCGGAGGAGTTGAGTGCGCGAGTAAATCATTAGAGAGTATTGCCTCAATGGAGAAACCTCCTCAGTTCTCCTTACTAAAACTACTTACAGACAAAGAGACTAAGGAGGCAATAGGCCTCTTAATCGAGATCCTTAAGAGAACAGTACCTTGTTTACATAAATCACTCAGACAGTACACAATGCCATAGCAATAGTTCATATAAGAGCCTTCTCTACGCTAAATAAATCAATTTTTTATTTTTGACGCCTTAAAATTTCATTTTTAAAAATTAACTTTTATTATCTCATATGGTGACAAAAACGAGACCAGAAGAGATATTTGGTGTTAATGCAGGTAAAGTATGGCATGCCTTGAAGAATAAAGGTCCCATGACAGCTAGAGATATTGCTAAAGAAACAAATTTGAAAATAACAGATGTTTATGGAGCACTAGGTTGGTTAGGTAGAGAGGGTAAGATAGAAATTATTAAAGAGAAGAAGAAGGTACTCTATAGACTTACTGAGTGAATGTTAGTTT
>JBMFIR010000078.1:0-1959 GCA_049976205.1 Sulfolobales archaeon | reverse complement strand
ATGTAATCCTATGGCGTAGGGTAATAATGTATATATCTTTGGAATAAGATCGTTTTTCTTGCTGAAGACTATTTCAATGAAGATTATAAGTGAAAATACACCTACGATAATAGATATTATTAGTAGGCCTATTGATATTGTCTCGATACTCTGAAGAGGGGTTAAGATTGCCTCAGATCCGCCAATAACTAATCTGCTATTTATCAGTGATATGGTTCCTGATGATACGAATCCACTGTAGGAGAAAATAGATCCACTGAAAATAAATGCTACTATTAAAACGATATTGGTTAGGGTCAAAATACTCTGTGTCAGAAGCAGGATCCTTGTTCTTCTAGTTATAGCAACTATTTTTTCATCATAGATCAATTCTAACACCTCTTCCTCTGAAGTTTCCTAAGAACTCGTAGTATATCCTGATCTCATAGGATCCTTTTTCACCCGCTACCTCGGATATATTAATTGAGTAATTAGATAAGTAACCAATAGAGATATTGAAGCTACTCACAATCCTCATTCTAGAAGGATCATACACGACTACGGAGATATTAAGATTCACTGGGTTAGGATTCGTGATCACTAAAACACTTCTATTCTCGACATATATATCCGGCTCTCTCCAATTAAAAGTCTCTAGAAACGTTGTCTCCGCGTATCCCTTGTCAAAGTATAGTTCGCAATGATAACTAAAACTCTGATACACAGATGCTGGTGGTGATGTTAGAGGTAATCCTTTTCTGGAGGCATTGAGCCATAACTCAGAGTAGTAGCTCTTTGGAATAAATATAGTCAGGCTCAGATTAGTGTTAGTCTGTGAATAATTAATTTGCAGGGGAGCATTATCTAATCTACAACTAATGTTCCTGATTACGTATATGCTAGTGTTGATTAAGATAGTTACTTTGCTATTAGATAAATCAAATGATTTATTCAATAGAGAGATCGTAGGAATACTATATTGAGGCGGGCTCTGATCAATATAGAATAATCCTATAAAAAACGAGTTAATCAATACAACAACTAATCCAATAGGGATCATGTCCTTAAATAGATCTCGCAACATAAGATACCTGCGTACCCCTAATACCCTTACGCGGGACACATAGCTACTATATAAATAGTATCCATCGTAGCCGAATAACACAGCTATTAGTGGAAGCCAAATAATCATGGGTACAGTTAGAATAGCTTTGTAATAAACCAATTGCTTAGGGACATGAGGATCAGGTACTTGATTAGATAACCCATAAGTCGATACATGCTCACTAGATAAATTAGTGATCATATGAAGACAACACGCAGTTCTGTAATCATCAATACACCAAAGAACAATATCTCCAGGACCATAATTGATGAGATATGTAGCCGCGAGAAGAACAAGATCACCGCGATGAAAAATAGGATACATAGATCCGTCAGAGACAATCACGAAGGCAAGAGGAAAGAGAATTAATTTACCAATAAATAAGAGAAGCACTAGAGAATTCAATAGAACAAAAAAATTTAATTTTTTTATAAACCAATCTCTTCCTCACCAAAGCTACCTAGGTTGCTCTGTGCTCTGGGATACGTAGAAGACTACTTTAAATGAGTAGGTTACTTGGTTTGTCCCTGTGTTATATATGCTGATGTCAAGATCCAGCTGAAATGCTTCGCCAGGTGACAAACTATATGAACCATAGGTTTCTCCTGTCGTGAGATCAATCTTCGCCACTTGCGTTCCAGCTTTATAAACAATTAGATACGCGTGGTATACTCCTGATGTTGGTGATATTGGATTCTCTACTTTTATCCAGACATAGACTGTTGGATCACTGCCGACTGAGCCTTTGTATCCAAAGCCGTAGAGATCCCTTATATACCACGAGCCACTAGTAACCGTCATTGAGACTTCGATGCTTTCGTATAGTTTATATGTTGTTGTGCCACTTGTCCATTGACACACAATATTTCCTGGTG
>JBMFIR010000077.1:0-2157 GCA_049976205.1 Sulfolobales archaeon | reverse complement strand
CAGAAAAGTTTCTCGGAACCTAAATATAAAGCAACAAGATCCTCAGATTCTTCGTATCTATAAGATCTTTTGTAAAGATCATTATCATTATATCTATTATATATATTGAAGAGAGATTCGTCAGATCATAAAGTTAATTAAAGCATCCGCTCCATCCACCTTTGTAATTTGATCATTCCACATATCCAGAATGTCTCGATACTTAATTCTTTAGATACTTTCTTGACTAGATCAATAATCTTATAAGAATCGAGTTGTCTTACACTACTATTATTTTTTGAATACGACATTCCACGCAGCCGCATGTGTTGGTTCCTACGTATCTAGGTTTCTTATAGCTATTGTTTCGTGTGATTAAATGATTTTTGTTAGTAAGAGTATTTTATTATGATAGTATTTGGGATGGTTTCTCGAGCTAGAGATTGGTTTCGGCAGGCTACTAGAGATCTGGAGATTGCTGAGAGGCTTATGGATCTTGGGTACTATGAGTGGTCTTGTTTCGTGGCTCAGCAAGCGGCTGAGAAAGCTGTTGGGGCTCTCTACCGGTTTCTAGGATCTGAGGTTTGGGGACGCTCGGTTTCTCGGTTGCTTGAGGAACTCCCCGAGAACTATAGGGCGCCTAAGGATCTTATTGATAAAGCAAAGGAGTTGGATAGACACTATGGACCAACAAGATACCCTAATTTTCATTCTGAGGGTGCTCCCTCGGACTATTACACGAGAGATGATGCTGAGAGAGCTATTAAATACGCTAGGATGGTGATTGAATTTGCCAGATGTAAAGGTCTTCAAGCTTGATTATGAAGAGATCTTGGGTAGATTAAGAGAGTATGCTAAGAGAAAATTAAGTGATAATGTATTCGCTATATTACTAATTGGCTCATTAGCTCGTGGAGACTACACAGCTTTTTCAGATGCGGATATTGTTGTTATTGTCAAGAGTGATGTGAGGAGATTCATTGATCGTATACCAGAGTACATAGACACAGATCTAGGGATCGACATAGATCCTAGGGTATACACATTAGATGAGATACTGAAGATATGTAGAGAGAGAAGAAAATTAATAAAGGAGATAATTGATTACGGAATTCTCTTAGCAGGAGATCAAAGAATATTGGATAGATTAAGAGAATGTATCTAAAGAACGTTACTTGAACGAATTTAATGCATTAAAATACTATAGAGATAGTTTAACATAGTTTTTTCTTATGCTTAAGCATCTCTCTATAAATCGGATCCTCTAAATCTTCTCTTTTAAGAATAATCACGTCGATAGATATCGGCTCTCTCTTAAGAAAAGCTATTTTCTCCGCCACATCTAGCACGTCTTCTTTCTCCACGACAACCACCACATCATAATCACTCGATGAATAATGATCTCCGCGAGCTCTTGAACCAACTAGATAGATCTCATTAACGAAATCACTTGCGCAAAGTCTATTTATAAATCTTTTAAACATCTCATCTCTTGCACTAATGTTATTAAATGCTCTCTTAAGTATCCTGCTTCTTGCATCAGGGGTCAGCAATTTTCTTCACCCACTCAATAATCCTCTTAGCAGAGTCTAAGCAACGCTCAGCTCTCTCCCTCGTGTACTTAATTGATCTTCTCCCAGGATATCTAGCCAATGTCTGACCTCCTCCCCGCCCTAGAGGGCGTGGGTTTCCCCGCCCTCTTGCGGACGGTTCATTGGTTCCCCCCATCTATTCGGGGTTACATCTGTCATTTGGGGGGCAGTGAGGGGGGCCAGAACTCCCCCCATTTTTGTCAGTGCTCCCCCGAAATCTGCTTTGATCCCTAGGGTCTTCAGAGCTCTCTTCCTAATATTTAGTTTCCCAATGATGTCTCTATCTGCTTCAAAGCCGCATCTGGGGCATCTTAGTCTTCTGTATCCGTTCTCAACTAGTTTCGAGCCGCATAATGGGCATTCCGAGGATGTGCTCCTTGGATCTACTATTGCTAGTGGCACCCCATGCTTCATAGTCTGCCAATCAATCCATTTTCCGAGCCTTGAGTACCCCATTATAATCAGCCTAGCCCTATGATCCTTAGGTAATTTCCTGAGTGCTTCTACGAGTCCCGTGAGATCCTCTCTAGCAACAGCGTATTGAAGCCTCATAGCTAACCTAACTATCTTAAGTGATGTCTTTCTG
>JBMFIR010000076.1:0-2322 GCA_049976205.1 Sulfolobales archaeon | reverse complement strand
TTTCACCAGACTGGTATTATTTAACAGATGATCTTGGAGTAGGGAAGTTTGTGTCGAGAGGTGCTGAGGACCCTGAGTTCCTCAAGTTGGTTAAGGATAAGAATATGCTTATTATGCCAATGATTGTCTCCTCTAATGCTAGCCGGGTATCAAGATTAATATCTGATCTCTCAGCAATGGAGAGATTCTCGAGAATATTAATTGATTTAGCCTCAAGAAACGGGTACGCCGGATTCAACATTGATTTTGAGGTTAGTTTACCTAATCAAGCCAAGGACTTCGCTTATTTCCTCGACTATGTGGCTGAGAGACTTCACGAATCTAAACTGATCCTGACGGTGGCGATCCCTGCAAAGAGAACTGAGTGGCCCAGTAGCTATACTATGACATATGACTACGAATTGATAGGGAAATCAGCTGTTGACTACGTAATGATCATGGCATATGACTACTACGAGTCCCCGGGACCCAAGCCTGTTGCACCTATATGGTGGGTCAAGGATGTTATTGAGTATGCTCTCAAGAAGATCCCTAGGGAGAAGCTTTTTCTAGGAGTGCCTAATTATGGGAAGATATGGAGTCCTGAGGGCAGACTTGTTCAGTGGATCCTGTATTCAGATTATCAACTACTCAGACAGAGAGGATACGTATTTAACATAGATCAAAACGATCAGGAGTTAGTGGCAAAGATAGATAGTAACGTGGCCTATTACGTAGATGGTGAATTAGCTTATCTGAGAGCAAAGTTAGCTCAAGAATACTGGTTGCCTGGTGTCGCTATTTGGAGACTTGATAATGGAGATCCCTCTACATGGGATTATCTCAAGAATCTGAAGCCTTGTCAACAAATCATAACTAAATAGTGTAAATAGATATTGTAAGAAAAATTGATACAGATATATTTAAATGAAAGCTTTTTTATGATGCTTTTGATCTAGAAAAACTTTATGAATCTCCGAATACTCTCTTGTATCTCTCGGCTAGTTCAGTGCTCCAGTTATTAATATCTCTTAGTCTGCCTAAGAAGAATCTTAGTACAGGTGGTTCATAAACCCATTCTAAACCTTTGATGACCTCCTTGTTTTCGTAGAGCCATGCTAATCTATCAACCACGTAGTCTATATGACTTTTCAAGTAAGTTTTTCTTGGGAGAGCTATTCTCATTAATTCAAGATCTGGGAAGATCTCTTTTCCATCAGGTGTTCTGTCACTAGATAATGCTCCTCTCTCCATGGTTCTTACTCCTGAGATTATGTAGAATGCTGCCGCCAGGGATCCTGCTAAGTATCTTTCTCTGGGGAGATGTCTGAGGAATTTTAGTGCGTCTATGTGTATTCCTAGTCCACCTGGTGGCTTAACTACTGGTATACCTAGCTTATCTAGTTTCTCAACTCCGTATCTAATTAATTCTATTTCTGAGCCTAGGAGACCTTCTTCTCTTAATTCTCTTAAGCCAATTGCTAAAGCAGCTATCTCCTTTATAGACATTCCACCATATGTTAAGAATCCTTCGTACACTGGTACTAGAACAGAGAGTTTCTCGTAGTAATTCTTATTATTTGTAGCAATTATTCCTCCACGAACTGATCCTGCTTTTCTATTACTCATATAGAAAATATCTGCGTTTCCAACGAATTCACGAATTATATCACTTATTCTCCATGAACCCAATTCTCTTTCTTTGATTAGATATGTGTTCCAATCAATCATGCTACCATCAATCACCAGAGGAACTTTGTATCTATCACAGATCTCTCTAACAGCCTTAATATTCTTCATAGACACAGGTTGACCGCCTATGAGATTGGTTAAAGCCTCTATTCTCACAAAAGCTACTTTATCTCTATCCCTCGAGAGGATCTCCTCTAGCCTCCCCAGATCAATGTCTCCCTTAAATGGATACTCACTACTGGTGTCAAGAGCCTGTGGAACAGGTATCTCAATCATTCTGCCACCAAGCAACTCAATATGAGCTCTCGTAGTAGTAAAGTGATAATTAGTCACAACAATGTTTCCTGGCTTAACGAAGAGTCTCGCGATCAAATGCTCCGCAGCCCTACCCTGGTGAACCGGTAGAACGTATTCGAAGCCAAAGACTTCTCTAACAGCTGAGACAAGCTCCTCAAAACTTCTACTACCAGCGTAGGCATCCTGAGCATTAATCATAGTAGCTAACTGATCAGTTGTCATAGCATTAACTCCACTATCAGTCAACATATCTAGAAACACATCATCTGCTCTCAGCAGAAATGTATTAAAACCAGCCTCTCTAATAGCTTTTAACCTTTCTTCAAGTGATGGATATCTTAGTTTCTCAACTAC
>JBMFIR010000075.1:0-2356 GCA_049976205.1 Sulfolobales archaeon | reverse complement strand
AGGATTAGGTGAGAGTCATAGAGATCATACTTTGAGGGCAGTGGAGAAGATTAAAGGATCAAATGTTCTTGTGAGAGGAATAAAGATTCAGCCGGGTAGAAGAACTAGTTATGCAAAAATATATGATAAACCAGTGGTTCTATCACCAGGATTCATACAATCAAGCATCGTAAGCACTCTGATGGTTTCTCAACCAATAATAAATCTTCTCCAGGGAGGATCTGGGGAAACACATGTGGTGAAGGGATTATTGAGACTAGCAGAAGATTATGTGTATACGGGAAAGTTTAAAGATTTCATTAAGGTGAGATTTATTGAGTTAATAGATAAAGAGAGTCCATTAATTAAGATCCTTGAGACGAATTCAAGAGCCTCTATACCTATACTACGTAGCTATGGTGCGATTTTTATAGAGCCTAATACTGCTATTCTGAGGAAAAATGATCTTGTTCCCGTGTATGAGGTTCCAGGACTCTCCGATCTCTCTCTGAGTTAATAAGAGATCCTTTTATATCTGGAGTTAAGGTCTAAATCTATGTTTTTAAGAGCTTAATTCACTAAATCTACTAGAGACTATGAAGGTTGCTATAATAACCAAGCCTGGTTCTCCTGATGAAGCATTTGAGATAAAAGAGATCAGTGATCCTGTCCCGAGAGAGGGCGAGGCATTAATAAGAGTGTTGTACTGTGGTATTAATCACATAGATCTTTGGCAGAGAAGAGGATCTAGATTATTCGCTGTTCAATACCCCAGGATACCTGGTTCAGAGGCGGTTGGTATCGTAGAGAAAATCAATGGAAGAAGCGATCTTGTTAGAGAAGGTGACTACGTGGTTGTGGCACCAGGCTGGGGAGATGGTGTATGTAGAAGATGCTTAATTGGGAGAGAAAATGAATGTGATAATTACACACTTCTAGGCTACACAATACCTGGATGCTACGCTGAGAAAATAACTGTGCCCCTAACATCTCTCCGGAGAATACCAGAGGAGTATGTGAAAGAAAATTATTTAGCAGAGATCTCTGGAATACCATTAACATACACAACTGTGTACCACGGGCTTGTTACCAAAGCTGGTGTAGAGCCTGGTGAACGTGTTTTTGTGTGGAGTGCTAGTGGTGGCACGGGAATCGCATCAATCAATTTAGGAAAGATCTATGGAGCAGAAATATATGCTCACACAAGATCTCCTTGGAAAAAAGATTTTTTGGAGAAACTAGGTGCCGATAAGGTGATCGTGGGAGATTACGATAAAATAGATCTGTCCTCACTAAGAGGGGAGATGGATATAGTTATTGACTACATTGGGTCTAGAACTTTTAATTTATCACTCGAGTTACTTAGGAGAGGTGGTAGATTAATTCTCTTCGGAGTAACCTCGGGGCACGAGACAATGGTTAATCTCAGACAAATCTATTCTAAGAGAATAACTATCTACGGAGTTTATGTAGGTAGTAGATGGGAGTTTAATAAAATAATAGATCTCTACCTCAAGAAACTAGTGAAACCACATATTCACAAAGTCATTAATCTAGAGAAAGTATCTGAGGCACATAAGGAGCTTGAAGCCGGTGAGGTTGTGGGGAAAATAATTATAAAACATCAAAGTGGTTAAGGATGAGTCGAGAATGAGTTTATTGAAAAAGATCCTTGAGGCAACATCTGATATACTTATTGAGAGAGAGAAAGAGATCTCACTTATAATAGCCTCACTTCTATCAATGGGACACGTACTTATGGAGGGCGTCCCCGGGATAGCTAAGACCCTAACTGCTAAAACCATAGCCTCATTATTCGATCTAGAGTTCAGAAGAATACAAATGACACCAGATCTTCTCCCATCCGATATTTTAGGTGCTTATGTATATGATCAAAGAACAGGTGAGTTTAAATTAAGGAAAGGACCAATATTCACTAATATTCTCTTAGCTGATGAAATAAATAGAGCCTCCCCTAGGACACAGAGTGCATTACTCGAGGCTATGCAAGAGAGACAAGTGACTATTGAGGGAAACACTTTTCCTCTACCAAATGTCTTTATTGTCTTAGCTTCTCAGATGCCTGTTGGTACTGAGGGGACTTATAACTTAACACCTGTTCTCATAGATAGATTCGCTTATTCATACACTACAAAACTTCCGGACAGTGAGGATCAGGAGATCGAGATTGTTTTAAAATCCGAGGTTATTGAGGGTTTAGGAAATTTCAAAATAATTAATGATATAAATATTCTTGAGAAGGCCTACGAGGAGATCTCGAAGATATATGTCTCAGATAAAATACTTAGATACATAGCTAGAATAGTTAAATTTATTAGAGATAGAGAGGAAGCTATTCTATCACCTTCTCCAAGAG
>JBMFIR010000074.1:0-2723 GCA_049976205.1 Sulfolobales archaeon | reverse complement strand
GGAGCTCTACGGATCTAGGGGTGAGCTATGGGTGAGCAAACGAGAGATTGGTTTGCGTCAAGAAGACTCTAAATCAGAGTCTAACCTGGAGATGCTTAGGAGAGAGTTTAGGGGGTTGCTCGAAGTAAATCCCTCTAGGGACTCCCTGCTTAAGATAGTTGCGCTCCAAGATCTCATCAGGAAGGGACTGAGTCTCAGAGAGTCTATTAGGAGGGTCGGACTCGGCTGGAAGAGGTTGGATAAACGCGACAGTAACTCCTCTTATTGGGCAGAAGCTCAAAGGACTGAGGTGGAGAATTTTTTAATGCAAATATCCTACATAATGTGGGGTTGTTGAGTAGGAAGGGATTGAGGATGGGGTTCGATTATAAGCTTAGATCTATCCTAGAGAAATATCAGGATTCTATAAGGGAAGCTATGGGTAGTAGCTATACCTTAACTGCTTTAGTGAATGGTGTAAATAGTCTTACACCTGTTTTAAAGTATCTTTCTAGGTATCCTATAAAGGTTATGTTGGATCTTGGGTGTGGCTATGGTGTCTTGAGTGCGATCATAGCGGAGTATCTAGGTGTGCAGAAACTATACCTTATTGATATTGATGATGGTAGATTGAGTTACGTTCGCGAAACTATTGTGGAGAAATTAAAGGCTGCTGGAGTTAACATAGAGGTTTACAATGAAGATATTTGTAAACTAGAGAAGTTAGTAGAAGTAGATCTTGTGACAAGTTTTGGTGTTTTAGAGCATGTTAATTGCTGGGATGAGTTTATGGAGAATATCGAGATGACTCTTAAACCAGGAGGTTTCCTGGTAATTTCAATGCCCAATTTATCAAGTTGGTTGAATAGAGTTGCTCTACTACTAGGCTATCAGCCAAGGGATCTTGAGATATCTCAACAAAAACTATATGGTGTATTGCCATATTACCGTAGTCATCCGCCCATTGGACATATTAAGACTGCAGTATTCAAGGCATTCAAGGAGCTTCTAGAGGATAACGGCTTCCAGGTACTCATAGCTCAATCCCTGTATTCCAAGGAGAACTTACTCGTGAATATTATTGATCGCTTACTTAATACTCCATCGCTGGGAAGAAGATTCATAATATTAGCAAGGAGGCTCTAGTGAAAACGGGTAAGGAACGTCTTCTAATTGTGGTGGTTCTACTCACTCTACTCGCTCAACTCATATTTAGCTTAACCAAGAGCAGGAGCTACTACACCTACGAGGATGTATTCGGCTATCTCTCAAAAGACTTTTATATCGCAATATCGTTCTTCATACTCCACGTGGCTCTACTTCTACTCCTATATGCTCTAGTGAAGATTCATCGAGAGAACATCACTTTGTTTCCATTAATTCTAAGTTTAATTGGTCTTATATCAATATACATACTACCCTCTATCTCTGACGCCTACTATGATCAGAACTTTTACGATGCTGGTGGTCACATGATAAGAGGGGCCTATGTTACATTAACCGGACACTCAGATCCTCAAATTGACGGATACTTCGATCTACAACCAGGTTTCTTTTGGGCGACCAGTATCTTCATTAACATAGTCTACGGATCTCCCAATACACTTTGGGATCCTATATTCTCATTCCTAGTAAAATGGTTTCACGCGATCATTCTCTCCATCTACTTACCGATACTAATGTTCTTCTTTAAGAGAATGAGGCTAGATTTGACTAGCTCTTCGCTTGCACTCTTTCTCTTCTTAAGTCTGAATATGGGTAAATTTCATTACGCTGCCCAAAATTACGGAAATGCTCTTTACTGGCTTCTACTAATCCTTTTGCTCGATTATCGAGAGAAAACGGATCACTTAATCCTGGTATTAACAGCTATTGTATCAACATCTATAGTGGTTGTTCATCAAGGGGTTGCCTTCTTCAGTTTGATCGCTATTATCTCAATTCTTATGGTGAATCTTATAGTGATTAGCGTGAGTATGAGACACTTGAGAAGAATAACTTACATTCTATTTACCTTTTCCATAATATGGTTTATGTATCTTGGTTATTTATCTCAGTGGACTTTATCAGACTTCGTATCCGTGATACATAATGTTATCTCTAGGTATCTCTCAGAAGGCGCTCTAACAGTAGTCAGCGAAGGAGTTTATAGACCATACGATCCTTGGTATAAACTTGTGATTTTCAAGAGTGTATACATGCTTAGCTTAATCGCGCTATCAATAGCGATACTTATAACTATGTCTAGGAAAGAAAGGGATCTAATCAATAAATCAGTTTTAGCCGTCTACTCGGTGACAACCTTAGTTATAGGAGCTGTAGCGTCAGCATTAGGGGGGGCAGGCTATATTGAGAGAGTCGTAGTAATGCTTCTACCTATCACAGTCACATCAATAGCTAAGGTGTTAAAGAGTTTAAATAGAAACATGGGTGCCTCAATCGCTCTCGCTATGTTAACGGTTTTAGTACTCATGGGAACTCTGTCATATTTCTCGGGGAGAAACTTTCAATCAATACCAACAAGCGAGGATAAAGCAGGAGCCTTCCTATTAACCTACTCACCAAATATAGAGGGTCTATATCTCAAGCGACCTGTTACGAACATATTCATCCCATTACTCACCAACACGACGTTTATGCATGGAGCTCTTTACTCCCTATACAATCATGACTACATTCAGACATTATATTACTACATAGGAAATGTAAATAAATTGAATAATTATTTGAGTCATGTTCTAAAA
>JBMFIR010000073.1:0-2781 GCA_049976205.1 Sulfolobales archaeon | reverse complement strand
CCAATCTCTCTACGAGAAAGACCCTCACTCGTTGCTACAACAGCAATAATTTTTTCGTAGCTAGCCGGTGGATACTCTATAACACCTAGAAGAGCCTTTACATATAATGCAGATTTCTCGTATCCAATCACATGAAAAGCTTCATCAACTAATATAGCTATTTTACCTCTACCTAATTTAATAGTTTCTCTAACTAAGTCTATGACGATGTTTACAAGTAGCCCCCACTTATCTTCTTTTATAATCTCTATGATCCTATTCATTAAGTATTCTCTAATACTAGCGATCTCTATCTCAGTCGCTAAAATTTTCTCTATTGGGTTAATGTATATTATGTCGTAATTCATTTCTTTCAGCGCCTCTATTGATTGTCTAAGCCAAGAACTCTTACCACAGCCCTCAGGACCAAAAACAACTTGAGGAAATCTAGTACCTCTCTCACCCCACTCTCTAATTCTCTTAAGTGCGAGGTCTCGATCCGCGAACATAATCTCTAATTCGCCTGCGAATCTTAGCTTGACTCTTTTCATATGTAAATCCTCTCTTGGGACTAGACCCCTTATTTAATTATCACTTAAATTTGTTTATCTCATAACTAAATAAAGATAGGATAAGGAGCAATTATTTTATCCTAAGAACATATTTTGTTGTGAGTGGTGTTAATTATATTAATTATGCATAGGATACTAGCTAATTTACTAAACATATTTGATAATGCAGAAGAGATCTACGAGAGATACATCAATGATCAAAGACCACGAATCCTGGAGATCTCATTTGGTTTTGGTATAAACACATATATTCTGCTTAAGAGAGTTTCTTTACTAAATGGTCTCTTGGTTAGTATCGATATTGACTCCACTTTACTGAGAATTGGTGAAAAGATCTTTAGGAAATATATTAGAAGCGAATTACTGAGGCTTGAGAAAGCTGATGCAACATCTCTACCATATGAGGATAATTATTTTGATTACGTAGTTAGTCACATGACACTTCATCACATAGATAATGTCTCTAAGAGTGTGAGAGAAATGATGAGAGTGCTGAGGGTTGGGGGCAAGTTGATAATTATTGATCTTGTTCCAAACACGTTTTACTCAATGATACCTGGGCATGACAGAGATATTTTAAAGAGATCTAGAGATGAGGCTTTGAGAGAGGTCTCGGAGAACATGGAGATTATTCATTCAGAGGAGAATAAGTATGTGTATACTATTGTTGCTTTAAAAAGGTGATTAAGTGAATCTTACGAGTAGAATTCCTTCTCCGGTTGGAACAATAACCACCTTATACCCTGAGTCAATTAATTTGCTCACGAATCTATGAACCACGTATGCGTTGTGAAAAGCTATTACACCACCTCTAATGATTCTTTTTCTAGCCTCCTCAAAGAAGTATTCATACTGCCCCTTATCGATATCAACGAATACGAATCCCAGGTCTTGTCTCTCGTATCTCTTAATGAATTCTGTAGCATCCTCATTGACAGGTGTGATCTCTACGCACCTCGTGTTTAGTGAGCCAAGTATCTTCTTTAGATACTCATATCTCAACTTATCTCTTTCCACAGCGTAGACCACGCTATCAACACACTGATCCTCTAGAGAAGAGATTATCCAGAGCGTGGAGTATCCTACTCCTGCACCAGCGTCTAAAGCCGTAATCTTACTCGATGAGACAGTGAGTAGAGAGATTATTGTGTAGAGAACGACGCCATCTTCTCTATCTATTCTAGGGATAAGCAATCTATCTGATAATTCCTCTGCGATCTCGATAGCCTCCATGATTTTACTATTCATTGGATGCTTACTCAGAGATATGATGTTCTTAATGAATAAAAAATTTATTAACTACCTAAGGATGATTTAATGATTTAAAATGTTAGGGATACCTAAAATCACTATTATTGATAAGAGATCAGTGTCTAAGAAGCTTGGATTACTGCTCGGCCCAGCCACTCTAGTTTCTGTGGCGTATATTGATCCTGGGAACTTCGGTAGTAATATTGCTGCAGGCTCTCGATATGGTCTAGATTTGCTTTGGGTTGTTTGGGTGTCTGGTCTATTAGCAATATTCTTTCAATACATAGCTGGTAAAATAGGTATTGCTCTAAGAAAATCTTTTCTTGACTTAGTCAGAGAAGAATTGCTGAGCAGAGGATTCATTGGTAGAATAGGTCTCCAAATCTATTTTCTCGTGATGGTGGTCATGGTACTCGCTACCGACATGGCTGAATTCCTAGGTATTGTGCTCGGTTTGTCATATATTCTTGGTCTTCCGCTGATTATCGCTATGTGGCTCTCTGTTATTGATGTATTTATTCTCATGACCCTATCTGATAAGAGAGATCTTATTGAGGCTGTTGTTGGTTTCTTAGTGGGTGTTGTTGGTCTAAGTCTTCTCTACGAGCTATTCATAGTTGGTGTGGAGCCCGTTAAGATAATTTTTTCTAGTCTAATGATTAAAGAGACCTCCCCAGGTGAGTTAGTGATTGCGTCCAGTATTATTGGGTCAACGATAATGCCTCACGCACTACTTCTACACACTTATTTAACAGCTGATAAAACACTAAACAATCAAGACAAGAAAAGACTTTTGAAGAGACATTTTAGAGAGACCATAGCCTATTTATCAGTCGCGAGTATTATAAACGCATCTATACAGATCCTCGCGTATTACGCATTCTACAAAAATAATTACTTCGATGTGGATATGGATAAGGCATATATTCTACTCACACCACTGTACGGGTCAATGGCCTCGGCAGACTTCGCGTTATCT
>JBMFIR010000072.1:0-3006 GCA_049976205.1 Sulfolobales archaeon | reverse complement strand
GTGGCGTAGGCCAGTTTCTGTAAAGAAGTTCTTCAGTACTCTCAAACACTCTAAGAGGACTAGGCGTAATATCTTCGTAGAAACCTAGTTCCTCCAATGAATAGATTCTTTTCTTACCTCCACACACATATATGTGGCGACAACCTAGTAGATAGAGTGAAACAATTAGCTTCGAGTAGTTATCAATGTTTTCTAAAGAATCAATACACTCCACGTATCCTTTCCTCAGTAGCTCTCCTATGGTTTCCAGTAGATCCTCTAATCTAAATTTATTGATCCTGTTTCTCGCTAGTTGAGAAAGATCTATTTTATACATAGATCTATTCAGCCTCTAAGGAATTAAATCTATACTCAAATCAATACGTGGGATCTCGAAACAAAGAATGTGTCTGCTAGTTTTATGAGGCAAAAGTTTTCTCTCTAGACCAGTCTTTATAACAAGTTCCTTGTTAACAAACCAATCACTTCTCCAACTCTCCACTCTTATACACGGATTGTTGTAATCAATTAGTAGTGCTGGGATCTTCTCTTTACCTAATTCCTTAAATACATGATATCTATGGTGTCCATCTAGTATAATCATTGTATTCATATCGACTAAAATAGGTTTCTCAATAATTCTTCTCCTAGTAATATCCTCAGCTAATTCACAAAATCTACTGTATTCAATATCTTCATGCGGGATCAAGAGATCTATTGGAGCAAGAATTACGGGATAAATATTTCCACAGCATATGAGATCTTTTAAGAAATTGATTCTTCCAATCTCTATTAGTCTTCTCAAGTTATCATTCCGATAAAACCATGCACAGCATACATTAGATCCTAATCTCTCCAGAAGCTCTAGAGGATTTAGATTTGATTTAGTATCCCAGGAAATTTCTTAGGCCCCCATATAGAGTTCTTCAAATACTCTAAGTAATAAACTTAAATTACGAATTTTTTGAAGACTTATAAATATAGTGTGAAAAGATTCTAAGTCAGGATATCTTGCCTGCACCAAATCTCATGGCTTCACCAATATATCTCTGCGCGATAGCATATATCACAACTATTGGTATTGCGAAGAGCAGTGTTCTAGCCGCGAAATCAGACCAGTAAATTGTTTGACCAACTGCTGTTAGGTATATGTAGGCTGCTAACGTATTTACTCTTATAAAGCTCGCTAAGAGAAATTCTCCCCATGCACCTATGAACGCAAATAACGCGACTATAAATGCTACTCCTCTCGATGCCGGGAATATTACTTTAAACACAATATCTCTCGATGAAGAGAATATTATTAGAGTAAGATCAGACCTAACAAAGATCTTCTCCTTCGGAGAAGAAGTATATGTAAGGATCAATTGGAAGAATATACTTCTATTTGATGTTAAAACAAATCAGTTGCTAGCATAGAATCAATCATGGTTCTATTAATACTTACACGGATTCTTCACATTACCTATGACATTTGTTTCTATTGGATAACAATCTTTTAATCACGTCACACTTTTAGATTACAACCAATTTTAACAAGGGGCTGATTTTGAGTAATGGAATTGTCCTAAGGAAATTTACTGTTTGTGGCCCATTTCCATATGCGAATTTAGTTAGTGATGGATACGAATCTTTCTTTATTGACTACTTATCAGAGATCGGTGGCGAGGAGAGAGCCATTTTAAAACCTGGCATGAGGATCCGGGAGGCGTCTTGCTTCGAGGTCTCTACTGATGAGAATGGTGTTATTGATTTTGTAAAGATCTTTGGTGAGGAGTTCAGAGACTTCTGGAGACTGAATTATGGAGTTGCTTATGCCTACACCGAGATTGAGGCTGATGAAGGAAACTATATTCTGCTGATCGGCTCCGAGGATTATGTCTCGGTATTCACGGATGAAGGAAATATATTTACTTCTTATGTGGCTAGGAGCTTCAAACCTGATTTCTACGCGGTTTCTCTCAGGCTCAGGAGAGGTGTTAATAGGATCCTTTTTAAATCAGGTAGATTAGCTGGTAGATGGCTACTTAGTGCTAAATTGATTAAGTATGATAAGCCTCTGTATATTCATCGAGCAAGAGTACTTAAACCAGACGTTGTGAGAGGATCAAAGGCTAATTTCTATTTATCGGTGCCAGTTCTTGCACTCAGTAATATCAAGAGAGTAGTTATTGAATGCGTCGAAGACGAGATCTGGAGAAAATGTTTTTCTGAGATAAGAGATCTTGTGGCAGGTGCTGAGTACCCAGTGCCAATACATGTCTCCTCCAAGAAAGTTATTGATGACTTAGGAGAGATTAAGCTCAAGGTTAATGTCTATGCTGATGATCTATACATAGATTCTCTTGAGATACCTATTAGAGTTAGTAGCGAATACGAGCACAGGATCGAGAGCTACAGATCGTTTGCTGATGGATCTGTTCATCTATATGGTCTAAAGCCTCCGAAGAAACCATGCTCAGAGAAGAGATGTGGAGCAATAATTAGTTTACATGGGTTCAAGGGGCACCCGTATTTCTCTGAGTTATATGGTGATAAAGAAGATCTATATATTATCTCGCCGACAGCTAGAGATAGTGAAGTTAATTATAGAGAGATTGGTTTAATTGAGGTTCTAGAAGTAATTGACCAAGTCTTAAAGAGGTATGAGATAGATCCCGACAGAATCTATTTATCAGGGCACTCAATGGGTGGATATGGCACATGGTATATTGGCACAAGAATACCACATTTATTCGCGGCGATAGCCCCATTATCATCGAGAGGAGATTTATCTGATACAATAGATCTTTTGAGAAAAAGATCTGGTTGGGAAGGCGTGGCTAAATTAATCAATCTATATAATCCAGCGACATTGCTCAGGAACCTATTTTCGACACCGGTTTTCGTTTCTCACGGATCTGATGATAAAATAGTTTCTGTTGATTATTCGAGAAATATTGTTAAGAAATTATCTGAGCTGAATATACCACATGTCTACGAGGAGGTTCCCGGTGTGGGGCATGTTTGGGGCGAGGTTAAGAGAGG
>JBMFIR010000071.1:0-3021 GCA_049976205.1 Sulfolobales archaeon | reverse complement strand
AGAGTGCTAGTCACTATAAGAGATAAGCTCGGTGTAGATGATCGTGTAGCGTTGACAGCAGTAATTCTATATATCTTGAGGAGATTTAACCTTAAATATGCTGATGTAAGAGGCTTCTCCAGAACCATATTCGGCGAATTATACGATCCCATTGCGTACGTTATAGAACTAACGGAGAGACTGAGGCTTAAAACACTAGACCTCCTCCATCTAGCCTATATTAAGGCTATGAGGGAGCGAGGCCTGAGTATACGCACTCTACTAACAGCTGATACTGAGTTCAAAGACGTCGAAAAGGATCTCAAAGAATCCCTTGGAGTAACGATCGACCTAGTGACCTCCTCCCGTTCCAATCCCCACCTCACCCAGTGACTCAAGGGGATCTGTGGTCTGACCATATACTACTTTCAATCTCCGATACGTCTAGAACACTATTAACAGTGCTAATAGTATTGGTTGTGCACTAGATCCCCGAACTCTCCCTCTCCAACACATTACCATATATAGCCTTTATCCCCAGCTCCACGGCTCTTTCAAGAGCCTCTCGATCTATGTTCAGAGCCACCACTATCTTCCCATCAGGTTTTCTACCTAGTATTCTCTCAAATATATGACATTTCTCCTCAAACCACTCTATGTCCTCAACCTCCGCTAGGGATTTAACCTCTATGAAATATGCCTTGTTATCATGCACATATATATCTATCTCTAGCTTAGCACCCTTCCTATAGTATCTGCCCTCTATATCTTTAAACGTGATCTTCTCAACACGCCTAGGCTCGATCCCCAGTCCTTCAAGTCCCTCTCTATATGTATTAAGGATCGTCCTCTCAAGATCCATACCTATTCTCCTCCCAAGAGACCCTATAGAAACCTCGATCCTAGCGAGAGCCTTGCTATGGGATTCAAGGATCTTAGTGTGTTCCTCTAAAATCTTAATATGTTTTTCTAGGATTCTGCTTACTCCTCTAGTATTTTGCTGTGCTGCTCCAATATCTTACTATGTTTCTCTAGAGTCTCAAAGATCTTGTCAAACCCGATCTTCACATCTTCAGCCAGGGTTTTAATAGCCTCAGCCAGCTCACCTAGCCTTCAGCCCTGGCCTTTTTAACAGCTCTCTCAACAATTTCTTCAAGCTTAGCCCAATCTATAGATAAACTATTATCAGAGCCGCTGATCTTTTCCTGAGCCGTCATGTACCTTCATGAAATAGTTTAGTATCATAACTAATATAATACGTCGTCTCCTCACATTGAAAAGAGTGGAGCTTTGGCTGCAGTTATTATCTCTTAAGCACTTCTAATCTATATATGCTCCAGCATAGATGACATGTAGCTACTCTAATAACATTCCCACCCTCACTTCTCAGTCTTATGGTAGCCGTCAGCCCTGGGATCAAGATCAACCAACATTTTCTACAGAAACCTCTCTTTATATCTCTGGGCAGGTCTATGGAGTTTCTCATGACTAGCCTGAATACTAGGTTATTGGCTGCTAGTACTAGTTATATATTTCCTTCAATAATTGGAGGGGGCTTCTACAGATGATGCATCGAAGATCTTGAGAGTCATTTAATAGGAGTGAAGGAAGAGATTGAAAGAATTGGCAAGGGCTATATAGAGATTAAGATTAGTTGCGATAAACTAGATATGATGATTCCTGAGTACATGGCGAGAATTTTAAAAGAGGCCCCGGAGATAGGGTTTGGTCTCCTCAGATATATCTATAAGAGTAGCGGCTATAGATTAGAGGTGAAAGAAGCCTATAACTAAGAGCCTCATCTTTCAATATGAAGTGAATTGGTGAAGAACTTTCTTAACAGCTTCTCTATGTAGAGGTGTTTGCCAAGCTACCCGTCTCCCTATCCCTAGCTCCGGTTCTTTCTCTGACGGCATTTCACCGGCCCAGAACAATGGATTCCTCTCTGGTATTGTATCCACGATTAGATTGAGATCAATTAATTTATCTAAGATAGACACCCCCTCTCTTCTGAGTAAAAAATCTGGATCCTCTACTGCTCGGGTTAAAAATTCTCTCTCGGCATTACTGAGTGATGCTATAAAGACATCTAATCTCTTCCTATCTATTATCTTTTTAATAACAACCTCAGCATCCCACCTCACTTTATAGAGCTCAGCCAACAACTTTGGATTCCCACCTGTTAATCTCCACACATCATCGAATAACGGCTTCTCACCAGGGAGTTGATCATAGAGTTGTTTAAAACCTTCTCTAGGCATATTCCACATGAGGAGCAGATCAGCCCATCTATGTCTACCGATCTCCCTTCTAGAAACCCCTTCGCTAGTAGTGGCAATAGCTATAACTCTCTCATAACTCCTAGGAGGATACTCTATCAGCCCCAATAAACCTTTAATATAGATCGATGCCTTGCCTAAGCCTAATACTTGAAACACCTCATCAGCGAGAACAGCGATCTTCCCTCTCCCAGCTCTTATAAGCTCTCTAACCAGATCCACCACAGCCCACACAGCCTTTACCCAAGTCTCATCAGTAGCTTCTCTTAAAATCTCCAAGAGTCTTCTCTTAACACTATCTACACCAACCTCAGCGTATAACTCTCTCTCCACAGGATTTATGTAAATAACATCGAAACCTAGATCCTTCAACATCTCTGAGGACTGCCGAAGCCAAGCAGATTTACCACAACCCTCGGGGCCAAAAACAACCTGCACATTTATAACTCCCTTCTCAACCCACTCCTCAATCTTCTTAAGAGCCATCTCTCTATCTACGAACTCAACCTCCACATCCGGTGCGAAGCTAAGCTTAATTCTCCTCATCCAGCCAGAGACCTCCTAACAACCCCTATTCTTAATGAAGCCTATCAAATTATATACAAACCATATACCTATTTTTAACCTCCTTTCATTTCTATAAATATCTTTAATAACCTCTCGACACTATTATTATCACTTAGCTCCCAACAATATGTAGAGGCAGCAGTAGCGATAGGAGCTGGAGGAGGCAGAATACTATTCAAGTATATTCTACCTCAGG
>JBMFIR010000070.1:0-3071 GCA_049976205.1 Sulfolobales archaeon | reverse complement strand
TAATTTACTAAGTTTTTTGAGGAGATCTATATGTTATTCCTTAATATATTGAGTATGTTCACATAAATAGGTTTTTGATGTTAATAATATTATTGGTTATAGCGGTCTTGGGCTGACAACTCATGAGTTTAAATGAGTTCAAACAGAAGATCCTCACATTATTGAGAGAAGATGAAGAATTTCGCTACGCAGTAGCAGGTCTCATTGGATTAACAGAGATCCTGAGGGAATTAAGAGAACTCAGGAGAGCAGTTCATGAACAAGGAGAGATCCTGAGAACTCTTCAAGAAGCGGTGGTGAGACACGAGAAAACAATACAATCACTACAAGAAGTAATACTAAGACACGAGAAAATTATTCAATCGCTACAGGAGACTATAGTAAGACATGAGAGAGCTATTTTATCACTTCAAGAAGCAGTTAAATCACTAGCAGAAACCGTGGCAAAACAAGGAGAAGCTATCGAGAGACAGGGGAGAGCGATTGAGTCTCTTCAAGAGTCTGTGAGAGATCTTTCGAGAACTGTTGCCGCGATCGGTAGGAGATATGGTGTCGTCACCGAAGAAGCTTTTCGAGAAGCTATAAAGTATCTTATTGAAGATCTTTTAAAGACCTATAAAGTCACTAGATGGACATATCTCGACTCTGAGGGGGTGGTGCATGGAGCACCCTCTATTATTGAGATAGATGTGTTAATTAGAGACTATGAGCATATATTAGTTGAGTATAAGGCCTATGCAGATAGAGGAGATGTTGCTGAGTTACATAGAATAGGGATCCTTTACGAAAAAATATTAAAGATAAAACCGAGACTATTGATTGTTGCGGCATCAATTAGTAGGAGAGCTTATGAATTAGCTAAGAACCTAGGTATTGAGGTCAGAGCCGGAGAAATATCGGAATAAACTTTGGGAATAGGATCATTTATAAGTGTCTTCGGGAAATGAGATATTCATGATCCATATGTGAAAGAATTTATACTCCTCATATTAAATGTATATGAGTTTAAGTCACTAGGTTAGGTGCTGTCTCAATGACCATTGTGATCAGCAATATATCTAAGAGCTTTGGTAAAGTTAAGGCACTTGATAAAGTCTCTTTCGAGGTCAGAGATGGAGAGATAGTAGGCTACGTAGGATTAAATGGCGCTGGTAAAACAACTACGATAAGAGTATGCGCCGGAGTACTACCACCTGACGAGGGGGATGTATTAATAGATGGGTACTCAATAACTAAGGATAAGAGAAGAGCCTCGCAGAATATTGGTTGGATACCTGAGATACCACTCTTCGAAAAAGATTTTAAGGCACTTGACTACTTCGTGTATATAGCTGGTTTCCATGGGATACCGGCTAATGAGGCTAGGAGAATGGGTAGAGAGTATTTGGAGAGAGTAGGATTAGGAGACGCACTAAACAAGAAGCTAGGTCAGTACTCACAGGGGATGAGAAAAAGATTTGCTCTTGCACTATCAATGATAAGTGATCCACAGAACTACTTATTTGATGAGGTTCTTAATGGATTAGATCCTCAGGGAATAGTATTCTTCAGAGAACTAGTTCTGGAGCTAAAAAAGAGGAATAAGGCAGTGCTATTTTCATCACATATACTCTCAGAAGTAGAGAACATAGCCGATAGAGTAGTATTTATACATAAGGGAAGAATAGTTGCTAACATGACTATGAGCGAGATAAAGAGCAAAGCTGGTAGTGAGAGTAGAGCACTAGAAGAATTCTTCTTCAAATTAATTGGTGAATTAAAATAATTTCCCAGATCCATTGATCTGTTACTTAGAAGCGATTCTTTCTTTTAAGCAAAGATAGACGTGAACTGAGTTAATCTCGCTTATATCTGCTATAAAGGATCTTGCAACCTAGTCTCTAATTCTTGAAGCAACTTCTCCACATAAACAAATATTTTTTTAGCCATACTTAGCGCTTGTTCAGCATCGTATCTCGTGTATAATTCCTCTGCGGGTATTCCCGCTTCTTCATCACCATACATCGCAAGTTCTCTCTCTTTTCGTAGAGATCTCGAGATTGATGCGAACTCATCTATATGTTCTCTAAACCAATCAGGGAATCTGTTTTTCTCTCTCCTTAGAACCGGGCCTGGATCGTGCCACTTAGGTGGCTCAACACCGACGATTCTCAGAGCAGCTTTCAATGATAATTCTACCGCTTCTTGACATTGTCTAACTACATATGGGTAATCCCCTGCATCTAATTCCTCTTCTGCATGTTTTATTCTATCACGTGCTTGTCTAAGATTAGATTTTGCTAGAGCAATATTATTCAATTATTATCACGTCTCCATACTTTGCGTCTTTCTTTAGTACCCAATACCATTTTTTCCCAATATAGATCCTTTTAGCTCCTAACTCTCTTAATTTCTCAAGTAAACGAGCTAGTATCTTCTCGAAGAAGCTGTCTTTATCATATACTATCACCGCATCCTCAACCATGTCTAGGTATAGCGGTGATATTTTCTCAGCCTCCTCTCTGGTCTTTAGAATCGGTGATATAGATAATGAGTAGCCTTTCTTGTACAGATCCTCTAATAATGGATCAATTCTTTTCTCCGCCTCAACATATCTCTCGATTCTCTCAAGACGGGACTTAGGCAGTTTCTCGATAACAATTAACAGATCAAGATCACTATCTCTTCTAGCCTCGCCGCGAGCAACACTACCATACACTACCACAGAGACTAGATCTGGGCCAAACACATTATTAAGCTCCTCAACAAGTCTCTTCACAACAGATCTATAAGGCTCAGCAATATGCTCTAAGCCTTTCTTAAACAACGTATCATCTCTCTAATAGATTTATCCCGAAAAATATTATATCCTTAGTCTCATCACTATATTTGGTTTAGTTGTCGCAATCTCATTGATCATTTATTTACGGAATTCTCGGCGTGCCTTGGCTTGTCTTAGGTGGAGTTTTGCTCACATATTCACTTATCGCGATCACTGATAATATGAGGCCAGGTATTACTAAGTGCCCATAAGCTGAGTAGTAAGACTCCTGAGCCAGATAACCACTCATGATTGTTCCCAGAGTCATTCC
>JBMFIR010000069.1:0-3208 GCA_049976205.1 Sulfolobales archaeon | reverse complement strand
GCTATAACCAATAATATTATTAACATCAAATAACTTAATATTAAAGAATAACATATAGATCTCCTCAAAAACTTAGTAAATTATCAGATTAACTAGACTCAATCTACTCATAGTGCCGAGCAAACTCAATACTAATCTAAGATCCTCAAGATCAAATCTGTAGTCCGCATAAAGTAGTTGAAGATATTCTCTTACAGTATTATCTTTCATAAGTGATAGATATTCGAGGGCTACATTTATCATAAACATATTTTTATTCTCAATACTTCTCCTAAGTTCATCAATTTCATCGGGTTCTAATCTCTTATATATCTCTCTGAGAGTTAGCACTCCTTGATAATTTATCTTGATCTTTTTATTGAGTAAGTGCTGGTAATCTACTAACTTATCCATGAATAATCTATCGAGATCCTCTTTGCACACGGCTTTTTTAATTAACTCATCTTTTTTGTTTATAATTGTTGTATGTGTGTCTGGGTCTGTGAATAATTGTATTAACTCATCATATATTCTCGCTAGGTATTTGGGGATTAAGCACTTGTTCACGAGGATCCTGGTCTTGTCCTCGTTAAGTAATTCTCTCAATATTTTTTCTCCACGGATCTTGTTAATGTAGCTCTCAACGAGATCTAATAGAAAAACCGGATCTTTCTTATCTAATTGAGATATGTAGTGACTTATTGAGTAAGCCATTGATCCTGTGATCTTTAGCATCGTCGGATTAATATTAGAGGGTCTGTCGAGATCTGTGTGATAATACTTGTCGGGCCACGTAATAATCATTATAGAGGGTATCGAGAAAACATTGAATATATCGTGATCGCTACCAGAGCTATAAGGCTCAACAGAGGATCTATTGATAGGTACGCTAGACACTAACCCACGGGAGCCTCTTACAGCATTTTCGAAGAGTTCTTCCGCGACGAGATTAATAAGAGATGAATTCGGCGTAGGTGCTCTATGTAGGGTCAGTACAGATCCTGTCCTGAGATCATCGCCACCAACCATGTCAAGATTAATGTTGTACGCAACTAATTTCCGCAGATTATCTACTCCTATGCTGGATATATAAGCGCTATAACCCAAGTACTCAGCGGTCCAAATAACTCTTATACCAATCTTAGGCTCATTCAAGACGCCTTTGTCTATTAATCGCTTATACGCTCTCAATCCCTCGGCTAAGGCCGCTACCCCAGAGGCATTATCATTGGCTCCTGGAGATGGGTGGCATAAATGAGCTGTTAACCAAATCTCCCTATCTCTCTTCCCGCTGATCCCAGCGATTACCACGGGGATCCTAGATGAATCTTTGAATACAGATTTAACTCTTATCGCCACCTTAATTTTTTCTCCTCTTTCCAATGAATTGATTATTCTCATAGCATTCTTTTTCGAAATACTGACTGCAGGGATCCTATGGATCTTTGTCTCCTCCTTATTAAGTCTAACACTCGCGTAAGGCACACCATCCTCCACTCCCTCACTAGGATTATAGTATATGAATCCTAGCGCACCACGAGAACTAGCATATCTATAAGAAAAATATGGCTCAGAAGAAAGAATTATCTTATCTCTCACATCAATTCTATCAAAATCCTCGCGATAACCTCTTCTAACATAAACTACTTCTCCCTCAACCTCACCAGGCGGTGAATACGTCATAACCATAGTGGGTGAGTCAATAAATCTGTGAAGAATCTCCTCTCTGGAGCTCAGTATCTTTATCTCGCCATCATAAACATCCCATGGAACAGGTGTTTCTATAGTGAGATATCTCAGGGATCCATCAACATCAAAATATCTAACCTCGCTATCCAAATCATTATCTCTCAGCCACTTATACAAGGTATCCGCTGCCTCCAGCAAACCATTTGAACCAGGGATCCTGTGAAACTGAGTTATTCGAGTAAGAAGTTTATACGCATTATACTCTGAAAACTCCTTATAGATCTTCTCAAACAACTCCTTAGCATTAAGCATTCAGACACCAAGATTCTTAGCATATATATAAAAATAATTCTTCAAGAAACGATTTATGGAGTGAGATGATATGAGGGTATACGCTTTTGTCACTGGAGGCAGTAGAGGAATTGGTAGAAGTATTGTCTTGAGATTCGCTAGAGAAGGCTACAACGTGGCTTTCTCATATAATAATCGAGAGGATTTAGCTAAGGAGGTGCTGAAAGAAGTATTGAGTTATGGTGTAGAGAGTTTTTATGTAAAAATGAATGTAGCTGATCCCATAGAGATTAGAGAAGCCTATGAGACAGTCTCGAAGAGATTCCCCTACCTAAATATACTAGTTAATAACGCAGGTATATTATCAACATCAGGTTTCGAGGAATTATCTCTTGACGAGTGGAAGAGAGTTATTGATGTTAATTTAACTGGTGTATTCTTAGTAACCAAGATATTTCTTCCGCTTCTTAAGAAGGCTGAGTGGGGTAGTATAATTAATATCGCGAGTATATCCGGTCAGACAGGACATGTCAGGGGCTCTGTTGCTTATGTAGCCTCTAAAGCAGGTGTTATTGGTTTAACAAGAAAACTCGCGGTGGAATTAGCTCCGAAGATAAGAGTGAATGCGGTAGCACCTAGTTTTGTTGAGACTGATATGGTAACTGATCTATTATCTAATCCTGAGGAGAGAAGAAGAATTATTGAGATACATCCACTAAGAGAAATTGCTAAGCCAGAGGATATAGCTGAAGCAGTTCTCTTCTTAGCGTCTCCAAGATCTAGATTTATTACTGGACACACACTAAGTATCAATGGTGGTAGATTAACAATATAATATTCATTACATCACTAGTTTTTCTTCATCTCATTTTCTGTTATTGACCTCTACTAATAAATGACTCTCCTTTACACAGCGGTTCTGAGACATTCATTATCTTCTTCATCAAAATTACGCAGTAGCTTGTTGTTTCTTCATAAAACATACACTCAGAGCATTTATGAATACTAATTACTGGATTGATATTATGATCTTTCTTCGGAGCTTCTTGAATTGGTTGTTTGATCTCTTGAATTTCAGTAATTTCTTTAGGAGATGTAGACGTATCTTTTGCATTAAGTTTAATTATTTCTTCCTGGGCTCCTTGATTACTTGGATCAACAGATAATAATTTGAGGAATTCTTCTCTTGAAATCTCTTTAACGAATACGTTGTTTCCCATCATTCTCAGGCTCTTAATAATTCGATCTT
>JBMFIR010000068.1:0-3321 GCA_049976205.1 Sulfolobales archaeon | reverse complement strand
CCTTTGCAAGGATAAGGGATAGATTAGAGATACTCGGGTGGGAGGATGTTCACGAGCTATATATTAGATTAAGGAGTCACAGCGAGTTACTAAGGAAATTATCTGGGAGACGATCGTAGAGCCGGAGGCGTCTATATCAGTTTAGTAGATTCAGATTAAACGACCAATAGATCTGTGTTTTAAGTCTCTTCTCTATGAGAAGTGTTCGAAATATTTACTCATACATGTCTGATTATTCTTAGTGTATTGAGGTTAGTAGTTATGAGAAGAACTCTCTGAACCATAAGCCATGAAGCTTGCCAAAGATCTTCTGAGTTATAAGGCTATATGATTATTAGAAATATGATTATTAGAAATAGGAGAAAAATCTCGGATCTAGTGGCTCTTAGAGATAATGAAGTATTAGTGATTAAGGTAAAAGATACGTCTTCAAGATCTAAAGTTGAGTTTCATGATAAGGGTAGAGCAAAGAGATGCTCTGTTGCAAGTAGACACTTTAAGTATTAGTCCACAGAGCTAATGTGGAAGCTCATGAAGAATGATTGACAACTGATGCTAAACTTAGATCCATGGTTGTTCTCAGTTGCTACAGAAACGTGAGGAAATCCTATGCAAAAGAGCTAAGGAGAATATGAAATTAAGCTTCGAGGTCTAGTTTATAGTAGCATTAATTCTAGTAGTTTTAGCTTCTTGGTTACCGGATCTACTTGATATCCTAGTAGCTCTAGGGCTGTGACCCCTAGGAACCCTCCTGAAGGAGGGGGTCTCCCTAGGAGTGGTGATGTTTCATTGGATCCTATCACAACTAGGCTCGTGACTCCTCTGTCTTCTACTCCTATATATGCTTCTGAAACTGGGTATTCAACTACTTCGCCACTTGCTATCTCAAATTTTCTCTTATCAACTACTTCGAGATCTAGTTTCTCGGCGATATATTTAGGCACCACAGTTTATATTTCGCCTGTGTTAGCTATGAACTCTATCTCTACCCTAAGATCTTTCTTAAGTGGATTAGCTATTATACCTTTTGTACGAACATAACCTTAGACTCATCTCTCATAATATTGTACTTGATCAGCATCAATGTAACATTCTCGCAATATTGCAATATTATAGTCACATACTCAATTCCTCTCTTACTCCGGAGAGTTCTAATACACTTGTAGAAGAGAGAGATTGTGCCTACCAAGTTCTTTGTTAGGGTCTCTGATAAATTAAGGAAGTATATATGAAGATGTCCTACATTGACTGGGTGAGGTTATTAAAAAACCTATTGAAAAGAAACTTTGGTAGACATGGATCAAAAGCTCGATAGAGGTTATGGATGAGATAGCCTCTAATACTAAGTTGAGGAGATTGTTAGCTGAGATTATTAGGAGATTCAGAGGTGAGAGAATATAATTCCTCGTACCTCTTAGTGCTGATATTATAGCTAAAATTATTTGTGAGAAAAGATTTAGATTTGAAGAAATAGGGAGAATTAGAGACGCGCCTATTAGTAGGCATGATCTAGAAGCATACTTCATTATTATTTATTTGAGAATATTAATTAAGTGCTTCAAACGACCTATGAATGTGTGTATATCATAATCTCACAAATATTTAACGAAAATTGAGACTAGAGACGAGTAGTGCCTGTATCAACAAAGGAGTAAAGATCCTTACTCAATAAAAGTGTTGAGCTTTGTCGCTAGAGATCAGTAAATTGATAACTTGATCTAGGAGTAAAGATCATTAATTAAGTGATCGATCGAGTTAAGTATTAGATCAAGGTTGCTGTTATATATGTCCATGGATATAAGTTTTTGGGTGTGTAGTGATGATCTCAGTTAGTGAGCTATGTTATTAGGAGGAGATTTATTGAATGAGTGGAGAGTATCCTATTCTTCTACGTAGAAGAGCTTTGAATGCGCTTAGATGGGCTGAGAAAGCGTTTGAGGATGGTGACTATGATACTGCTGTGCGAGAGGCTGAGTACGCGGCTCAACTATATCTGAAGTCACTAATATACAGAGTATTGGGGGAAGAGATCAGGGGCGATAGTATTAGAGAGCTATTAGGAGTATTAGTGTCGGCTCTTTTAGAGGAGGGTTTCTCCGAGGAAGCTAATGCATTAGCGGACTATGTTAGGAGAAGGAGAAGAGAATTAGCAGAGCTCAGCGATGCTCATATTAGAGCCACGTATGGATTAATAGAGTATACAAGAGCTTCTGCTGAGATACTGATCAGGATCACGCGTGACTTAGTAGAGATCCTTAGAGAGTTGGAGATGAAGTTATTTGCCGGAGAAGAGACTAAGACTAATAAGTAGATGGAAAGAGATTGTGGCTAAGGCGGCTGAGGCGATTAAGAAGGTTTATCCAGATGCTGAGGTGTACTTATTCGGGGGCGCGGCTGAGGGCAGATTAACTGTGGCGAGTGATATAGATATAGCCGTTGTTTTTGAGGATCCTCCAGAGAATAGAGGTGATGTACTCGCTAAAATATGGGAGGTACTCGAGGAAGAAGGTGTACCGCCCTATTACCCTCTCGAGGTACATATCTTGAGTAGAGAAGAATTTGAGAAATTAAAAGGATCGAAGGTTAGATTAGCATAGAGTAAATTACATTGATCTGAGGATCTTTTACCTGTGAAACTTATCTTCATATTGATCCTTTTTATTATGATGTGAGAACATGTGAAGTCTTGAAATAAGAGTTTAGTCTCTGAGATCATAGACAATGCTATTATTGAGTACTCAATACCCCTGACTAATTATCTTCTTTTGCTGTGTCTGGAATTATTATTGATGTATATGTTTTTCTGAGCCCTCTTCTGATCATTTCATTGAGTCTATTAACTAATTTCTCTAGTTCTTGGCTCCTGTATAATACTACTCCCTCACTTAATGCGTCAATAATCATCGGGTTTCCCTTATTAAGCATCTCCAAAGCCTCCTCAAGAGTATATGGGTGTGGCTCTACTGGTATTTTTATTTCTGATAGTACTGTGAGTATCTCTCCTATTCTATCTAGATAGTTCTTATCGAATCTAGCTATGATCAAGAGATCATAGTCACTCCAAGGCTTATAGTCTCCTCTTGCTCTAGACCCAAATAATATTATGGCCACAGGCTCGTATTTACTCACTAAGATATCCACGGCTTTTCTTAACTCATTTTCTGATGAGTCCTCTCGCATAATCAATGATCCTCCTAGCACACTCAATAGCTCTACGCGAAGTTTCATGATCATAGGCCTCATGAGGTGTTCCCGCGGGGTGAGCATTTGGGTATCTGGAAGGAATGTAGTGTCTATCAAGTTCTCTTGCACAAATCATCA
>JBMFIR010000067.1:0-3437 GCA_049976205.1 Sulfolobales archaeon | reverse complement strand
AGATTACAGTGGTGTTATTAGATGATAGGGTTGCGGCCGTACTGGGTGAGGCTGTTGCTGGTGTGGCAAGAGGATTTAGATATATTGTCTCATTAATTATTGGGTCCGGTGTTGGTTTAGGCATGATCTTTGATAACAAACCTTATACAGGCTCATTTAATGTATCAGGTGCTATCGGGTGGTGGTTACTAAATAAAGAAGTTGTGGGAGAGACTAAGAAGGGATTCTTGGAGGAAGAGTTAGCAGGTCCGTATATAGAGGTTGAGATGAAGAATCTCTGTAGATCATATCCCGAGAAATGCAGATATATACTGTATCTATCAAAAGGATCTATAGAGAATATAACGTCAGAGATAATATTTAGAGCCTATGACGAAGGAGACATATTAACCAAGACTATTCTAACACGAAAAGCAACTATACTAGCAATCACGATAGCAAACATCATAAGTCTCCTAGCTCCTGATATAGTCGTTTTAAATGGAACCATAGGAGTCGAATTAGGCAAGAGATTCTCTGGGCTGCTAAAATCCGTGGTAAGTGAAATAATTAATCCCTATATGAGACAATACATAAATATAACAATCTCAGAACTAGGTTTCAAAGCAAATCTTATTGGCGCAGCCTCATATCTTATTAGGAAAACTCAGATCCTATGACCTGATTAGATCGTGAAGAATTGAGTGCTATATTTATTATTAATCATCAATATAATCTATGTATTCAGGATCTTCAGAGATGATAAATTTGGTTTTTAAAAATCAATTATTTATAGTTTTTTGGATCATCATTACAGATTTTTGAAAAGCAACAGGTAGTTGGAATTTCCTTGTATAGATCCTAAATTATATAAAATGTATTATGTATTAAATTATTAGAATGATAATAAGTATATGAATCGTATAAATTTTTTAATTTATTCTTTTTATAGATTTACTGAGGGTCAACTTATATGGGTAAATATAAAGTTGTTGTTCTCTCACCTGTCCCTGAAGCGTTAATTAAAGCTTGGGCTACACCTATTGCTCAGAAGTTCTTTCTGTTGAAGATATTGATGTTGTAACTATTTATGAACCTAATTATGAGGAAATATCTAGGCAGGTTTCAGATGCGGATGTCGTTGTTGGTGACTATACCTTCAGGATTAAGATAGATTCTAGTTTGTGCGAGAAAATGAGTCGTGTCAGACTTATTCAGCAACCTAGTACTGGTTATGATCATATTGATATTGAGGCTTGTGGGAGAAGAGGTATTCCTGTGGCTAATATTGGTGGTGCTAATTCTGTGTCTGTTGCTGAGCACACAATTATGCTTGCTTTGATGTTATTGAAGAGAGCAGTATATGCTCATAATAAGCTTGTTGAAGGTTTATGGACCCAGAGTGAACTTATGAACACGATCGGTGAGTTATACGGAAAGACATGGGGTGTACTTGGTATGGGTAGAATTGGTAGAGAGGTAGCAATTAGAGTAATCGCATTTGGTGCTAAAATTATTTATTATGATATTGTTAGAAGAGAGGATATTGAGAAATTAGGTGTTGAGTACAGATCGTTTAATAGATTACTTAGCGAAAGCGATATCTTGAGTATTCATGCGCCTCTGACACCAGAAACTAGAAGAATGATTGGTGAAAAAGAATTAAGATTAATGAAGCAAAGCGCTATATTAATAAATGTCTCCAGAGGAGAGATTGTTGATGAAGAAGCCTTAGCTAAAGCAATTCGTGAAGGATGGATCGCCGGAGCCGGAGTTGATGTATACTCCACAGAGCCTCTCTCATCTAATCACCCACTTCTACAAGTTGCGCGAGAAGGATACAATGTAATTGTTACTCCACATATCGCAGGAGCAACAAATGAGGCTAGAATAAGAATAATTAATGTTACATTAGAAAATGTTTTAAGAGTTCTTGCCGGGTTAAAACCCGAGAATATGGTTAATATGCCATGAACGTCACTGAGGTTGTTATGGATTGTCTTAAGCAACTAGATGTTAAGAGACTATATGGTCTCATAGGAACCTCAATACTTGATTTCATAGATGCCCTCAGAGATAGTGGGATAAGATATATTTCTACGCGACATGAGCAAGTAGCAGTCTCCATGGCTGATGCAGAAGGTAGATTAACTGGTAGACCAGGTGTCGCTGCGGTACATGCCGGACCTGGTTTTCTTAATTCTCTCATATCTGTTGCTGCAGCATATAAAGATTCTTCACCTCTTCTACTTATATCAGGTGCTGTGAAGCGTAGATTATCTGGATTAGATTCTTGGTTAGAGGTTCCTCAGAGAGATATTATTAAACCAATTGTTAAAGCTGTATATAGAATTGATAGACCTTATGAAGCCTCAAGAGTTATTGCCGAGGCTTATTCAATCGCGGCATCACCACCGCAAGGACCAGTCTTTGTTGAGGTTCCAGAAGATGTGTGGTCAATGTCATCAGAGCCCGGTGAATGTAAAGTTAAAATCTCTTCTCCACCCTGCGTGTCTGAGAAAGATGTGAAGCAAGTCATTGAGTTATTAACTAGGTCTAAAAAACCTGTTGTTTTAGCTGGTGGTGGAGTAAATAGTATTGAGGGTTCCTCACTTCTTATTCAATTAGTTGAGAGGTGGAGAATTCCTGTCGCTGTGACAGGAAATGGTAGAGGATCTTTCCCAGAGGATCATTCATTATTCCTCGGTAGAGCTGGTTTCGGTGGAGGTAGTTTGGTTGCTGATCAAGCCTTGTTAAGAGCAGATCTTGTTTTAGCTATTGGTGCAGGTCTCTCAGATTTAACCACCTATGGGTACAATTTTGTTCCTAGAGGTGATATAGTGGTTGTTAATCTAGATCCCTTGGCTCAGAAAAAGCCGATTCCATACACACTGTATTTCTATGCTGATGCAATCGATTTCCTTAAGAAACTAGTTAGTATAGATCTGAGTTATTCCCCATCTGATGAATGGTTCAGAGAAATAGATTCATTAAAAAGTAATTGGAAATTATTACTGGACGAAGCATTATCAAGAAAATATAGTGGATTTGTTAATCCTTCAAAATTCTTTCACGAATTAGATAGGGTCTTACCCAAGAATGCTATAGTAGTGGGTGGACAAGGTATGCATATCGTGTATATATTTGATTTCATTAGAATAAGAAGTGTCCGAGGATTCCTGGCAGCAATTAACTTAGGTGCCATGGGCTTCGCGTTCCCAGCAGCATTAGGAGCTAAATTAGCGGCGCCTGAACGTGATGTATATGCTGTAGTAGGTGACGGAGAATTTATGATGACTATACAAGATCTAGAGACAGCAGTTAGAGAGAATATCCCCGTGAAGATAATTATCGTTAACGACAACTCTTATCGTGTACTATACGCAAGACAATTAACTTAAAAAATGGGAAGAATCTTCGGAACATTGCATAAAAACCCTGACTTTATTAAATTAGCA
>JBMFIR010000066.1:0-3470 GCA_049976205.1 Sulfolobales archaeon | reverse complement strand
CTATGGATATCCATCAACCATAGATATAGACGTCTTAGTAAGGAATGATACCCTGATCCTTGTTGAGATAACCTCAAGTGTTAGAAGAGGTGATTATCTATATGTGAAGAAAAAAGCGGAGCTCTACGAGAAGGTTGAGGGTAAGAAACCCGCGAAGATATTTATCATAACACCATACATAGATGATAGAAACCCCGACGAGATCATCTTAAGAGCACGTGAAAAAGGAGTAGAAATAATAACCCCTGAAGACGCTGCCAAAGGAGTTTAACTATTACAATATTTAGATTATGAATAAGAAGAAATTATATAGAACTCTGTATTTCCATCACTTGTGTAAAGTATTCCCTCCTAAAAAAGAGATGATGTTGGGATTACGTGGATACGCCCCCAAACCTCCGCCCCCTCGGGCATAACCTCAGATCCCGATACTACGTATCTCGGGCCACTCATTTGAGAAAATACTTATGTTTAGAGTATCTGGGGATAACGAGATTATTGGCGAGAGATATGTATCATATTATGAACGTGGAAAAGATCTTCGAAATTTCCAGACATTATCTAAAAATACGGCTACTGTAGAGAATATGATTTGAGCAATACCAATAGCCTAGATATTGATATTGAGTAATTAATGTGGTTTAATATTATCTTATTTCTATAGCTTCTTTTCTTAATTCTCTGATCCATACTGATTCTTCGCTGCACCACTCATTAGATGTGTATATGAATAGATCTACACCAGGCTCCAGTGCTTCTTTAAATGCTTCTAATCTCTCTAATCTATTTAATTTATCTACACCATCTACCACAAGAACTATGTCTACATCACTCTCAACAGTGTAATCTCCCCTAGCTCTACTCCCAACTAGGTAAGATGCCGCCAGTCTCCATCCACGGCTCAAGCAAATTAATCTAGCTTTCTCAACTACTCTCCTAGCTTTCTCAAGAGCTTTCTCTTGTGATTTTAATGCAGATACTGCTTTACCCACTCTATCACTCTCTTAGCTTTATTCACCAGAGACTCAGCAAGATCTCTAGTATACAACTCCGAGGGAACAGCATTAGCAGCATTTGGGTACCTAGATATGGTGTAGTGTATCGTTAGATCTCTGAGTAAATCTCTTATCTCACCTACGCTAATACCTAATTCCCTCTCGATGATGTCAGCTATCTCAAGTAATTCATGACCTCTATAAATTAATCCTCGCTCCAGCAATAGAGCCTTCAATGCTTTCTCAGCCGCCTGCTGAGACCAGAACGCGGCAGAGTCCCAGTCACTAGTCAATAGATCATTTAATGCTTTCTTTAAATCACTCTCCGCTTGCTTAAGCCACATTAAAGCTTCTCTACGTATTAATTAGCACCCCTCAAAATCATTTTAGTTAATAAAATAATAATGAAATTAAAAACAGTAGCAATTAAAAGACATTAGGGATCATAGTGTGGATTCGAATAAAAGGAATTATTCCAGAATAATTTGACCCTAGATCAAAGCACTTACAGAGATTAGAGAAATAATTTTAAGGCAAATACTGATTCCAAGGAGCAACATATCCATGAGACTCAGCAAAAATTTTTTATGGTGACAGTTTCTCGTATTTGTAAATATAATCTTTTTTGAGTTTATATTTATGTGGAGTGAGATAGTGATTATACTAAGTATCTTATTGGGTGTGTATGCAGGTTTCACAGTTTATTTTGGTTTCGTGATCTTGGCGATTCGAAATATAAGTAGAGATAGATTAGGGATGCTTAACGCTATGGCCAGTGGATTACTAGAGTGTCCTTTTGCGGAGATCTCTATGAGATTTGTTGAGAGACGAAGAGACGACTTGAGGAGGTAAATGGTTAGATTACGCAATTTACCCAGTAGCCACCATAGTAGTATTAGTAGCTACTTAATCGGCTCTGGCATATGTAGAGAGGAGACTTAAGACCAGTATTGCATCAACGAGAGAGTGGAGTAGACTTGGTCTAAGAATGGATCCTTGGACAATAAGCCTTTTACTCTCGATAGGGCTCGGAATACATAATCTTGGAGAGGGTCTCGGGATAGGGTCTGCATTATCAATTAATGATCTTGGGTTAGCAATGCTTCTCTCAATAGGATTCGGGGTACATAATGTAACAGAGGGATTCGCTATATCATCACCTCTTCTAGCTATTAGACTAGCGAGAAATCCACGAGATGGGGGTGGAATACCTATGGTCATATCCAGTGAGTTAATTAAAAGACTACTGATCCTCGGCTTAATAGCTGGTGGACCAACAGTTGTAGGAGCATTCATATTATCCTCGGCACCAACAAACGATCTGTTGATGGATGTAGCTATAACCTCAGCGGCAGCCGCAATGGTATACTCTATATTCAACATGAATCTATCTGCATTAGCACAATTAAAAGGAGACCCTGTGAAATTCTGGTTCTCAATATTCCTCGGCTTCTTATTAGCAATAGCTGTTGAAACAATTCTAGCAGTCCTAAATCTCCCAATATAGATGCTAAGATCTCATCCTGATTAAAATAATAAGATAAATAGATGTATTAGAGCAGATCTAGGCACTTACCCGATCTACTACAATAACCAAGCATAGTTTAATAGATCATTATTACCAGATGAATAAAAGATAGAATCTAAGATCTTTTTAGATACGTTGAGGATCCAGATCCTTGTCTAGGATTAGATAACATTATTTTGCTCTATACATCGAGTTCCAACCACCTATTACTTATCCTAACCCCATAGGTTTTTAGACCCATTTTCTCCTTAGGTAGATTAGGTGCGACACTCGGTGGCTCGAGCATGGCCCCAGTCCTTAAATCAAAAACTGCATTATGACACCAACATCTCACAACTCTCTTCTCTCTATCAACGGAGCCTAGAACACATCTAGCATGTTTACATACTGCATCCACAGCATATAGCTCTCCATCTATTTTGGCAACGAAGATTATTTTGTCATCAACTCTAATCGCTAATGAACCTCCTGCATTCTCGAGAGCTTTCTCAGATAATACTCTTCTCTAAACCATATGCATCATCTGTCTACATAAAGACACCTAACTTATATTTATAACATCTATACATAGTTGCAGAAGCAATATAGTCTTACTCAAGATCCTTACTTAATAAGTCTATACATGATTTAATGATTCTTCCTAATACCTACCCCTAATTCTTTCTTAAACGAATATTCGTGGAAAGATCTATACCCTCCTAAAGATTAACCACGTGAGACTAGCAAGATTTTTAGCAAACCCTGCTTCTCTGAGGCGGAGTAGGATTTTAGAGCCCTGGAGCATAAATGCTTCTCAATGATGAGGTCTAAGAATTTAAGGTCTTGATTCAGTCTCCAGGAGCTATATGCTTCTCAGTGGCCACGTAGAGGAGGACCACACTTATTACCCCTAACCCGATAGTCATGAAAAGATATAACCACGTTATAGGGGATAACGCCCAATACCT
>JBMFIR010000065.1:0-3584 GCA_049976205.1 Sulfolobales archaeon | reverse complement strand
CTATTGATAATTGGATTAGCAACAATCGAGTCAGCTGGTCTCTTACCAGACACCAGAACCGGAGAGTTAAAGAAGTTTGAAACATTTATGTTCCTGATTCACTAGCTAGTATTTTCATAATTAATAATTTCCTCAATGAATTCTCTAATGATCTTATTCCGATCAACACGAATAATCATACTCATTTTCCTCTTAGGCTCTTCATCAATAAGAAAACAAAATTATATCAGAAACATAGATCCGCCGCAAAATATCATGTGCTTACTTAATATACTTAATCCCTAGATACACAAACAACATGATCATTTAAGTACTCCAAGCACAAATAAAGCTGTTTAGTAGAGAATTGATGAGGCATGTCAGTCGCATCTTAGTTGATTACTCTTTATCATACTAACTAAACGCATATATTCTCCATATCGATAACGAATCACTTTATTCACACCATTTATGATTACTGGTTCTGTCTCAATTATTTCTCTCAACCCCTCCTCCGATAGTTTTGGGTAGTAGTAGCATGGATCCTTGAATAAAAGAACTCTTCTATACTCAATCTCGTGAACATGGGTAATCGGTGTTCCATCAGATCCCTTAACTAAATCAATTAAATGAGATATATCACTCAAACCAATACTCCCCGTAAATCCTCTTCTCCTCCACTCCTCAACCGTTGCGTAGAAGTAATCCACGAGATCCTTGATATAAGAAGAGCCATTGTTATAATACATCAAGACAATCGGGTGATTAAACCAGCCTCTCTTACCATCTCTTAAGACACCTAATTTTCTCAGAATAATCATAATAACCTGCTTAGTCTCAGCCCTCTGCTTCCCTAACCTACGATCATCTAGAAACCGAGCGGATTTAACAGGATCTATATATGGTCTAAAGATCTGTATGTAGACCCCCCTCTGATATTTCCATTTCTTTACCTACTCACCACATTCTATGGAGTAATATCATGATGACCAATAAGATCTGTTTCGATCCTTTAATCCTGTCTATTTACGAGTAAAACTAGTGAGGATTTCCTCGGGAAACTAGCTTCTAGTTCATATCTACTCCATGTGAGGAGTTCTGCGTCTCCACCTAGTCTCTTAACATCCTTAATCTCTCTCTTACTAAGTAGACGAATCATCTTATTATCACCGTGATTAATGATTACTAGAATATCTGATTCTTCTCCTTGAAACACCTTGATCTCAGCTTCCACAGTATCTAGTTTGTAGATCGGGTCTATGCCGAGTCCATGTGCTATTGACAAGTATATTCTCTGTAGATCTCCTCTCCAACTCATTTTCGTTGCGTATGCCTCTGTTGCTTCAAAGGGTATTAGCATCGTGTATACTTTACCGGATCCTCTTTTTGCTCTGAAGAGCACTGGTTCACCTGTCTCATCAATCGCTAGGATCTCTGCGTCCACGGGTCTCGCTCTGTAGGTGTATAGTGGTGCTTCTGTGAAGATCTCTATTTTATCTCCTCTTCTGAATTCTCCGAAGTCTCTGATGAATTCAATCACTATCTTACCTAATCTTCTGAAACCAATTGATCCTGCCTCAAGCATATTCTCCACACCCATTAACTCACTCCATAGATGAGTAGCTGTTTCGTAGCCTGCTCTTAAGTCTCCGTAGCCTTTTAGAAGAGACACGTATAATCCGCCTCCGTTCTCTACGTAGCTCAGTAGTTTTCTCCAAGTAGATGTTAGCGCAACAATTGTTGAGGGCATGACTATTAGTCTCTTACTTCTCAATGACTTATCTATGTCTAGCTCATAGATCATTGTGTTATCTAAACCAGCTGAGGACAGTATTATGCTCGAAGCGATTAGCGGATGAACACTTCTCCAGAACCCCAGACCCTTCCTATACCAAACGAATTCATAGTCTCTAAACATGTAGAATGGTATAATAATTGAAATCTCTGGTCTCCTAATGTATCTCGTGTGTATACCTAGATCCTCCAGAACCCTGATCTCCTCAGAGAATCTCTTGACAATATACGCAGAGGGCTTCAATGAACCATCTCTCCTCACAATGCCGTAGCCGAGCTCAAGTGGTCTCCATAGATAAGGAGGATCTGTTTCATTGATGAAGTCAGAGAAGCACCAGATAAATGCTCCTGAGGCTCCGTGAGCAAGTGCTGTGTAAAGAACCTCGTTAATGGATCTTGCCTGGCTCTCCTCGGAGAATTGATGGGTGCTGAAACCAAATTCCTCAAGGATCACTGGTATATCCCCGTCGTTGGAGAAGAATTCTATTAATGCACCAAACATGAATCCTTGTTTAACAAGATCATCCTCAAACAAATATAGATGAGGACCCACGTAATCAACAAGATCCCTAACATTAGGAGTCTCCTGCATATAGCTATCAACAAGATCCCCAGAAGAAATAACATGATCCTTATCAATACTCTTAACAACACTTGAGAAAACCCGCAGAAGATTAAGAGCCTCCTCCCTAGAATCAGGCCACTTAACAAGACTCAACTCATTACTAAGGATCCAGCCACCAACAGCCTCATGACCCCTGAATCTCTCAACGATAGATCTTACAAATCCAGCAGTCTTCTCAATAGCATCAGGATCATAAAGCTTCTCGGGAGAAGCCCAAGGAATCATCCAATTCCTACCACTCATATGCCCAACAAGAAAAGTAGCGAAACCAACCAAACCATATTTCTTAAGCAGATCAAGGAACCTACCTAGTTTCTCCAGAGCCTCCGGATAAACCTCACCATAGTTATCAGCAAAATCCTCATCCTTAATAAAGAACCTAACAACTCTAAAACCAAGATCCCTTATTAATTTTAGATCTCTCTCAATAGAACCCTCATCCCAATCACGCCACATCCTAATATTAAGCTCCCTAGGCCAGTAATTCACACCAAGAAGAAACCTAAAGCAATTATCCGTAAGAAGTACATTTCCAGATCTTCGGATCCTCATATTAAACCCGGCATTTATTTATGAAATAATTATTTAAAATCTCGTGTTTAGTGAGTACCCAAAGGTAAAATCATTTCGCATTAAATCGAAGCCAATGAGTACTAGAGAGAGTAGTATTACCATAAATAACGGTATTCTAGATCTCCTAGCTACCATCTAGATCTTTTCTAACCGCAATTAGTTATATTATTTAATTGATTCACTTTTTTCAACTCGTCTTTCAGGCATTCTAGCAATTTAATTATTGGCGTCAATGGATCTGTTCTGAAATAAATGAGTCTCACATTAATTCCTGTACCCTTTTTCTTAGGTGATCCATGAACGATAGCACCTCTTATCTCAGAATGTCTGAATTCTCTTCCATCACTAAATTTTACCCGATTCTTACGACATGATCTCCAGAGACGAATAGCTTCGAGAGCCGAAGTCAGCTCTATGTAGCTTCTCTCTAGGTCTCCGAGTTCAAGCCTTCTAATGAATTCATCGAATCTGTATATAGCCATGGTAATAGATCCAGATCTTGCACTGGTACTTTTCTTTTCATTTCTCAACCTATCTTCGAGTAATTTTAGCTGGCTCCTTATGTTAATTATAAGTTCTTTACCGATTGATCCTATAACGTATGCGTGAATAG
>JBMFIR010000064.1:0-3709 GCA_049976205.1 Sulfolobales archaeon | reverse complement strand
GCTCAACTAGGATTAAGAGTAGCTATTGTTGAGAACAGAGGTAGATTTGGTGGTGAATGCACATTATATGGCTGTATACCCACTAAGGCTCTAGTGAGATTCTCAGATACCTACTGGAAAATTCTAGGATCAGAATTTGTTTCTGGTAAAGAGAATCTTTCTCTAAATTTTGCTGAGCTCATGAAAAAGGTTTCTGAGATAGTCTCTAAAGTATCTTCAGGGATCGAGTATTTACTAAAGAGTTATGGGGTAGATATCTTCTTTGGAAGAGCTGAATTAGCTGAGGACAAAACTGTTCATGTAGATAGAGATAAGGCTTTGAAGACATCAAAGATCATTATCGCTACTGGAACTGATCCTTTGATCCCTGAGGAGTTTAAGCTGAATAGAGAGTATATACTGGATAACAGAGAGATCTTTAGTTTGAGAAAAGCTCCATCAAGCATAATTATTGTAGGAGGAGGATACGTAGGTGTAGAATTTGCTACTATATTAGCTAAATTAGGTGTAGATATCCATATTGTTGAAATGATGCCGAATATTCTGCCTGGAATAGATCTCGACGCCTCTAAACTTGTCGAAAAGCGATTGTCCAGCCTCGGCGTGAAGATCTATAAGAATACAGTGGTTAAGGAGATCAAGAGAGTTAATGGAGAGATAGAGGCGAGATTATATGATAATCGAGTAGTGCGTGGCGAGAAAATACTGGTTGCCGTCGGTAGGAAACCTAATATTGAGGGATTGGGTCTAGAGAGATTAGGTGTCGAGGTCTCAGAGAAGAGATTTATAAAAACCAATAAGTATATGCAGACTAGTAATCCAGACATATATGCCTCAGGCGATGTGGCTGGTCCTCCGCTACTGGCTCACAAAGCTTTTATACAGGCTATAGTTTCTGCGGAGAATAGTAGTGGGGGATCTGTTGAGTATGACAAGAGATTTATTCCCTCGATTGTTTTCACAGATCCTGAGATTGCTCAAGTTGGTTATAGTGTTGATGAAGCCAAGAGAGAAGGCTACGAACCTGCTTCTCAGAGACTATTTTTAGGTGGAGTGGCTAGAGCTGTTATAGAAGATGCCGAGACTGGTTTCATAAAGATTGTTATGGATAGATCTACGAGAAAAATACTTGGTGGAGTAATAGTTTCTCCCTACGCATCTGAGTTGGTAAGTGTATTATCCATTGCTGTTGAGTTAGGTCTGCGTATCGATGATCTTGGTAAAGCCGTGTATCCTCATCCAACAATGTCTGAGATGTTTAAGGAGGTAATCGATTTCTTAGACGGAAGATCATTTCACTATTTTATTAAAAAGAAATCCTAGATTTAAAGATATAAGCTTCTCACTAAACATATATATTCAGTGGATCGAGAGACACAATGCCTATAGAACCAAGATTTGTTGTAGACACAATGCTTGGGAACTTAGCGAGATGGTTGAGAATACTTGGTTATGACACATTATATAGCAATAGATATAGTGACTATAGAATACTCAAGATCTCAGAAGAAGATCATAGGGTTCTAGTGACTAGAGACAGAGGATTATTCATTAGAGCTAAGAAAAATAATCTCGAAGCAGTTCTTATCGAGACAGAGTCTGTGGAGGAGATGCTGAGAATACTGAGGAAGAGATATAACATAAGACTAGAAGTAGATCCCAATGACACGAGATGTCCTGCCTGCAACTATCCTCTTAAGAGAACAACTTCACTAACAGAGGTCGCGGGTAAGGTTAGTAGTGAGATCGCTAGTAAGTACCGTGAGTTTTGGGTATGTTATAGATGCGGTAAGGTTTATTGGAGAGGTAATCATTGGAAAACTATAGAGAAGACATTGGAGAGAGCGAGAAGCGTAGAATGAGTAGGGAGATTAAATTAGAGATCAGATTATATGGTTCTCTAAGAGATCTTTTTGGATGGGATAAGAAGATCCTGTGTATCTCAGAGAAGAAGAACCTGAGAGAGATACTCGAGAAAAACACGCCAGAGATCCTTGATAAATTACTAGGCAGTGATGATATTATACTGGTGCTTAATAGCAGAGTTATTCCCATAAGAGATATCGATAAGTATATCATAGATAGTGATGCTGAACTAGATATACTACCATCAATTGTTGGCGGAGGATCCTGAGGCTCTCCTGAGGGGGTTGTGGTGAAAGCTTAATATTTAAAAGTCTAATTATTTCATCAGCATGTACTTGGTGGTAGTCTCTGCACATAGATCTCAGCTTAGCTACTCAGAGAGTTTATGAGATACAGAGATTATTTACCGGGTTCTTGATCATAGCTGTACTAATATTTTTTCTTATTTTCAGAAGTAGATACGCCAAGATCCCTATATGGAGCGCAATGGCCTTCACGTCTTTTTTAACTGTTTCAATGAATCTTGTCTCAATAGATGAGATCGGATCATTAATAGATCTTGATGTAATATTGTTTCTAATAGGGATGTTTAGCTTAGTTGGGATGGCCGAGGAATCAGGTCTCTTAGACGCTATCTCGCTGTGGTTTATTAGTAGATTCAAGACATTGAGATCTCTGATAATAGCGTCTTCACTAGTATTTGGTTTATTAGCTGCTTTTGCTATGAATGATACTGTTGCTCTCATGGGTCCGCCAATAGCTTATTCTATCTCGAGAGTAGCTGGTGTGGATCCGGGGTTCATGTTTCTTCTACTAGCTTTCTCACTAACTATAGGCTCCGTTATGACTCCAATAGGTAATCCACAGAATGTATTGATCGCAGAGGGCTCAGAGATCCCTGCACCATTTATTAATTTCATCTATAGACTAGCTCTACCAACAATAATTAATCTCGTGCTCACACCTATTGTCTTGATGAGGCTAAGAGGTATAAAGGATAAGAGAAGAGTAATTGTTGTTGCTATACCCGAGGAAGTGATTAGAGATCGTAGAGAAGCTGTGTTGGCCGCGACAGGTTTAGTAATAACAATCACTGGGTTAGTTGTTAATGATGTTCTCCAGTTAATGAGTTATCCACATATTCAGAAGAGAGGATTTATACCATTTATTGTCGCCGCAGGAATCTACATCTTCTCTAGAGACCCGAGAAAAACTCTCTCGAAGGTGGATTGGGGAACAATAGTATTCTTCATATCAATGTTTATAACAATGGAGGGTGTTTGGAGAAGTGGTGTACTCAACCCTCTTCTGAGTACATTAGCATACTCTAAGCATGGTGATTACAGAGACATAATCTCGATAGCTACCGCATCAATAATTATTAGTCAAGTGCTGAGCAATGTGCCATTCACAAAATTATTTATAACATACATGAAGCATTTAGGCTTCACAGGAGAAGATATTAATGCATGGATCTCTCTAGCAACCTTCAGCACAATAGCTGGAAACCTAACACCTCTCGGGGCAGCATCAAATATTATTATCATGGAAGTTCTCGAGACAAGATACTCGAGAACATTAACATTTAAAGAATTCATTACCGCAGGATCTGTAATAACAATTTTAAATAGTCTGATATATCTAATTTTCTTAGCATTCTTCTAGAGAAATAAATACTCCATAAACTCCAGCGATCATCCACAACCCCCCTTGGGAGATCTGGAGAACAACCATAATGTTCTGATATTTCCCATATGATCATTGCGAGTTTCCGCCATAGGTTCAGGTTTTTACCCTTTTACCCTATGTATGTGTATCGTAAGCCTTCTTGCTCAGCTATCTC
>JBMFIR010000063.1:0-3754 GCA_049976205.1 Sulfolobales archaeon | reverse complement strand
ACCTAAGATCCTCTCTAATAGATAATCTGCCATCAACAACAATTCTCACGGGATTAGGTCCCTCCACGTACTTTAGTCTTAGTGAGGGATCATCGATATTAGCGGTATTAGCACCAATCATTACTGCGCCAGCTTCTCTCCTAGCCATATGTAGTCTCTTGAAATCCTCTGGGCAACTAAGCATACTGTATCTAGTTTTTGAAGCTATTTTACCATCTATTGTGGCGGTTGAGTAAACAATGACGTAGGGTCTAGGCATTTAGAACCCTTAGATCTACTGGGGTTTCTGGTAATATTTCTGGTATAGCTCGTCTATGTGTTTCATTGCGTCATTATCTAATCTAATATCTATTGAGCCTAACGCTTCAATTAATTGATCTATTCTAGAGACACTTATTATTGGTATTATAGGAACGTTAAGCTCCTCAGATCTCTTAAAGATCCATGCGAGAGCTAGTTGTGATGGGGACACGCCTAGTGTTTTAGCTAGCTCCAGGTACTCCTCAATGAACCTAAGATTACGATCTGTTAAGTATCTATCTATGAAGATTTTCATGTAGGTGGCTCTAGAACCCTCTGGTATAATCCACTTCTTTTCTCTAGGATCAAAGTATTTTCCACTTAGAAAACCTTGAGCAAGAGGTGAGTAAGCTACTACACCAGCTCCGTATCTCTTCGCTATAGGTATTATATCATTCTCGATCTCTCTCTCAATCAAATTATATTTGTACTGCAGTGCTACAATAGGTTCATAGCATGGGTCCTGGGACATTATCATAAGCTCAGATAGATATTGAGCAGGTATGTTACTAACCCCTATATATCTCACATAACTCAATCTAACAAGATCTCTGAAAGTCGATAAGAACTCCCTCAGGGGGTGTCAGGATCGAATAAATGCGCGTAGTAAAGATCGAGGTAATCAAGTTGTGTTCTCTTGAGACTCTCTTTGATTTGCCACATAACATGTTTTCTACTTAACCCACCACCATTAGGCCAAGAAGCCATTTGTCCACCGACTTTTGAGGCTATAAACAAACTCTCTCTCTCAAAACCCAGCTCCTTGATTAATTGAGCCAATAGCTTCTCGGCATAGCCTCTATGTGTGAGAGGCACCGGAGATATTCCTCCGTGATATGTATTAGCTGTGTCTATGAAGTTAATACCTTCATCATAAGCCTTCTTAAAAACTCTCTTGAGTTCATCGACATCTATCTTATGAACACCATATTCGTCTTTCTCGGGTAATCTGGGTAGATGCCACATACCTAATGAAATAACTGATACTTTAACTCCTGAGTTATAGGATAATTTAATATATTTCGTAGTAAATCACCTTATCAATTTAAAGAGAAAAACTTATAAGAATATGCTTAATTCAAAAAATTAATCAGCTACGTAAGTCTCTTCATGAGAATTAGGATCTACGTAAGGCTCAGGGTAAAGACTATGGCCGATATGAAGATCGTAATCATCTTTATACACATATGTTCCGCAATCTAGACACCACATAAAATCAAAGTGGGAGAGATTTAATCTCGCGTATTTCTCACAAGAATCACATTTATTGGTAGTCTTATTATTACTAGCTACACAAGCGCCAAGTGTTGGGTGATGTTGAAGTGGTCTCCGGTGCTGGGACCTGCCCTCATTATATTGACTATTACAGAAGGAATCTCCATCATGGAGGCTAAGCCAACAGACTCCATCATCAAACTGAAGCCAGGACCACTAGTAGCGGTCATAGCTTTCACACCGGCTGCTGAGGCCCCGAGGACAGCAACTATAGATCCTATCTCATCCTCCATTTGAATAAATACTCCACCGACCTCAGGAAGTCTTCTCGACATCCACTCAGCAATCTCATTAGATGGAGTAATTGGGTAGCCAGCATAGAACCTGCAACCAGCAATTAAAGCGGCTTCAGCAATCGCTATATTTCCCTGCATAAAGTATTTTCCAGATTTAAGTAGCCCAGGCATTATCTCACCAGCTTTGAGGCAGGAACTTTATCGATTCTCTCGAGATAAATAGCGTAGTCAGGACAAATCCTCTGGCACATACCACATGCTGTGCAGAGATCCTCCATACCCTTCTTGATAATAGGGTAATGATACCCTCTAGAGTTCACTTCCTCGGAGAAATCAAGAATCTTCCTTGGGCAAAACTCTATGCAGAAGCCACAGCCCTTACAAAGTTCTGGTTCTACTCTTAATCTACCTATAGGTATAAAAAGTTTCTCTAAGTTCAAAAGTCTCAAGAAATCTTCACCCTCTTTTATTATTATTGTTTCGGAATATATAAAAATTTTATTTATTAAATCATATATATATATTTGCGAATATTTTTAAATACAATAAAATCTTGAGAACACAAGTATCTACAGATTGATCAGTTGTATTAGTGTGTTAAATCTTAAAGACAATTAAAGATCTCTATAAAATTAGGATTATTAAGATCCCAGATAACCTATTGCTGTTTCGATAAAACTAGTGATAATACTAACATAAATAATAAGATAAAGTAATACAATGCGAAATAAGTGATAAACATAGGTAATAAAATATTTGTTTAAGCTGGATTACGTGTACATGAAAGATGCAATTTCGCTTCTCTAGAGATCTCCACCTTATCTCTATAAACCACGTATTCTCTTGGGAGAGGCCTCATATTATACATCGAAGCCATTGAGTATCCATAGGCGCCGGCATCTAGGATCGCTACTATATCCCCGATTAATATCTTAGGTAGATATATGTCTCTAGCAATATAATCAGTAGATTCACATAAGTTGCCGTAGATATCAACTAAGTATTTTTCTTCACTGGATCTGTTTAGGACAATTACTCTGTGTTTAGCGCCGTATAGTGCTGGTCTAATTAAGTGATTGAAACCTGTGTCTAATATAACAATTTTCTTATCTCCATAGTCTTTTAAATCAGTTACTCTAGCCACTAAAACACCTGCTCTAGCGACCAGGAATCTTCCTGGTTCAATAAGTATTTTAGTGATCTTGTCTTCGTCTCGTATAATTCTCGATAATTTCTCAAAGAATTCCTGGAACGGATACTCCCGATCATCTTCATATGATATGCCGAAGCCCCCTCCCAGATCTATTTCTTCGACACTCTCAATATTTCTGGAGACTTCTAGAAGCTTCTCTAAAACACGGATATGAGTATTAGGATCCATGATTCCAGAGCCAATGTGAGCATGAAGGCGCTTAATGAAGATATTACTTTTCTTAGCTAATTCCACAACATCTCTTAATTTCTCAATTGGTAAACCAAATTTAGAGTATTTACCACCTGTTGTAGTGTATTCGTGAAAACCTTCGCCGAAACCAGGGTTAATTCTTATACCGATCTCTCCTTCGAAACCTATATCAATTAAGTATCTCAACTGTGTCTCTGAGTCGATATTTATATTAATTTTTTCTCTATATGCGATCTCAAGATCTTTCTTAGATAAACCTGGTGCGGTAAGATAAATACTTTTCGGATCAACACCACAGTTTTTCGCTTGAAGCACCTCTCCTGGTGAGGAGGCGTCGAAACCTGAACCAAGATCCTTTAGTAAACTAATTATATGTGGATTAGAGTTTGCTTTTAGTGCGTAAAGAATAACGAGACTCTTTCCTAGATGTTCAACATATTCCTCAGAGAGTTTCTTGAGAAATAAAAATCTTCTCTCGATCTCTTCTAAATCATATATGTAGAAAGGTGTGTCGAGATCCTTGGTTATTTCGTATAGG
>JBMFIR010000062.1:0-3926 GCA_049976205.1 Sulfolobales archaeon | reverse complement strand
GCAAGATCCTTTGTGAAGAAGGTGAGAAAGTGACTTGGTGAAGAAGAATTACATAGATCTTAGCAACTACATATTTAAAATACATAGTTATTTGCGAGATCTATCTACAATAGGTCTTTACAAAGATCAAGAAGGATTTATTCAAAGAACCCATATTTTGATAAAAATAATTTTTTACATAGGATCTATTATCATAATCTTTTTATCCACGAAGTTGGTTTCTTACTATCACATTGCTAGTAGCTGTGATGTTAATTTATCTCTTCTCTAAGGTTCCGTCGCATAGTTTTTTAATAAAGATCTTGTTTATTTTGGCACCCTTATTTATTCTATTATCCACTCCTTATCTACTGTTAGGAAGAGAGATATACGCATTTAATATCTCTATAGACATAGATCGGGTCATTATCGTAGCTAAATTTATGCTGAGAACACTTTATTTAATTACAAATACAGTGCTTCTCCTCAGCACTGTATCAATTACCGAGATCCATGCTATACTCAGTAAATTTCACTGCACGAATAAATTATCGTTTTTAGTTCTGATGATCTATAGGGATCTTCATAGATATCTCAGAAAAATAATTGATAGATTAATAGCACTCAAACTAAGAGTTTACAGTAGTAGTATTAGAGAGGTATGGAGTAAACAAATCAGCTTATTATCAAGATCTTTGGTGAGAGACTTAGAGACAGCTTATTTAGTTAATCTAGCTATTCTGGCTAGAGAAAGAAGTCTAGCAATAAATTACTTTAGTGAATCTAGTGTAAAGAACTATTACTACTCCATTAATTCTAATTCCAGTATTTCACTTAGGAAATCTATTTTTCATATTTCTCACAAACTATGTGTTAATGACTATATTCTCATGTTCTTATGTTATTACTTTGGACATTAATATTATTTATCGAGAGATTATCGTATGCCTGATCCGTTGATAACAGCTAAACAAGTCACATATATTTACCCAAATAACAGCGTGGGTCTAGATAACATAGATCTTGAGATCTACCCCGGCGAGATCCTTAGTGTCGTAGGAGGGTCAGGAGCTGGGAAAACAACACTTATCTTAGTCTTATCGGGTATACTGAAGCCTACTAGAGGTTACGTGAATATTAGGAGTAGTAGATTAGGTGTATTGCTTCAGAATTATGATGATATGCTGATTTTCCCAACTGTGAAGGATGAGATCATGGATATTGCCTCCTCAATATATAGAGATAGTCTCAGTGATCACAAGATAATTGAGAGTGAGATTATTGAAAGATTCTCTCTGAAGAATCTTATTCACAAGAGGATATATGAATTAAGTGCCGGAGAGAGAAAAAGAATTGTTCTATCTATTGTTTTTAGTAGAAGACCGGATATCGCTTTACTAGATGAGCCACTAACAGATCTTGATAATTTAGGTAGAGAAATTCTAGTAAGAGAAATCAAGGATATTAAGATGAGAAAAGGTGCTGTTCTAATAGTCTCTAACGAAATTATTTTCCCGAGAGAGATCAGTGACACTATATGTATCATTAATAGAGGCAAAATAATTAAGTGCTTTGATTCTGTGGAAACATGTAGATACAGGGAATTATTACATGAAAATAATATAAGAGTACCCTCAAAAGAGATTTATTGCTGAGAGTATTTTTACCCAACTATTTCAGAGAGAATAATTAGACCTATTAAAAATACCAGAATAAATAAGACCATCGCTACTAAGATCTCTTTAATGATATTATTTCTCACATATTTAGATATGAATACTACTGTTCCCGACACGCCGTGAACTGATCCTAGAATGACGAGTAGTATCCTTATATACGGGTCTGTGTGCAAAGACAATATATCACTATAACTTAACCCAATTAATTGAAATATTCTTCCGAAGATCCCAGAGATCATTCCATAACCCGTAGCGAGATATAGCAGAGAAATTATTAGAAGAGGTATTGATGTTATCTCAATCAATCTATATAGAATAAAGCTTTGTCTCATGCCTTACTCCTCATCTTCTCATAGAATCTCTCTAATCTCTTGAAATCATTAATGAAAGACTCGGCTGGGGCCCCTACAGGAAATATATATACTGGCTCCTCCTCAGGCAAGGAACTAATTACGCGAGACACAGCATCATCGTAAAATGCTCCGACAGCGACTGTGCCTAATCCCAGGGCCGTTGCCATTAGATAAATATTTTGACCAATGTGGCCAGCCTCCATATACACGTAGCGGTATCCTCTCTCTCCATATATTCTTGTTGTTCTCTTATAGACGGCGCATATAACTATTGAGACAGGTGCTTTAAGAACCCACTCTTGCTCTAAGGCGGCTCTATAAAGATCTCTTCTATAATCACCTCTCTTAACGATCTTCAAGCTGTGTCTCAGAGGATCATATTTGTAGACCCCAGCCTCCAAAAAACCATCTCTAGTAGCCACACTCCTCTCGCCAATAACAACATAGATCTCCATAGGATACGTAGCACCAGCACTAGGTGATGTTCTCCTAAACCAACCATCAATCTCCTCAACCACACCATAAGAAGCCCATAGAATAAGTGATAGATCCTCTAAACTAATTGGCTTATTACTCCATTCTCTAATACTCTTCCTATTGAGTAAGGCATTCTCAACAAAAACACCACTCCTAGGATAAGGTAGCATTAGCATGACCTCACCTGTTAGAATCGTAGCTGTGGTCTCTCTAATCTCAGGAGCATAAAATCTCTGTTTACTACCAATCAATGAGTATATGACCAGTAGAAAGGATAACAAAGTTAATACTCCTGAGTAGATCAATACTTTTCTTCTCACAAGATCAGTCACAGAATACTCTAAAAACTTCTTGGATACCAGCCCTCGAATAGTAAAATATGTAATAATCACAGCAACTAAAAGAACAATAATTATACGTATTAATTCAATCAATACTCTAAACCCACTATATATGTGTATCTAAAGTATTATTGATGATATAGAGAGAAACATAATTACTGTATCTCAGGATAAAAGATAGATCAAGATAATGAAACTACTTAATAAAAGAGCTATTCTATGAGTTAAAGAGAGTATCTAGTGGCTTTGTGATCACTATAGTAATCACGTATTAATCGTCTCGATATGGGTAACAATAATTGTATTAATGAAGTAGCAGACTATCCGAAAATACTATAAGGTTTACTACATCATCGAAAACAATAATATATCGTCTAGCGACTAAGTAGATTTCCTGACAATACAATTAAAATTTTAGTATATTATTAAATGGATACGAGATCCGAGGAGGAGTTGAGAGCGGTTTACCTCATCAATCAATAATGAATAATCTCTTTAGGGCCACAGAATCCTTTGGACCATTATGCGTTCGAGGGACATGTTTGAGTGAGTGTAAATTTAGGTTCTGGCGAGGCGATAGTTTATAAAATTTGTTATTTGCTATTAGAAAGAATGGTTTTGATACATCATGTGATAAAGTTTTCGAGATAGAAATTCTGGTAGGTCCTATTAATTCATTATTTATCTGTGCGAATCTATCCTCAAAATTTCCTGAGATAACATAGTATTGTTCTATACTAGCAATATTCACATCAACTTTTCAAATATATATTGATCTAAGTAGAACACTACAGAATCACGGATCTTTATTGAGAATAATGTGCCTCACTACTATAGGCTAATAACTGATCCTTTTTCAATACATTCTGTATGTATATATTTTCTTATCTTAAATTAGTAGGAGAAAGCTAGATAGATTAGGATTAGCAACTGAATAGGGTCCATAACTATTTTGCTTTATATCTTAACGGAGCATATAGAGGATCGTGACCATTATAGATGTAGTTATTACTGATGGAATTATGTATCTATATGTTTTTATAAGATCTGCTCTATAGTACTTTACTGATAGAATTAAGCAAGCGTGTGAGGGGCTC
>JBMFIR010000061.1:0-4259 GCA_049976205.1 Sulfolobales archaeon | reverse complement strand
CTAAATGTTTTATTTAATCCATATAATACTAGAAACATGTTTTAATACACTTTGTTCCACTTGGTATGTAGGCGAATCCTTAAGAAACTATTTATTACAGTAACTTCTTAGTCTTAATAGACAAAGCCTTCGTTATAAGATTTAAGTTCTATGGTACTACTGTAGTGCTTGAGGTGGGATTATTATTGAGGTTGTTGTGACCCGGAAGTTCCAGGTCACAATTCCTAAAGAAGTTAGGGAGACTCTCGGGATAAGTGTTGGAGACAGATTGCTAGTTAGAGTTGCTGATGGTAAGATAATCATGGAACCTATTAGAGGTTCTGAGGCCTTGAAAAGACTCTCAACTATTGCTGATAGATATCTTGGCGGTGCTAAGAGAGTTGATGCGGTGAAGCTTGTTGAGGAATCTCTTGAAACGGAAACGGGTTTAGAGTATTGATACTAATATTTTTATCTATGTGGCTCTGAAGCATCCAGATTATTATGAGCATGCTATAGAGTACTAGATATGCTTGTATCAAAAGAGTTTAAAGGTTACAGCTCACACCTAGTATTATTTGAGCTTTTTGGAGCGTTATCAAGAATCAATGTTGAAGCTGTCTATGAGGCCGCGAACTCTTATATGAACTTGCCACTAACCATACCAGAGCTGAATAGAAAGACACTCGAATATGCTAGAGAGATAGCCATGCTATCAAATGAGACATATGATTCTCTACATGCATCATTGATTGCACAAAATAAATTCTATTCAACTACTCAAGAACCATATCGTTAGGTTGGGGTTTTAAAGATATGATTTGATGTTGAGTTGGCGCGGGCTCAGCGAGCTATGAGCCCCAGCTGGGGATGGAGCCCTCGCCTTCGAAGAGCTCTAGACGTAATGGTCTTCTTGTTAAATTTTGTTGAACTCAGTTAAGTATTTTGATTCTAGATCTTTTATTCTTAAACCGGAATATATTAGTTAGTGTATATGAATATTTTACTGGTGATTTAATATAGAAAAAGATTATCTTAATTATGCCATAGATCTTCTTAAAGAGCTGATTTCTATCCCCTCTATTAATCCTCCTGGCGAGAGCTATAAAGAGATCTCTGTTTTTCTCGAGAGGAGACTTAGAGAGATAGGTTTCGAGACTAGACTAATTGAGGTTCCTGAGGAGTATATGGATAAGTGGTATCCTTATAAGCCTCTTCACAGAGGCTACCCGAGATACATTGTCTACGGAGGATTCGGGGGTGATAGACCAGTTATTCAATTTAATGGTCACTACGATGTTGTTCCTCCAGGCACTGGGTGGTCTAGGGATCCCTTCAAGGCATATGTTGAGGGAGACAAGATCTTTGGCAGAGGATCAACTGATATGAAGGGTGGTATCGCGACGGTCATTGCAGCATTGAAGTATGTTATTGAGAAAGAACTTGTTTCGAGAGGTAGAGCCGAGGTTGTTTTCGTACCCGATGAGGAGTCTGGCGGTGTAGGAACAAGATACTTTGTTGAGAGTGGGATATCAGCACCTGACTACGTTATTATTGCTGAGCCAACAACTTTTAAGAGAATTAATATTGGTCATAAGGGGCTTGTGAGAGGCGTTGTTAAGGTACTTGGTAAACAGGTTCATGGGAGTGTTCCTTGGAAAGGTAGAAACGCTTTTCTTGACGCAGCAAAACTAGCCTTAGGATTCCAGGAGATCTATGAAAAGATTCTTAGAGAGAGATCTACCGCCGCGCCCGTGGATGAGGAGGAGGCTAAGCACCCAACAATTAACTTAGGTGGATACGCTGAGTCAACTAGCAAGAAAGATAATATTGTCCCCGGAGAATTCTTGTTTAGTTTTGATAGAAGAGTTATTCCTGAAGAAGACATTGAGTTAGTCTCTCGAGAAATAATTGATTTATTCAGCAAATTATCAAAGGAGCTAGGCATAGAATCCTCTGTTGAGATCCTTAGTAAGGTCCCGGCCTCTATGACTAGAGGAGATAGTTTATTGGTTAAGAGATTAAGTAAGTGTATCAATGAGATACACGGTGTTGAGCCATCAATAAGACTTAGCTATGGTAGAGATGACACAATCTACTATAGACAAGCAGGGATCGATGCAATAACCTATGGACCTGGTGTAGAAGACACAGCTCATATGCCTGATGAATATACTTCTATAAGTGATATTGATAGAGTGCTGAGAACATACATATGTTTATTAAAAGATCTTCTCTACGTAAAATAAGAGGAAAAAGAACTCTTTTTACCTAACTTTAACGAATTTATATCTCTCGTATATCAACTCTATAGATCCGTCTTTCCTCACTCTGAACTCCACAGGTGTCTCAACACCTAGACTGGGTGTCGTGAATATATATTCGTCTTCTCTCAACTCCTTTGGGAATAGTGGTAGCTCCCAACCGGTGTATTTTCCTTTAGAGACTAAATAGAGGATCGGTCCTCTTCTCTCGACCCTTGTTCTTATAGTGGATCTGTAGCTCACATAGTCTCCCACTAATTTATCATATACTCTCTCGTAGTAGACGAACCTAAGCTCCTTCTCAGGGTCTCTGCCAAGTGCTAGTGCCAGGGCGTATTGTCCAATGAAGGTTGGTGAGTAACCTGTTGTGTTTGTTAGAACAACGACCCCTAGTTTCTCACTCTCTATGTAGCCTATATATGCTGTGTATACTAGAACTGATCCTCCGTGCCCCACTAATTTTCTCCCGAAGAAGTTTGGTATGATCCTCAGACCCAGACCATATCCCTCAGGCCCATAGTATCCTTCGCCTGTGTTTATCCATATCTTCTCCATCTCCTCTATGCTTCTTCTACTAATGATCTCATTTCCATTATAAACTCCTCTATTTATGAGAAACATTATGTACTTAGATAGATCCTTGGCGTTGCTGAGTAATCCCCCGTCTGAGGTTATTCCATAGGGGAATGAGGATCTCTTGATATTCCCATCTCTATCCACTACGTAGGGAATCGCTACATTAGGATCTTTCTCAACATCACTCTTATACAAATATGTTCTCTTCATCTCGAGAGGATCCAGGATCCTTCTTCTAATATACTCCTCGTACTTATATCCAGAGATTTTCTCAATAATCATGCCTAGAAGAACATAGCCCTCATTCAAATAAAAATATCTCTCCCCAGGCCTAGCCACAGCCCATTCATCAGCTTCTCTCAAGAAAGATATCATATCCTCATAAGAGGCTATTGGAAGCCAAGTAGCATTCTCCTCACCAACGAAACTTCTTATATAAGCCTCAGCATAGGCTAGAGCAGGTATCCCACTAGAATGCGTCATGAGATGCCATATAAGTATCTTCTCGCCACAAGGCCTTAGATCAAGCGGAACATATTTATCCACAGGATCATAGATACTTAGCTTACCCTCCTCAACAAGAGACATTATAGCTAGAGAAGTAAATGACTTAGTTATCGATCCAATACCATACACAGTCTCAGTATCAGCGGGAACAAAATTCTCAAGATCCCTATAGCCAAAAGCCCTAGAATAAACAATTCTATCTCCACTAATGATACTAATCACGAGACTAGGTAGCTTAGTCTTACTCATTTTCTCAAGAATAAAGCTCTCCAATCTCGCTGTATCTAGGCTCATATAAAATACACCAGAATACTCTAATTATATCTAAGATAATAAAACTATGTATTACAGAGAGATTATCTATATCAAATGCTTGATTTTTATCATGATGAATCGATATAAGCTCGAGAGTTGAATACACGTTTAGAACATGCAATATATCAGAGGTATTCAAGTAATGAGAATGAAAAAAATTTATGTCGACAAAGAGCTTTAGGAGAAATTCGAGATGCATCCTCAAAAAGAAATATTGAAGTTAGTAAAGTGCTTGAGAACATGATTAAGAAGAGATAATTGAAGATACGTTAGATAATATAATGCTAGATTTAGATGAATACGAAGATTATGTTATTGATCTTGAGCCAGATAATTCTAGAAGCAGCCTTAGGGATAGATATATTCTTGAAGGGTTCTCTTAACCGCCTCTCTATGCAGAGGTGTTTGCCAAGCATTGATCTTTCCTACCCCCAATTCATAGTCTCTCTCTGGTGGCGGTGCATCGATCCAGAGCCACGGATCACGTGGATGAAGCTCGTCAACAACGAGGTTAAGCTCAACAAGCTTAGCGAGAAGCTCGACACCTTCCCTACCCCTACGTAGCAACACATCAGGATCATTAACTGCCTCAGCAAGTAGCCTCCTCTGACCACTATC
>JBMFIR010000060.1:0-4452 GCA_049976205.1 Sulfolobales archaeon | reverse complement strand
AGACGGTTCACCAACAAATCTATGATCCTCAGAGCTTATAAACCTTACGTTCCATTATCAACAATGAAACAGCCCCCATGAAACTCATTCTCTCAATAAAAAATTAACAGAGACTTTTCCACCTTTATTTATAAATGAAGAAATAGATGAGGTTTAGTATAAAAAAGCTGATTAGAAAATAGTTTTAAGGTGCTAAGAATAACTGAGAAAAAGTATACATGTGTTGTATGTGGCAGAAAATTCCCAGAGGGACAAGGAATCGTCATTAAAATAAGGGATATTACACTTGCTTTTCATAAAAAAACTTGTTTTGTAAAATTCTTTAAGAGCTATATTGACATCGTTGATCCGAGCTGTTTCGATAAGTATGTTAAGAAGACACTAGCAGAATATGAAGAGTTTCTTAAGAAAAAGAGTGTGTCTAAGAAATTTTTAGAGGAGTCATAACGAAATATTCTCAATTATTATTAATAGCTTTAATACTCAGTATTATATTGAGAAGGATTAATTTATGGTAAACAGGGTTCTTAGATATATTGCTCTTAGAGGATTATCAATGTTCCTAGTATATTTTGTTTCCTTAACTCTCTTCTTTTTCTTCTTTAGAATAGCTCCAGTCGTGATTGGTGGTGGGAATCCTCTAGCTCCAGCTAAGGCGTCATTTGATCCTCTTATAGCTGCCGCAGGAAGCACTATTCAAGGGAATCCTTCCGCAGCCACATGGGTGGGGTATATATCTAGTCTATACGGTTTTGATAAACCATTAATCCCAGATCAATTGATTTACTTTTATAAAAATATTTTTACATTTAATTTTGGAAAATCCCTGTATACTTTTAAACCTGTGTCTCACGAGTTACTTATTAGATTACCATATACTTTAGTGATCTATGTTGTGGGGATCCTTGCGCCGATCCTGCTGGGTTATAGTCTCGCCATATATAGTGTTAGGAGTAGAGGAAGATTCATAGATCTGTTTATAACGACATCTTCTTTAATCTCCTACGTGGTTCCTTCGTATGTAATGCTTCTACTTATATACTACTTCTTAGGCTATTTGCCTAAAATTGTTTTTGGGGTCAAAATATTTCCTTTACCTGTTAGATCTCCTTTTATAAATGAAAGATTAAGCATTGAAGAATTATTTTATTTAGCATGGTACATTCTACCTATATACATAGCGTTGATCTTGACATCCTTTGGTCAGTGGGCTTATTATCTGAGACAATTACTTGTGTCAGAATCAGAGAAAGACTATGTGTTCTCCGCAAGAGCTGTGGGCTATAGAGAAGATATTATTCTTAGAAGAGAGATAACTCCTAATATAAGACCTCCTCTAATAACATCACTAGCCTACACGATACCGACAATCTTCGGCGGATCAATAGTTCTAGAAATGGTAGCTTCGTGGCCTGGTATTGCTACATATGCTTATAATGCGATGTCTCTGGGTGATTTCCCGTCTATCATAGGCTTCTACGTAATATCTTCAATGCTACTTGTGATCTCTATATTTATAGCTGATGTATTAATAATTCTCTTAGATCCTAGGACAAGACCTAGATAATTATTTTACTACTCCGAAAAATATGAACAGGATATTTGGTGAAAATTTGAAGAATATCAGGGTAGTTGTTTTAGGAACTATTAATATTGATCATTTCGCCTATGTAGAGAGAATACCAGATGTAGGAGAGTCTATAGGAGACGCATCCTACTATAGAGACTATGGTGGTAAGGGTCTAAATATTTCTATTGCCTTGAGAAGACTGGGTTTTCAGGTTTCTCTTATTGGTTGTGTAGGAAAAGATTTTTACGGAAAAGAGATTCTAGACTTCTTGAAGAAAGAAGACGTAGATGTCTCTAATATAAAGATTGTTGATAGTGATAGTGGAATAGCATTTATCATTGTCCAAAGAGATGGGAGAAAAGCTATTATTTCTGTTCCTGGGGCTAACTATTTTATCGATCCTAATGATATAGATCATATTCTTTCATCTATGGAGAACTATGATATGTTAATAGCTACACTCGGGACTAATTTAGAAGCTGTTAAAAGGGCACTGGAGATTTCAAAGAAGAGGAATATCAAGACACTTTTAGTACCCTCTCCACTGAGAAAGGTATCTCGAGAATTTTTAGAGGATATAGTGATGCTGAGTGATATCATAATACTAAATGAAGTAGAGTTTAGAAGAATCTTTGTAAACACTTCACAAATCTCTCTAAATAAAGATCCCTCGAGAATCATTGGAGAAAGTAGAATACTTAATACAAAGACAGTGGTAGTTACTAGAAGCGAATTAGGTGCTCTGATATACAGTAGAGGTGTTGTTTATGAGATCCCTTCCTATAAAAATAATAAAAGTATTATTGATACAACTGGTGCTGGAGACGCGTTCACGGCAGGATTCATCTATGGATATCTATGTATAAGAGATCTTGTTATAGCTGGAGTACTCGGTAGTATTAATGCTTCTCTAAAGATCTCTCGGAAAGGATCTTCATCGGCTATGCCTTACATCAATGAACTTTTAAACTTCCTTGAGCTACTCAATAAAAAAACTATCTCTGATATTTTGTCTCAGAGAAAATGTATATGAAAATTGAGTCAGTACGCGAAGCCTATCTTCATCAATCAGCTCCCGGATTCCTCCTCATCCTAAAAAGATCTTATTCCTCCTCTGGTAGCTTTGAAGGTGCTTCAATAGGTGGTGCCTTCACTCTACTTCTGAGAGTATTTACTTGTTTAAGAGCCTCTTCCTCAGAGATGTATTTAATGATCGCTGTTGGACTTATATTCTTGATATTATCGAGATCTCTAATAACCTCACTTATTGCCTCCTCAGGTTTCTTATTCGCAATTTTTACCCTAATCTTCTCGAAGAGTATTGGATTTGGATAGATCATGACACCTCTCTTTATAAATAATTCGTCGTTTAAGACGGTTACCAAGACACTTCCGTACTCACTATCACCTAGTTTAAGCACATATACTACGTCCTCATCTTCTGTGATGCCGAGGCTTTCTACAGTATATGTTATTCCCTTGGCTAACATCTCTTTCCATGAACTTTTGAGCTTTGCTACGTGTTTAATAATTTCCTCTTCAGGAATTCTCTTGAAAGCCTCTACCGTAAGCGTTTCAGGCAACCATTCAATTCTATCCTCTTTAATTCTATAACTAATTCTAATTCGAACCAGATCTGTTTTCTCTATCTTTAGATCCTCTACAAGCAATCTATACAAGGCACTATTTAACTGAGCCACGTCTCTGGGAATAGCCTCTCGTAGAGCCTTATTCTCTTTAATAAGATCTTTTAATTGAGCATATATAGTTCTCCTAATCTTATCAGCATATGTTGCAGCCCATATATAGCCTGTACTTAAATGTTTTTCTTCTCCCTCAGGAACCATATGATCCCCCGATAAATAATAATGAGTAAAAGTATATAAATATATAAGTATAAGCAACTTATCGCAAAGATTTATACATATTACATGTTATTCGTATATGATATTAAAGATTATCTCACTCTCTAATTAATTAGTTTACTGTGATGTTAAAGATCTCGTTTTTATCATAAGATCCTTGGCTAGCTTACTTATGAGATCATCTTTTTTCTCGTAGTCATAGTAATTTATTAATTCATAAAACTCTGATCTTGTCATCAGCATATTAAGATCCTCTCTTTGGGTACCTTTCTCCATTATTATCTTAAGTATTTTCTCAGATGCTTTCATAGACGCTCTAAAAGTTGTTACTGGGAAGAGAACTATTTTATAACCTATATCTCTCAACTCTTTAACTGATAGAAGAGGTGATTTACCAAACTCAGTCATATTAGCTAGTAGAGGAACATCTATTTTTTTAGCAAAAATCTCGAACTCTTCTCTAGACTCTAGTGCCTCAGGAAATATTATGTCGGCTCCAGCTTCAACGTATATCTTAGCTCTCTCAATAGCTTTCTCGAGACCCTCAACAGCTCTTGCATCAGTTCTCGCTATGATTAGGAAATCTCTGCTTCTACGGGTCTTCGTAGCCATAATAATTTTCTCAACCATCTCTTCTACAGGAACAATCTCTTTACCTGGTAAATGACCACACTTTTTAGGTAAAACCTGATCCTCTATCTGAACGGCTGATGCACCGGCGTCCTCCAGTTCTCTAACAGTTCTCTCTATGTTAAGAACCTCACCAAACCCTGTGTCGGCATCTACTATGAGTGGTATAGAGATCTTGCTAGTAATATATTTTGTGAATAAGGCAACTTCTGTTAAAGTGATAATGCCTAGATCCGGCATACCTAATAAACCTGTCAAGGCAGCACCACTTAAATAAACAGCCTTAAAACCTATTCTCTCAGCTAACATAGCCACTGAAGGAGCATACACGCCAGGAACCACTAAAACATCCTCAGACTTCAACAACTCTCTCAAACCAGTCTTAAC
>JBMFIR010000059.1:0-4995 GCA_049976205.1 Sulfolobales archaeon | reverse complement strand
CACTATGCCTATTACTATCTCATCATCTAACCATAACACCAGCATCAATCTTATAAACATTAACCATCCCCGCCCTAAAAAGCCGAGGATTTCAGTTGTAATAGCTACTAAGTAATTATTATTAAGGGATAAATCAAGATTATTACATGGCCCCGCCTCCTCACACCTGCGGAGATATCTATATGATAGATGAAGATGAAGCAGGTCGGTCAGGCGGGGTACAATAAGATTAGTTCTTGATGAGAAGAAACCGGTCTGATCAATGATGATCCTAGACCAGGCTGATTAGTAGATCACAATTACTAAAAGACGTCATATGTTGTGACAACTTTGAAAAATCAAAAATATAGATTTTTTTATTTAAGGAATAATGTTTGAAAATTATAGTGTTGCTAATCTTTCTCTTTTTCTTCTTCTTCCTTCTTTTCTTCTTTCTTCTTCTCTTCGCCAGCTTTTGTTCTTGCTGCAGCTATCATATCATCTATTCTCAGTATTAGAGTGGCTGCTTCGGTACCAGCTTTGAGAGCATTTGCCTTTACTATAACTGGTTCAATGACTCTTAGAACCTTCATGTCGCTTAATGTTCCTCTAAGTACATCAATTCCTAGCCATTTCTGCCCCTCTCTGTGTCCAGCTCTTAGTTTCATTATGTAGTCCACTGGATCCAGACCAGCGTTCTCCAGTAATGTAACTGCTAATCCTTCTAGAGCTTTTGCGAATGCTTCTATTGCTAGAGCCTCTTTACCACCTACTTTGGTAGCGTACTCTCTCAGATACATAGCTACCTCAATCTCTGTTGCTCCTCCTCCGTAGACTACTCTATTATCTCTCAATATATCAGCTACCGCACTCATCGCATCTCTTAGTGTTCTCTCTGCCTCATCTACTAATCTCTCTAATCCGCCTCTCACTAATATTGATACGCTTCTGGGATTCTTTGTGCCTTCTATAAACACCATTTTATCCTCGCCAACTTTTCTCTCCTCAACTAACTCTGCGTATCCCAGATCAGCCTCTGTTAAATCGTCGATATTACTCACTATTCTTCCTCCTGTTGCTCTCTCTAGTTTCTCCATATCACTTCTCTTAACTCTTCTAACAGCCAGTATACCTCTCTTAGCAAGAAAATGCTGAGCAACATCATCAATACCCTTCTGACAAACAACAACATTAGCACCAACAGAAGCAATCTTATCAACCATTTCCTTTAGTAATCTGGCTTCCTCATCTAAGAATGCTTTAATTTGTTCTGGCGAGGATATATTGATCTTTGCTGATATCTCTGGTTTCTCGATCTCTAGTGGAGCATCTAATAAAGCTATTTTTGCACCAACAACTCTCCTAGGCATAGCTGGGTGAACAACTTCTTTGTCTAGTATAATGCCTCTAACTAATCTAGTATCTAGTAAAGATCCTCCATGTTTCTTAACGACTTGAACATTATCCAGATCAACATACCATCTCCCATCTCTGTTCTCGGCAACTGATAAGATTGCATCAACAGCTATCTCAGCTATATGCTCTCTAGCTCCGTGAACAGCCTTGCTCGTTAACGCTGTTTTAGCAACATCGACAAGAACCGATCTATTGCTAACATCAACAGTCTCAGCAGTCTTGTATAGATAGTCTATAGCTGCCTCTAAAGCCTTCTTATATCCAGAGATAATTGTTGTAGGATGAATCTCTTTTAGAAGCAACTCCTCGCTCTGCTTTAATAACTCGCCTGCGAAGATAACAGCTGTTTTAGTTCCGTCCCCCACCTCCTCGTCCTGTCCTTTTGCTATTTGAACAAGCATTTTTGCGGCTGGGTGCTGAAGATCCATTTTATCTAGTATTGTAGCACCATCATTTGTTATTGTTATGTCTCCTAGTGAATCAACAAGCATCTTATCCATTCCACGTGGGCCATATGTTGTTCTGAGCATCTCTGCAACCGCTATTGCAGCCATCATATTTACTCTAAGGGCATCTCTGCCAACAGTCCTACTACTTCCTTCTTTGAGAATAATTACAGGGATACCTGAAGGTTCTATATAGCCTGTCTGTGCCATTTTCTACACCTCTAATCAATTAAATTGAGGTTCTATATAAGCTTTTCGCTGAAGTAGTTGATCCATTATTACCTCTATCTTTCTCTGAGAAATAGCTGATATTAGCGTTGGCAAACCTCGTCTTTCTAAGGCGGGGAGGGGGTCACATTCTTAAATAGCTCTACTTTTACATAGTTTTAGGAGACTCACATGGGTAATGTCAGAACAAGAATGATTAAATCAACGGCTAGAAAGCTACTAGAGTATTACCCAGATCTCTTCAGACCTGATTTTGAGTATAATAAGAGATTAGTTGCTAAATTAGTTAATACGAAGAGTAAAAAAGTGAGAAATCAAATTGCTGGATACATAACACATCTCTTAAAAATTAAAGAGAAACAGGAGAAAAGATCCTTAGAGATGATAAGTGAAGAGAAGATCTCAGAGAATATAGAGTGATCATATTGAGTACCAAATATAAGACTTGGAGATGTGGTTTATGCGGAGAAAACGTTATTGAGGGTCAGAGATTTCTTTTTCTAAGAAATCTAGGCTTTGTTCACCTCGAGTGTTTAATTGAGAAGTTATCAGAGAAAAATTTGTTGAGCAGAGACGTTATCGCATTAATAGATTCAAATGAGGTACTGACTTACTCAATTATTAGATTAAAACAAGCTGAGATAATGAGTAGTGATAGTAGAATAAAAGAAATTCTATTATCTATAAGAAAAGAATTAGAGAGGAGATCCGCTGTATTAAGTAGTGAATTAGAAAGATTCTTGTAGAGTCTGAGTAGTTCTATGAAAATAAAAATTAGGTACTTAGGCTCCCTAAGTTTGCTAGCGGGTAAAGACGAGGAAGTAATAGATCTAGAGACTGAAAAAATAACTCTCAGAAATCTTTTAGTAGATCTAGTTAAGAGGTACGATAAATTATCTAGAGCAATAGATCCTGGGGGAAGAATAAGACCTGGGTATCTACTATTTGTTAATGAAATTGATTATCATATCGTGGGACTAGAATATATCCTCAGAGAAGGTGACGAGATAGTTATAATGCCTATAAGCCATGGGGGAGAAAAAGAGATTCTAGAGATAATAAATAGATTCAATGAATTATACGCTAAGTGCACCGCGAGATATTATAGAGTAAAATCTTGGAAAGAAGATATATGGAAAAAACTATATGAGATATACAGTGGTCAAAAAATATTTTTTCAGGTATTTAGAAGTAGCTGTGCCCCAAGCAAAAGAATTCTCGTGAATTCACTTGCAAAATCTCTTGAGGCTACGAGAAGATCTGAGAGAATTTCTAGAGATATAAATATAGAGATCTTACTAAGTTTAGCTAATTCAAGAGATATCAAGACATCTATTAAGAAACTAGGTGCTGAAAATGGTAAGGAAGCTATTATTTCATTAATTCTATGTGACGAAACAAATTTTGAGTCCCCAGAGAGATTTATTGAAGGTATCGAGGAGGTTACTCCCTCAAAACATATGATTAGAGATTGGCTGATTAATTTATCACATGTTTTAGGCGCTAACACGAGTATCTGTGATCAGATCACGGATATCGATACGCAAATAAACTGTTTAGAGATCTGTTTATTAAACAAGATCTCTGTCCCAGATATCTACTGATATTAGCCTTGACAAACCTCGTCTTTCTAAGGCGGGGTAGGATTTTTAAGTCCTGGAGATCTCTATGCTTTGGGGGCTCCTGCTATGAGGCTGGGGTCAATTTCTAGAGGTTTAAAGCCCCTCAATGACCCGGTGGGAGAAGGATCCCCCACCCATTACCCCAGTCTCGTGGTGGGAGTTCTTAGGTGTTGAGAGAAAGAATGTTAGGACGAGTACTGTTAGGGTTGATGCCGATCCTTTGTTCTTCAGAGGAGAGTTAGCATGGGATAAGATCAAGGAGATTAACAGGAGATATTATCACAAGTATAAAGATATTCTGAAGGTCAATGCTGGTCAGGTTATGAGGAAGAATGATAGTGATTGGAGATCATTCTTCAAGCTGTTGAAACTCAAGAAACAAGGAAAGCTACCGCCGCACATTAGGAAAGTGTCGCCGCCGGGATACTGGAAGAATAGGGCTCTGGGTAAGAGGAGACTAATAATACTCATTAGATCAGATAGATACTATGTTGAGAAGATTAGGGAAGATTGGGGCTATATAGTGCTTAAGGACTTCAATAAGAGTATCAGATACTATGGAAAGATATTGTGGAGTGGTAAGCAGGGAGACCTAGAGATAATATATAGAGGTGGTAGGTGGGTAGCGAATATACCAGTGGAGGTTGGTGTTAGACCACCGAAATGGAATTGGAGAGGCTATGTTGAGGGTGCTAGGAGAATTAAGAAGAATGGTGGGATAGTAGAGAGAAACCCTGAGAGTATAAGGCAGAAGGATCCAAGGGATAGTCACAAGGCCTTCATAGATATGGGCTTAACAACTTATTCGCTGTAGCAATATCCAATAGCCTTGGGATCTTGGTTAAGGGCGGTGTCATCAAGTCAGAGTACGTCTACTGGAGGAGGGAGAAGGCTACGTTACAGAGCATAAGAGATATCCTAGGAAACCTAGGTTTGAATACGTGGATCAAATATCACAGGCTAATACAAAGAGTAGAGGCTAAGGCTCATAGGAGGCTTAAACACCTCTACAGAACAGCTATTAGATCTCTTGCCGAAATGTTTTGGGTGTTCGGTGTCTCAGAGGTTTATATGGGCTGAAAATATCTTGATGTTTAGAGAGGGAGGTTTATATGAGTTGATAATCATCGTAGCGACTCCATTAAAGCTTTATAAGCTCTGAGGATTACAGATTTATTGGTGAACCGCCTGGGTGATGGGAGCGCTGCTCCGAGCCTAGGCGGGTCTCCCCTAGATGGGAGCCTCGTGCCGTTGGGCTCGAAAGAGTTCCATAACCCACCTACCACTAGCCGCTAGACTTAGTG
>JBMFIR010000058.1:0-5638 GCA_049976205.1 Sulfolobales archaeon | reverse complement strand
ATAGCCCTTTCAATTCTATATAAGATCTCTTGGTAGGGTCTCCGGCTCATTACCCCCTATTCTCTCTCGGGGGCTCGGGGATATTGTTGATGACCTCCATTTCTCGTAGTCATTATTTGAGGGTCTTGATACTATGCCTATTACTATCTCATCATCCAATTATAATACCAGCATCAAGTTTATAAACATCAATCATCCCCGCCCCAGAGAGCGAGGCATTCAGTTGTAATTAAGAGTATTTAATTAAAAATCCTGAGTATCTCAATACTTTATGCGTATATACACCATATGTATTTTTAAACAAATATATAATTGCTTCATCTCGTTAGTCACAAGATCTTGCTGAGAATCTGAGGTGAGACTCTGGAAACAAGAATCATTACTTAAGTAACATATTATATAAATATAAATATGTTATAATATTGTTGTGGTTATGATTATATCATGTATTTAGCTTACGTATCTTAGATCACTTGGCTTCTCTCACTCTATTAGCTACCCACTCTAATATTGTTCTCTGCTTGGTTGTTGGTAGAGGATTGCTCAATATCTTTTTTGAGAATATTCTCTTCTCACCTAATGACTTCACGGGGTGCTTAATTAACTCAGCAATTAGCCACTCTCCTCTCTCAGCTATTCTCAGAATTATTTTTACTAGGTGGTGATGAAGTGATCCTCCCTCGGGGTTTCTTGAACCAAATCTTGTTATTGTGTTAAGTAGTATTACTGTGTTGCTTAAACTAATTCTACTTATGATACCTGTTATCCTAGTGGCTTCGTGATACTTGGCTGGGTCCTGAGGCAGGTAGTTGTATGGGAATATGAGGACTATTGTGGAGTCTCTCACGTTCTCTAGGCTCTTCAGTATCTCTATTGTGTCTTGGGATCTAAATGCTCTCGAGATATATATCTTGCTCAGATCACAGTCAAAGATCCTGCATATCTTAACTAGATAGAGAGTATCTACTCCACCAAACTCTAGATTGAGTACTGCATAAACCTCCCCGAACAAGGATCTGTAGACAAGTATATTGTGTGCAAGTAGGAGAAGTGCTCCTGGGTCTCCGTAGAGCTCAGTGACCCAATCTCTCTTAGTGGGATTAATCAACTCATCTAGGGGTCTGATACCTAGTAGCTCAATGAATATGTTTCCCCATTTATCTTAGTGGGCTTATATAGTGAGGGAGAGATCACCGAAAGTAATAAATTAATTAATTAGATGCTTGTGTCTTAAAACACTATTTTACTAAGCACATAGCTGGAGACCATGGGTAGAAACACTTCTTCTCTTAGAGCTGCGTTGAGTAGATATAGTGATAGAATTAGGAGAATAATAGATCTTCTCCCAGCCGATGAGAAAATATTCTTCGAGGAGTTCTTGAGAGATATAGACACCACATTCTCACTTCTCGGACACGTAGGGGTCGAGGATCCTCTTGAGATAATAGTTATTCACCTAATGAGAAGAGTAGCTCAGCTAGAGAAGAGGCATTCGGTTAAATAAACTATTCTCATTGCCTAATTGTGGATGCGGTGAATCAAGTGATCTGGCTACTAGATGTCTACACCGAGGGAAATGATACAGTCTTCGTATTATACGATGATGAGAGACACTCAATAGAGAGGAGAATTGGGAGAATAGATTTCTATGGATACCTAGAGACCCCAGATCCGCATAAAGTCGCCGGGGAGCTGAGAGACTCTTCGGAGGCAGATGATGCGTGGGTTGAGAAGTGGAGAAAACCACCATTCTACACAGAGACTGTGGACGTAGTTGTTTTCAGAACCAAGAGTCTCAGAGTGCTTAAGAAGATCCTTGAGACAAGCTCTTCTAAGGGGCTCAGGCCTCTGAACACTTTTCCTCATCCTCTCACTGAGGCTTTGTATAGATCCGGGATCAAGCCACTTACCCCAGTGACCCAATGGATCAGTAATAGACCCCAAACGAGTAGCTGGAGACCCGAGCACAGAGATCCTGATATAAGCTACATCTTAATTGATTTAGTAGACGGCTACTACACTGCCTACACAAGAGAAGGTGTAGAGAGATTCTGGGAGCTGAGAGATTTAGTTAATTATCTGATCTCCAATAGATTCACTCTAGGTTTCACAGACCCCTACATCTATGCTCAATTAATCTCTGTGGAGCCAGGCGTTAAAGAAATTGTTTATAGATGGATTGTTGCAGGAGTTCATCACCCATCGGAGTTTTTTGAGTGGAGTAGATTAGGCCACATGCCTCTTAGTCTCATGAAGAACATCTCTATAGGCAGAGTTTTAACAACTATTGAGGCTCTAATAGCTAGAGACAGAAGACTTATTGTTGACAAGACCTACGGCAGATTCGAGCCCTGGAGAAGTTTGAGAGAATTAGTGCTCTTCGACAGAGGCGGAGTGGTTTATCAGCCTAGACCAGGTCTCTACTGGGGTGTTTGTCAAATTGATTTCCGCAGTCTATACCCCAGCATCATTGTTAGATACAATATCTCTGGGGAAACAGTTGATAGGGCTTATTGCTCAAATAGGTTCAGGCCTGAGTGGAGTAGCCACACGGTGTGCTTGGATGAGGAGGGTGTGGTGCCTGCCAGCCTAAAGAAACTTATTGAATTAAAAGATCTATATGATGAGCTGGCTAAGAGAACCGGAGATGAATTGTATGAGTATAGAAAGAGTGCTGTGAAATGGATCCTTGTAGCAAGCTTCGGGTACCTAGGCTACAGAAACGCGTTGTTCGGATCAGTAATGGCTCACGAAATGGTTACTAGCACAAGCAGAGAGATACTTAGAAGAGCAAGAATCTCAGTTGAGAAAAGAGGTTATAGAGTGATTCATGCAATAGTTGATAGCGTGTTCATAGACAACGTAAGCAACCAAACCATGTGCGAGGAGCTTAAGAAAATTATTGAGGAGGCCACGGGCTTCAGAGCAAAGACAGAGGCTTACTTCAAGTGGCTCTATATACCAAGGAGATTAACAAGTGACGAAGCAGCCTCAAACAAGTACTACGGGTTGTTGGGAAACGGTGAAGTAAAGATTAAGGGGGTGCTGGCGGTGAGAAGAGATACTCCAGCAGTAGTTAAGAAGGCGCAAATAGAGGCACTAAACAAGTTAGCGAAGGCGGAGACACCTCAGGAACTAGCGGAGGTGTTATCAGAGGCACATAAAGTAATAGACACCTACATAAATATGCTGAGAAAAGGATCAGTAGAGCCCAGCGAGTTAGTAATTACTAGATACCCGAGAACAAGAGAGGAGTACAAGAAACCACCAATATATGCATTAACCACACAGCCACCCTATAGACTAATCTACACAGTCACAGGATTAGAACCAGTGAATGAGAAAACTCTACTTAGAATAGATCTAGATAAATACATCAAGCTTCTTGAGAAAGCAAGAAGAGAACTCCCATCCTACGAGGATCTTGGCATAGACATAAAGAGATGAGTCAATTAGCACGGGACTTAATTAACTCACAGCACATCTTTCTAGCCTTGGGCAATCTATCTAGTGCAACAAGATCCTTCTAATCAGGATCCTCAGATACATAAATGCCGGAGACACATACTTAATCAACAAACTGAGTTGCTCTGATCTATATCCCTGATCCAGTGTCTAATCCATATGTGGTGCCGAGATATTATCTCGCCAAAACTAATCGAGGGACTAGCTAAGTTGCTTAATGCCTAACCCGAGGAATTTTAAGCAGGAATTTTTGGGATAGGATCCGCGGGAGATTATTTATTGCTGACCCCATAGTTTCTTATTTCGTTGCATAATCTAGTTAATGTATCAACACTGGCTTCAATGTATTCCTCTGTGTCAATATGAAGTTCAAAACCAAGCTCCTTTAAAGGATCTTTACCAGAGCTTAGTGCGGCGTTTAACACATCACTTAGTCTCGGGTACTCCTCAGAGGATCTGTAGAATCTGTATAGAGCCCTGAGATATATCTTGATTATGCGTTGACCAGTTATTGATACATAGCCTAGGATCTCGTCGCATTTATTCTTTAAGTAGCTTCTGAGTGTCTCAATAATAATTTGCTGAGGCTCAGACCCATTCATTTAGATGCCTCACGTGATATAATGCATCAAATATCTTATTTATACAGGATCTGCTTATCAAAATACTTGCTCTAGACAATTATTACTCTTACACCATTTGTCTGAGCTACTCTAGCTTGCGTCTCGTCACTAGTTATGAGTTCCATAGATTTTTTCTTAGCTAATGCTATAAATAGTGCATCGTATATAGTTATCCTGTGCTTAATTGCTATATCCAGTGCTTCTATGAGATAATTTTCCTGATGCTCAATTAGAATCGGTTTATTCTCGATCAGATCTTTAAGTATCTCCACAGCAATCCCTAAGTCTATTTCATTCTTAAGTGTCTTTTTCCACAGTGCATTAGCTAATTCTTTTATTGCTAAATCGAGTGATATGACTCCTTCAGACATTAATTCTTTAACTTTGTCCCAATTGCTTTCCCGAGTAAAGTATTTTATGAGTGCCGAGGAATCAATGACTCTCACGATCCTCCCTCACAGACCTCACAGAAAATCCACTCTCACTAGGCACAATATCTTCGAGGAGCTTATCCCACTTATATATATATTTCCTGATCTTTACTTTGGCTGCGAGCTCCTCCAAGTATCTCCGGATCTCCTCAGAGATATTTATACCATTCTCCTCGAGGATATCTTTTATCTCTTTCTTGATTCTCACGCTGATAACAACACTCAAAGTATACACCATATTTACAGTATGTAATCAACTATATATACATTAGCGTCATCAATTGATGTTAACAGATCATAGTTATTCTGAGGTTATCTGTCTCATTAATGCACAACACGGGGATTCAGAGAAGAAGCTTCTTGATCGCAGGATCATTAGCTATGACATATTTAATTGCCTTATGTATTAAATATTATCCATCTTATATTTAATTTGGAGTATCTATTGAGTGAGTTACTAAGTAAGGAGGAGAAAGAGAGGATCCTTAGAACACTTGAGAAAGACATGGAGTTCAGATACGCGGTAGCAGGTTTAGTAGGGTTAGCGGAGGTTCTTAAGAGACTAGACTCTATTGAGGCGAGATTAGAGGAGCACTCAAGAATCTTACGAGAGCACTCAGAGGCTCTACAGAATCACTCTAAGATACTAGAGGAGTTGATCAGAGGGGTAGAAGATCTCGCTAAGGCCGTGGATGAGCATTCGAGGAGAGTTGAGGATCTCACTAAGGCTGTTTATGAACATTCGAAAACAATCGCTGAGCTGAAGATTTCGATAGGGTCTCTTGGCAGAAGAATAGGGCTGGATCTTGAGAAAACGATACTCAACCTATACAGAGATCAGCTTCTCGGGCTAGGGATCAGAGACGTTAATGAGATAGAGAGATTCGTATACAAAGATAAAGAGGGTAAATACTTCAGAAAAGGAGCAAAGATAGAAGTAGATATCTACGCACATGATAAAGAAGTGTACCTCATTGAGGTAAAGAGCTTAGTTGAGGAGGAGGATGTTGATTTCTTCGACAAGAAATGCGAGATCATTGCTCAAGCAATAAACAAAGAGATTAAGAGAAAAATTATCGTAGCAGTCAACGTAACAGAAGACGCCCTGAGAAGAGCCAA
>JBMFIR010000057.1:0-5791 GCA_049976205.1 Sulfolobales archaeon | reverse complement strand
ATAGTTGTTGTGGGTGCTGGTTGTGTTATTATTTGTTGAGGTTGTGAGATTATATAGCTTACAGTGGCTGAGCCGTTTATAGTTAGTATCTGTATACCGTCGCTTTGTATCTTGTAGCTTATTATATTCTCCGGGACTGAGAGTAGTAGGATATTTGGACTTAATATGAGATCTATTGGTTGCTTAGTATTTATTGTTAGTGTTAATACACCGTTGCTTAGTGATGTATTTACTATATAGCTGATCTCTATGGTCATGGAAGAGGTGCTCAATATAAGCAGAGTATCATTAGCACTATTGTAGAACCATGATACATCTGGCTTCGTTACTATGGTTGCCTGAATTGGTTTAACGGGTAGATTAATTATGTTTAACCCACTGCTTAGAGAAATAGTCATTGTGAGCGTTGCGACCCCGTCCCCATCTATGAATATACTTGCCTTAGATGTTTCGCCGGAGGCCACGACTATTGATGATAGAGTTAGTACTAGTATGAGACCTAGTAAGTATCTAAGGATCGTTGCTTTCATCATTGTGGATCACAATTATTTCACTACTTCTAGGTAGATTGTTATTGTTACCTCATTATTTACTATCACTATTGCTGGAACACTGCTTCTACTCTTGATCAGATTTATTTGCGTAGGTGTTAGCAACAGATCTTTCTCAATTATTCTTTCCTCACCTGGGTTAATTGACATGTTTAATTCAATAGCTACTGCAGGTGTTATCACAATAATTACTTTATTTATTGTGGCTGTCGTGGATCCTTCATTCTTTATCTTGAGCACAAGTTTTGTTGTGTTTTTAAGGATCCTTAATTCTCCCTCGACAGAAACTTTTATCTTAGGTGTCGTAGTCCCAGTCTTCTCTTTCTCCTTCTCCTCTGAGACCTTCTTAAGGATCTCGTAAACAGGCTCAAGCTTAGCCTTAGTTAACTCTAGGACAGCTCTTGCTTGCGATAGCCTTATTAATGCCTCGAAAGTTTTGTTGGCTTTATACAACTCCTCACTCTCACTAATAAGCTTCTTAGCACTCTCAATTGAATTATTAGCGAGATTAAGTAAGCCAGGGACTACTTCTCTAAGCATCATACAATGATGATACATAACTGAATCATTTGCTGTTACATTTAGACATAGTTGACTATATGTTGAGTTAATATATTTCGTCATATTAACTACTTCTGAGAGAAGCTCTTTCGTCTTGTTCAGGAGTAGCTGATATGATGCAGGAGGCATTCTCTTGATTATGACGCTTTTCTCCAGGGCTTCCTCTAGGATCTCCTTCAAGTACTTTATCTTAGCCTTTATCTCTAATAGATCAGGTATCCACCTAGATATATCATCTACTGAGGCATTCCTGATCTGATTATACATTGCATCTATTTTGCTCAGCAACTCATCTATTAGAGCTGTGATATTAGTCTCATTCAGAGAAGTGATTTGTTGTTTCAACTCAAGTAGTTCTTGACGCATTTCCTCTAATTCTTCTAATACCTCCTCATAGTATTTCTGAGACGTCTTGTTAAATACTTCTTTTAATTTACCCTCTCCCTCTATCTTAACCACTTTTGATACATTCTCAAGAAACATCTTCGCCTCTGATATCTTGGCTTGAGCTTCTTTTAATAAAGCCACTACGTTGGGTGATATATTATACTTACTTAATTTCTCAATAGTCTCATTAATGAGTCTAGATGTTATCTCGAGATCCTTGAGAGATTTCTCGAGATCCTTAGCACTCTTGTAGGCGTCTTCGACACCTACTTTAATAATTACATCAACAAATTTCTTCGCTCTAACACTCTCTACAACCACCTCTGTTTTCTTTAATTCACGCATGATCTCGTTGATATCCTTCGCTGAGGTTATATTCGCTACTAATTCTTCTACAGATATATTGTATTCTTTACCGATTTCTCTTAATCTATTCTCAAGAGCATTCTTCAGACCATTGAGATATCTCTGCTCAGCTAATCCAATTGCGTAGGCTCTACCTTCTCTAACCATATTCTCAATACTTGAGAGTGTCTTTGACGCATTCTTCACCCAATTCTCTAATTCGCTGCAAGAAAGCCTCGAGATATTTACTGCTAATAGACTCTTTATTTCAGATACTGTTTCCTTAGAGAGATTAAGTGACAGACTCATATTAAGAATATTGTACAGGACTTGAGCCTTGACAAAAGTATTGTTGCAAGGCATAGAGGACATAGATGTGGTTGCGGTATTTTGCTGAGCTAAAGCAACAGATAGTGCTCCAGGTGACACTACTGATACCGCTACTATAGCGAGTATCACTAGAGATACTATAGTTACATATTTTCTATATATTGTGTTTATAATTTGTCTCATTTATCTCACCATCTCCATGAGATAACTAAAGTGATGTATTTAATAAGGACTCTCCTGAAACCGAGGTTCCTCCCTATAGAAACGATCTGTTACTAATTATTTTCCATTAAATAATTCTTGTCAGAATAAATGAGATGGGTAAATAGTGAAGAAAATTGAGAGAAATAATCAAAAGACTCGTGTCTCTATCAATTATTCTCATGCTAGTAACAGGATCCGTTTTCATAAATCTCATCTATAACTCTGGTAAGATCCTTTTTATTTCTGGAGACGATAGAGAAGAACTAGTTGCGGTGCCTGATAATTCCTCGATAGAAATTATCTTTAATAACTCGGTTACGGGGGGCAGAGTATCTATACTTATCGAGACTATTAACTGCTCATTTTACGTAGTTGGGGTATTCACTGATCAAGCGACATCAGAGTATTACACGAGTGGATTCTATGATCTTAATGAAAGTGCTAGAAGAAATAACTTGAGAGAAATAATATTTTGCTCGGACACGGGTTTCAGGGTTATTATTCACATGAGAGAGTATTATCGGATCATCTCAACAAAGGATTCAATAGAGTTCCTAATTGAGTCAGGATGTCTTCATCTGATCCCATTAAAAACCCCATTAGCAAAATCTTAAATACGACTTATACAGACTGTGTAATTTCATTATTAAATATTTTTGAGTCAACTATTATGAGGTGTGTTTATTGAAGATCTCTTCCTCAACGAAAATATTCTCATCTGTCCCAATCGGTGGTGTTGGTACGGGATCTATTAGTATTGATCCTTTGGGAGTATTTGATGGCTGGACGATCTTTAACAATAAACCCTGGTCCGACTACGGCGAGCCTGAGAAAATCCTTGGTAGAGACGATTTAGTATTCATATTGAGAGTAAAGAAAATTGATAAGGATCCAATTCTACTTATTCTCAGAACAGAGCCTTGGTTCAGTAGAAGAAACTATGATCCTTACTCCTCGGTTAATGACGCCTTAAACCCCTACCAGACACCTTGGGTAAGAAATGTGGAGTACATAGAGTTCTTAGCAACACCGCCTAAGGTAAGTCTTGAGTATAGAGATGTTTTTCTCGAGAAGAATATGCTTAGTATATCACTTGATATCTACTCATCAATTATCCCAGGGGATTTAGAGACTTCCTCAACACCTATTATAATCCTCAGATTCAGGTTTAGGAGCCGATGTAAATATAGATTAGAGCTCTCTTTACTAGGGATCTTAAGAAACCCCTTTACATCAATAAGAGGCGTTAGAGCAAGCAATAAGAGAGTCTCTGGAGAAGAATTCGTTGGTGTGGAAATGAGTGGTGATGGACTCAGCGATAGACACGGTATGTTCAATGGTTCACTAGCACTCATTGGCGTAGGCAAAGATTTTGAGGCATCGAGTTTCGTGCTTGAGCTAGGAGATAGATTCAGATACACAGATCCTTTGAGAAGATTATTAGTTGAATTCAGAAGAGAAGGTAGATTAACGAGTGAGACTGATAAAATAGTCTATGGGGATAGCTTAGGTCTCTTCGGAGCTGTGTCAAAAACGATTATATTAGAACCAGGTGAGGAGAAAGAGATCATATATGTTCTCGCGTGGTATTTCCCGAATCATATTGATAGATACGGGAATAGATTAGGTCACTACTACGAGAATAAATACAGTGATTTAAGGGATCTGCTCAATAAAACAATTAATAAAGTAGGCGATATAATCTCTAGAGTAGATAAGGTTCTTGAGAAGATCTATGACGCGAACTACGAGAAATTCCTCGTAGACTTAGCCCTGTCTCAGCTACTGACATTAACTAAATCAACATGGTTAACGAAAGATGGGTTCTTCGCGATATGGGAGGGTGGTCCAGGGACTTGTGCTGGTTTAAACACGGTTGATGTGATGTACTATGCTCTACCAACTATACTACTGATGTATCCTGAGCTTGGTAAGAGAATAGTTATTAACTGGACTAATCATCTTCTTTCACCTGATAAATCACCTCACTACGAGGTTTTCGCACTCTCTTACCCGGAGAATATGTTTCTCTACAGAGAGGCTCTGAGAAAGGATCCGTCTATACAGCACGTGGAGACTAAGTTCAGAGATACTCTCAAGAGAATTGTTTCTGAGACTGGCAAGGATCCTAGTGGTAGAGTAATGCATTGCTACACTGCATCTCCGTATCATGTTGATACTTATGATAGAAATGATCTTATGCCAGAATATATTCTACAAGTGATCCTAGCAACACACATGACAGGTGATAAAGAATTCTTTGAGAAACTAGTGGATAAAATAGATCTCGTGATCGAATCCACACTAAGACAACATGATGATGCTAAGCTAAGACTCATCTATCACACACCACCCTCGGGGTACGAAGGATTCTCGCAGGTAGCTAAGAAACTCTATGGTAGGGGATTGAGTGATGAGGTGATCAGATTATTGCTTAGTGGACCAATGTTTTATCCAGTGGCTGTGAACACATTTGATAATCTAAGTTTCCATGGGATAGCATCTTTCACAGCTGATCTTTGGGTAAGTTCTCTTAAGGCTTATAGAGATACTCTAGAGATCCTTGGATTAAGCGATAAGGTACCTAAGATAAATGAGTTGTACGAGACAGCTAGAGAGAACTATATTAAGTATCTGTGGAATGGTGAGTACTTCGACAATTGGTTTGATCCATTGACAGGTTATAGGGACAAGGCGATTATGTCAGCAGTATTCTCGGGTCAGTGGTACCTGAAGCAGTTAATGGGTCTCGAATACTCAATAGATAAGAGATATGTAGTAGAGACCCTGAAGAAGATATATATGATGAATTACAGAGAATTCGAAGGCCTACTGAATGCGACTTACCCAAGTGGTAGAAGACCAGGGCTCGAGGGAGATCTGCTGTATGAGAACGAGACAGGAATACCCTACCTAGTGGGTGGTCAACCTGATACCCCGTGGACAGGGATCGAGATACCTGTAGCTCTAACAATGATTTGGGAAGGTATGACCCATGAGGGACTGAGCGTATTAAGAAACGTCCACGAGAGATACATGAGCTGGGGAATGTACTGGAACCACATGGAGTGCGACGGACACTACATGAGAGCACTAGTCTCACTACAAATACTAAACCACTTAGCAGGCATCGTAATAAATGGATTAACAAAAACACTACATATAGACCCGAAGCACCCAAGAGAGAAATTCAGAGGAGCAGTGCTACTACCATCCTCGCTAGCCCACCTAACATATGAGTCAAGCAGAGAAAAACTTGAAGCAACAATACAAGGCGTATTAGGAGCCTCAACAGTATCCTTCAACAAAGTAATCATAAGATCCGAGCAGGAGCCAGTGAGTATCACAGTATTGTATAATGATCAAGCCGAAACCTTCAAATACTCCTACGATAAAGAGAGAAGATATGTACA
>JBMFIR010000056.1:0-6256 GCA_049976205.1 Sulfolobales archaeon | reverse complement strand
TGCGTCAGGGATCTTATCTTCTAAACTCTTGATCATGATATCTCTCTTGGTCCTGTAGCTCTCTCTGGATCTCTCGATACTGATCTTGTCAAGACCTCTCCTTAGGAATTCAACAGCTATGTACTGAGAAATAGCTGGGGCACAGTAATCAATTGGTTGTTTCTCTGCGACCACATATCTTCTTATGGGGTCTGGCGCAGCGATCCAACCAACTCTGAATCCTGTCCCCATGATCTTGCTCAGTGTCCCTGTAACAATTACTCTATCCTCTTTGTCAAGAGATTTGAGTGTTGGTGGTGCAGATCCCTCAAGCACTATATAGTTGTATGCTGTGTCTTCTAATACTAGTAAATCGTGTCTTGAGGCTATCTCAAGTAAATGTTTTCTCTTCTCTATACTCATAGTGGCTCCAGAGGGGTTCTGTCCCGTTGGTATTGTGTATATTAGCTTAATCTTTTTACCGTCGCTCTCAATTTCTTTAATTTTCTTCTCTAATTCATCAGTATCTAATCCATCAGGTTTAACATCTACACCAACTAATTTGGCTCCTAATTGCTTGAATGCGTATAGTGAGACTACATAGCTCGGGTTTTCAACAATAACTACGTCGCCAGGATCGATTAATACTCTCGCCAAAAGATCTATGGCAGTAGTTGAGCCACTTGTAACTATTAGGTTTTCGGGATAGATTTTGTAGCCATCTAATCTCTCAATGAATTTAGATAACTCTACTCTAAGATCCTCGATGCCTGTTGTGGCGGTGTAGAGAATTGATGCAGGAATATTTTTTAGGACGTAGTGAGATATCTCAGCCAGCTCATCGCGAGGAATAACGCTTGGATCAGGATCGCCTGCCGCCAGCGAGATTACTCTGAAACCGGCTTTCGATAACGCAGATACTCTACCAAGGATCTTGGCTAGTGGAGAAGACTCGATCCAGGATACTCTGTGAGATAAGAATTTCAGATAATCAACCAATAAAACCACCATGTAATAATTAACATAGTTCCACTAAATATATATTGGGATTAACATGGTCTCTTGGTATTGCCCAAGATGTGGATTCGAAGAAGATTTCTTTAAAAAATACTACTGGAGGTGCCCTAGGTGCGGATCTCCTCTAGAAGTAAGATACATGTTTAATTACGAGACTAGTGGGGGCAGAGGTCTCAGAAGATATGCCTCTACGCTACCTCTTGTCCCTGAGAAAAGTAGGGGCGAGGGATCTACTCCTCTAGTAACTGAGTATATAGATGGTAGAGAGATTCTTTTTAAACTCGAGTATCTTAATCCAAGTGGTAGTTTCAAAGATCGGGGGACATCACTAGCTATCTACTATGCGTATAAAATGGGTTATAGAAGTATTGTGGAAGACACTAGTGGAAACACAGGTATATCGGTAGCACTCTACTCAAAATTATATAATTTATCCGCGAAAATTATTATGCCGAGAACTGCTCCTGAGGGTAAGAAGAGGATCGTTAAACTACTCGGTGCTGAGGTGATTGAGACACCTACGAGATCTGATGCTGCACAAGAGGTTCTTAGATACATAGAAGGATCTTATTACGTGGCTCATACGTGGAACCCCCTGTATATACTGGGTGCATCAACTATTGCTTATGAAGTATTCGAGGAGTACGGGGCCCCGGAAGCATTTATTGCACCTATAGGCTCCGGAGGCTTATTCCTTGGTTTGGTTAGGGGCTTCGAGAATTTATTGAGACATGGATTGATTAAGAGAATGCCTAAGATAATAGGTGTTCAAGGCTACAGTACTCAGCCAGTCTATAAGGCTCTGAGGGGTTCTGAAGCTGTTGGTGAGGAATCCACTTTAGCTGATGGGATCATGGTTCAGAATCCTCCTAGACTAAACGAGATCGTTGAGGTCTTGAAGAGATATAATGGGGAGGTGATTCTTGTAGGTAACTCAGAGATTCGTGAGGCACTTAATGAATTAGTTAATCTAGGCTTTATTATTGAGCCGACCTCAGCAACTGTGTGGGCTGGGTACAAGAAGATTAGAGAAGTATTGGACGCTAAATCTATTCTTCTGCCTTTAACAGGATCTGGTTTAAAAACATAAAGTCTTTTCGTAGACGCAACTTATTATTTATATTCATAGGTTACTTATTGATAGTCTGAGATGGGTGTTAATTGGAGAATCATTAGACCATTTGATCCTTGGAAATCACCACTTTGCACATGTCCGATTAAGTGGACTGTTAATCCCTACACAGGCTGTGGACATGGCTGTTTATATTGCTATGCTTCTAGCTACATAAAGAATTTCTTTGATCCAAGGCCCAAGGAGAATTTATTAGTTGAGGCTAGAAAAGATCTTTTGAGGATCCCAAGAGGATCAGTTATTGAACTATCTGCTAGCAGCGATCCTCTGCAGCCACTCGAGGATAAATACGGCTTAACATACAAGATTGCTCAAGAGATACTCTCCAGAGGATTCAAGATATTATTCACGACTAAGGCACCTAATAAATTACTTAAGTACAGAGACTTGTTAGAGAAATATAGAGGAAGAATAGCTGTTGCAGCAACAATAACTACTTTACGAAGTGATTTAGCATCTATTCTTGAACCAAATGCTCCATTGCCTCACGAGAGATTATGGGGTATTGAGGAATTAGCTAAGTTAGGTATCCCAGTCACTGTTAGAGTAGATCCTGTTATACCACTAATTAATGATGACCCAGATGAGCTCAAGAGATTAATTAAAGAAGTCGCTAGAAGAGGCGTTAGGCAGATAACAACATCAACATATAAGGTTAAACCAGATAATTTCAAGAGAATCGTCTCAGCTTTTCCTAATCTGAGAGAGAGGCTCTATGAATTATACTACGTCGAGGGAGAATTTATGTATGGATACAGATACTTGCCAAAGAAATTGAGACTAGATCTCATGAAGATGATAAGAGAATACACCCTAGATGAAGGATTGGAATTCGCCACATGTAGAGAAGGTTTTGTTGAGCTACACACTAAGGGTACGATATGTGATGGCTCAGGATATATTAGAGGAGGTGACTAACTAATACCTTATTCTCTTCCCAAGAGATATTACTACGGAAGCATTAGATAGTGGAGGAAATCTACTCTGAGTGCCCCGCGCTTATTGAGCTCGTAGATGTTCTCGAGAGAGAGCTTATATCATCTTTTCTCAGAGTATTCGGTGATAAAATAGTCTCACTTGTTCTATACGGATCCTATGCTAGAAGAGATTTTAGTGAGAGTAGTGATATTGATCTATTGGTAGTCTCGGAGGAAGTGGAGGATAGATACTTGATACATAAAGAAATAGATGTTGCGGAAAATCTTCTAGAGCCAGTATATAAGTGCTTCAAGAAATACGGCTACTATCCCCAAATATCTCATATTATTCTAAGTAGGGATCAAGCTAAATATCCACGTCCCTTATATCTAGACTTAGTTTTTGATCACAAGATACTTTATGACAAAGATTTATGCGTTAAAAGCTTTAGAGAGTGCAAAACTCGTATATTCCATAATCGCTAAATTACTTAATGAGTACTTAAATATGAAATAAGGATCCGCGATCTCAACCGTTCTTCTCGTAACTTAATATACCTTTTTAACATACTATTTATGATGCGTTATGAAGAGACTCTATCTCCACGTAATTATGGTGATGATATTACTAAGCAGTGTTTTTGTAGCGGTTCCAGCATCCGGTGGCGTAATATCAGATATAAAGATAAGAGATATCAGTGATCTACTGGGAAACACTTATGTGCTTGGAGCCTATGAGGATCCGGATACAAAAAATATTTATCTAGTGAGTATGTCAATAGATCTGTTTAAAGGAGGATTAGTATATAAGATAGATGCGTTGTCTCCTGACATGAATTTAATTGCTTCAATAGATCTATCTAATATATTCTTTATCCCATTATCCGCGGGCTCAGCCGGTGAGTTCAGATTACCTGTTAAAATTGTTGTTGGAGATAATCTGTATGTGCTAGGCTACAAATTCATTGCCTCGACTGGGTACAATTTCTCGGTGGTACCCGAGATCTATGTTATTAATAAAAGATCTGGGTCATTGATCAATAATATTAGTTTAGGTGAGAATCTATTCACTACAGATATTGAGTGGATAAGATCTGGTTTAAGTATTCTGCTTTACAATAGATCCTCTCAAGAGCTGTTTGTAAGGATCTATTCACCTGATCTCGTGAGCTACAGAGATTATATCATCTCCAATATAAAGGATCTGTATAGCTATCCAGAGAATCAATCATTACTAATGCTCGTAGCAATGCATGTTTACGGGGATGAGAAGATACTTGTTAGCTTAAGCGCTCTATACAGCTCACAGAAAGGTTTCGAGAGTATGTGTGGCTGGATCTTGGTGAATGAGAGTAGTAGAACCATAATAGATAAAAGTCTTAGGAGAGCAGATGGGTTATGCTTAGTGTCTAACACGTATTATATAAAGAATTTCTTTGTGGTGATCTACAGAGATCAGATCAGTATAAAGATAAGCAGAATATACCACGGATCCTCTGGAGTTGTGGTGGATATATTCAATATACCAACAAACATATCTCCTCCAACACAAAATCTGCCAGGCACCACATTCCCAGGTCTATACGGAGAATCTATTAACTACGTATATATAAATGATCTATATGGTCTCGTGACCCACTCAATACTCGCGCCCGAGACCCCGGGATCAATTCATCAAGAAACAGAGATAATAGTTTTTAGTCAAAAAGATTCATCAGTCATAGAGACTCGAAGAATCAGTGATGTAGTTATTGGAACAGGATATGTTGCTAGAGACGGAAGAATACTATTCTTCGGAGGAAACATGAGAATATCCACGTTAGCCATAGTTATGAAGCCCTACATAGTTGAGGTTTTATATGAGAAACCTCTCACAGAAACACCTACACAAACAATCTCACAGACAGCTACCCCGGTAAACATTTCGTCTCCTATAACAATTTCAATAACTAAGCATGTGACGATTCAGAGAATAGAAACATACACCATAGAGAGAACTAGTGAGTTACATATATCAGAGACTTTCACTAAAGTATTAACTTATACTCTGAGCACAATTAGTACTACAACAAAGTTTATTTACAGATCTCTGTTCGAGGATCAACCAATATTACTGGTGGTTATAGTAGTTGCTTCTTTAGTAACTGGCCTAATCATAGGATCATTTGTTCTGAGAAGAACTCATTAAATTCTTTAAATCGATGATGTCTGGAGATGAATAATTACACTAATGATTCTTTTTGTTTCGTGGGGATCTAGTTTACATTTATCAGAAACCTCGTATATTATTTTCTCATCAACTACGTATCTAAGGAAACTCTGTGTCTCTACGAGATTACTCCATACGCACATAAGATCTTCGTCCTCTGAGATCAGTTTTTGTATAACCTCTTTTGGTTTCGAGGGATCTATGATGTATCTTTTTCTACCTAAGCTTATTTCTTGGATCAAGTTGTATTTAATTAGTAGATACAAGTGCCATTCAGTGGATCCTCTCGCGAGCTTTAGTTCTCTCATTAGATCCGATAATCTAACCACTACTCTCGAGGAAACATACTCGGATATTGATTTTCTTATTGGGTGATTAAGTATATCTTCTCTACTAACTCTGATCCTGAGGATGGGAATAATTAGTAATCCAATAAGTTTTATTAAAATCAGTCTTAGTCTATTAGTTAAATCCTCCCCGTATCTAATCAAAACATATGAGATTGCAGCAATAATCATGCCTAAACCAATGAGTTGACCTGTTGATACCGGGATCAAGGTATCATATTCATTAGTTACCCAAATAAATTCAGCTATCTTACGCAAAGAATCTTTATCTGAATATATGCAGTAGCTAAAGATATAATTATCCGGTACATGAGCCGATGAAGAAATACCGTATTCCTCATATATATACTGTGACACAATTAGTGATTTTGGACGATCCTCATTTAATCTACGAATAACCTCGTCTATTAATTCTTTTGATGATATATTTGTTGCTAGGAAAACAATTTTTTTATAGGATCCTATTTTAACACTCCCTAAATCAGCTGGTCTAATCACTTCTCCAGTTATATTAGAGAAATTTATCATAAGATCTCTGTAAATCTCGTAGGAACAAGAATCAGTAGCTATAAACAGTATATTCCCCGCATATGCCTTAGGTAACAAGATCAATGATAGTGATGCAAATAATATAAATGAGATTATCAGCAACTCC
>JBMFIR010000055.1:0-6719 GCA_049976205.1 Sulfolobales archaeon | reverse complement strand
ATGTTCTTCAGCAATCCTCTCGCGTCGAGCCCTAGGATCCGACTATATTTATCGAATACTACCGCCGCCTCAGCAATATTCCAGGATGAGAATGATATCACCGCTGAACCTCTATACGCGTCTCTAAATACTTCGTCCACCACTTCACTACCAGGTTCAGCTACATACCTCTTAACTATGGCGCTTGTATCAAGATAGTAGATCTCTCTATTCATATGGAGACTTCCACTCGCTTATCTCTCAATTCTCTAACTATACTAGCCGCGTCTAGCCCCCTAGGTCTCGTGGATACTATTTCATGATCGAATACTGGTTCCAGCTCGCCCAACCCTAGATCCTCCGCCAGCCTCATGAACCAGGTTTCTAATGCTAGATACTCTAGGTACTCCTCGACTAGGCTACTTAGCGTCTTACCCTCACTTAACGCAGCCCTCTTAACCTCATCTAGAAGATCCCCTCTTATACTTAGCGTCAACTTTCTCTTCTTAAGCACTATAGCACCCATATACGTATGTACGTACATATGTATATAAATCCCATTAACATCCTATGAACTCACGAGGCAGTACTCCTCAGGATCTCAGGATTAGACTGAATTCGTAAACCTATAGCTCTAATTAAATCGAGATCTGGAGTGGAGTATCTTAACGGAATTCTCCCGTGGGATTTACCTCCTATACCTAGAGCCCCCTTTAACCCCCATCATCCGATTGACTTGGGTTCCAATGTGCTCTTGATCTTCGAGATCTGCTCCTCTACGATCTTCTTAAACACCTCTGGCCCTCCTCGTCACGGATCTGAAGAAGTTGATCCTCCAGAGTCTCCCTTGATCCTCTGACAACTCCTTAGCCTCACATATATACCGATCTTAGGCTTAGTACCTAGATAAAAAGTATTTCTTGCTAAAGTTGTTGCTGTAGAGTATTCTAGGACTGATATTTTCGACACCTAAGGTAATCTTATCTCAGATCTACTTTTTCACGATTTCAATAACTACGCTTGTGTCGTAGATCTTATTTTCTTCCAATCTCTCCTTCATAGAATCATAAAGATCAGTATCATCGACTCTAGATCTGAAATCATCAAGAGAGCCCTCCAACTCTCTCAATTTACTTAAGAATATCTCTATATGCTTCTCTCAATACTTAATGTGACGGGAGGGATCATGAGGAAAATCACTTTAGTAATTGCCGAGGCGGCTATTGAGCTTGTTCCTAGTGAATTAGCTAGTGGTAGAGATGTTGTTAGTTGGGCTAGGAGAAGAGGTAAGAGACCTGAGGAAACTATTCTTGACATATCTTATCACTACAGATCTATGAAAAAATTGCGAGACTGGCATAAGAGAGGTAGACCAGATATTATTCACACAACTCTTCTAGTAGCGACCTCCTCTCTTCTGTGGAGAAGAGGATTTGTTAGAGTTGTTCTTGACACGAGACATGGTTTAGTGTTTTTCAGAGAAGATATTAGATTAACCAAGAATTATAATAGGTTCATTGGCTTGATGGAGCAAGTATTTGTGTCAGGTTCTGCTCCACCGAATACAGATAATCCTCTTATATGGGTTGTTAAAAAAGATCTTTATCAATTTCTTGAGGAGGAGAGATTTGATTCTGTGTACATTCTTCATGAGAAAGGTTCTAGGGTATCTCCCAGGGAATTGGCTAGGGAAATAGTTTCTAAGGAGAGCATTGGTTTAATTGTTGGGGGATTTCAGCGGGGGGACTTCTCTGAGAAAATACTTAGTCTCCCCTACCCAAAGATCTCTATAGCTGATGAAGTACTTGATACATGGGCTGTTGTCTGCAGAATCTTCTCTTCTATAGAGGATGTACTATTTAGTCAATAGTATGGTCCAAGCAACCACTCATTTCCTACGTAGATATTCCTCATACCTGACTCCTTGGCAGCTCTAATAGCCTCAGCCATGTGTCTACGACTTGTTGGTGGAAGATCTCTCATTAAGTGATCTGGGTGAAAAGCAAGTAACACAACCGGGATCTCGGGGTCTAGAGTAGCTAGGTAGCTCGTTATCCCCCTAACCTCCTCAGGATCCACGTAACCCGGCACCAGAAGTATACTGACTACTAAGAGAGGTATCTCTGGGCGCTGTCTCGCTAACTCACTCACTATCCTGGTGTTCTCCTTAAGTCTCGCCAGAGCCTTCTCACCATCTACACCTGTTAATGCCTCGTAGATACTATGTGTCCAAGCCTTCCAATCAATCTTCACTATCCCACCTGAAACTAGGCTTAGTCTAGCCATTTCTCTCATTATATACGGGTTCTCTAAACCATTAGTCTCCCAGCAAATTCTTTTGATAAGTTTCTTCTCTTGAGCTCTCTTAATTATCTCTCTAGATGCTTGTATAAGCATTGGAGCATGCGGCGTAGGGTCTCCACCGAAGTAGCACACACAAGGTATCCTAGGATCCATGGCTCTCTCAACAAGATCCTCCACAGAGAATATTTTTACAATTGAGGTATCTATTCTCCCATGAGCAATAGCTGTCTTATGCTCCCAATTCTGACAAAAAACACAATCCAGTGGACAACCAGCCATGAAAACAGCGAGATTATAGTACCCATACTCAGTCGCTGGAGAATACGCGTATCTCGGGTACCCAGCACCAGTTGAGGCAGGGCATATATGCGCGGCTACACAATTTGTGGGTATAGGATCTAGGTATGCATACAGCACCATTCTCCCATGTCCCGCCAGAGGTGTTAAGACGGATCCTTTATTTATCCACACACCACAGAATCCTCTGGAGCCCTCAGGGATCCTGCATTGATTCACACATAAGTTACATGCTAATCCCTTCTCTTCTCTAGGAGGCTTCTCCGGTAAACCAACGGATTTTCTCCAGCTGGATCTTAGTTCTCTAACTATTTCAAGAGCTTTATCAGGATATTTTCTTAGGCAGGATCCACATACTCCTAGGCTTTTAGAAACAAGATACTCACTACCACATATTAAGCATTTACCCATAACCCTCTAATAACTAATTTAAATATCGAGCAATATAATTTCAGCAAGGGTTGCTCTTATGAGTAGATTGCATAAGAAGATCTCTGAGAAGAAACCGAGTATTGGTCTCTGGATAACTATTCCACACCCAGAGATCATCGAGATCTTATCTAATCTAGAATTCGACTGGTTCGTATTTGATCTTGAGCACGCACCATTAACAATTAAGGATCTCGAGATCATGCTTATGGCTATGAGAGGAAGCGACATAACTCCACTAGCACGGGTTCCATGGAATGATCCTGTTTACATTAAGTATGTTCTTGACCTAGGCGTTGAGGGAGTGATCGTGCCATTAATAAGAGACGCTGAGGACGTTAAGAAAGCACTAAGCTACGTGAAATATCCTCCTGAGGGAATACGAGGAGTAGGTCCTAGGAGATGTGTTAGATATGGTTTTGATGATATCGTTAAATACTACAGAGAGTGGAATACTAAAGCAATACTAATTACTCAGATAGAGACTAGAGAGGCACTAGATAATCTAGATAGTATACTAGATGTAAATGGATTAACAGGTGTGTTCATAGGACCAAATGATTTATCTGCTACACTAGGTGTATTTAGAGAATTTAATAACCCAATCTACATAAATGCAATTAAGAAGATACTGGAGACAGCTAAGAGAAGAGAAAAATTAGTTGGTATAATGGCTCAATCAATAGATGACGCAAAAGAGAAACTGGCTATGGGCTTTAACTTCGTGTCTCTAACAAGCGACTACAGAATCTTGATACACGGTGCAAAACTATTTATAGATGCTTTAAGAGAATTTATATGAAGAATTAATCGATTCAATAAAGCTCTTAAGCAGAAATAATGATCTTGGGTATATGTCTCGTATTAGAGATAGCTGATGCGTAGACTTGCGAGACAATATTTGATGAACAATCTCTAATTTTTAAGACTTGAAAAATATTACTTAGATAAGTCGATAAAGAGTATCTATCTGCGTATTATGCTCTCTCGCAAAAGAATAAGATAGAGACGAAACATCAGGTAGAAGTTTCAGAGAAAGATCATTTATTACTTGGTCATTGATCACTTAATATACGTATAAGTTTTTCCACAGCTCTAATGGAGTTGTCTCCAAGGATTCTGATCATTGGTTCTTTTCCTATATCGCCTATATCATATATGAGATCTGGTATCTCGCCAGATATTTGAGAAGCGATCCACTCCATGGTTCCAGTAGGCGCGTCTTTTATCTCTTCTGGCTCTTTTCTCCTATCTATAAACACTACCTTATAACCTTTTCTAACAGCTTTCTCAACTAAGGATTTATCAAATCTTACGTTAATAGCTCCCCGTAAACTATATCCTCTTCTGATCAACGCTATTAAAAGTCTGGCTAGATGACTTGAACCACCCATTTTTATTTCTCCTACTTTAATTAAACGATTCCCCGCTTTAACGATTCTTCCTTCGACCCCTGCGACATCATTAATACTAAATACATACATAGGCTTAATAGCCTCTGCAACATTTATACCCACCTCGGGGGTATAAGGTAGGACTAAATTTTGATTTTCTAAAAGTATTTCAACAGCTTTTCTAACATTCTCAATAGCTTCATACTTAGCTGCTGGAATCTCAATATAGACAGCGGGATTTATAAAGCAACGATCATCATTAATATCAATACCATATCTCAATAATATACTCATAAATTTCTTTGCTTCATTAATCGCGTCTATAACAGCGAAGCCTTTAGCAAGATAAGCTGCCAAGGCAGCTGAAAAAGAGCTGTTAACCTCATAATAACATTCTCTCGGACTACTCTCAGACTCAAAAAAATAATAATTATTATCATAGTACAATACATCAACCGTGGTTTTAGATTCTCTTAATTCTTTTCCTCTAATCATTACAGCCGGTATACCATATCTCTCATGAATAAGTCTAGCAATTAATTTAGCATCTTCTAAATTCTCAACCTTAAGTCCCGATAAAACACTAGCCTTCTCAACATTTAGTACTGTGATAAAAGTTTTTGGAAGCAATCTCTTAACCAGAGTTTCTAAAGCATTATCTTTAAGTAATTTAGCGCCGTTCTTTGATACAATAATGGGATCCGCGACAGATTTGATATTGCACTCCTCAAGAGCTTTAGCAACACTACTAATCATTTCAGAGTTAATCAATACACCAATCTTCGCAGAATCAATTCCTATACTCTCACAAACATTTTTAATCTAGTGATAAATAAGTTCGCTAGGAAGATCATATACTTTAACTACAGAGTCACTTTCTTCGATAATGATACTAGTGATTATAGAAACACCGTATATCCCAAGAGCATCGAAAGTCCTAAGATCTGTTTCAATATTTAACCTGCTACTTGAACCAGATCCATTTATACTCATAGCTACAGGAGATCTATGTGTTTTCAAAATCTAGACCCCAAGATCCTTAGCTATTAACTCAGCAACCTTCTTACCTGATAATAACATACCTGTGAAAATAGGTCCCATTCTATAGAGCCCATGTAAGGCTGCCACTGACATTCCCGCCACATATAGGCCTGGAAGAACTCTTCCAGTATACTCAACAACTTCTTTCTCAGCTTTCTCAGAATATGCTGATTTTTCTCCCTTTAAGTTGAGTCCTAATTCCTTAATTCTTTTTTGCTAAAATATTTAGGAGTTCAGCGTCATGTCCCGTAGCATCTACAACAGCTCTAGCAGTCATAAATAATGGATCTATGTGCAACCCAGCTATACTAATAGCGCTCCATTTAAACATAACACCTGACACTCTAAACGGATCTTCTCTCACAATAAGATCCTCTACTTCAACACCTAACAGTATTTTCGCACCTGAGTCAAGAGCTCCTGAAGCTAATTTACTCATTAATTCAGCTGCATCTACAACATAATACTCCTTTATCTCTGACTCCTTGAATCTTACTTTGAAATCTCTAAGAATATTTAGCGCCTTAGAATCCACAACTATTTTATGAAAGAGATTGCCACCACTACCGATACCACCACCATAGCTAAGTCTTCTCTCCAAAACCACGACCCTAAGTCCCTTATCCCCCAAGTACTTAGCTGCGGTTAAACCCGCTGGCCCCGCCCCAGCAATAATAACATCACTTTTAACCAAATCTAGCAATTCTTTTAAAGATTCGCCTATCACCAATTTAGATATTAATTCTTCAAGCTCCCTAATGATACCATATTTGAATATTTTAGGAGAACTTTAAGAGTTGATATTCTTAATTTGCTCAATACTTATGATCTTAGACGCTTTAGCCGTTAAATACATTCTCGGAGAGAATATGTCATTCAGGTCAAAAATCCCCTCATAAAGGTTCTTATTATAACCACTGTTAGACACAGATCTGCAGAATGGAAATAATGGAAACGTTATTAACATCGTGCCTGCTATGACCGCTATAATTATTAATATTGCAATAATGTACGTGTATCTCTTCATAATATGGTCTAGTAAGTTATCAAAATGATAAGCCGCGGCCGGGATTTGAACCCGGGACCTCTGCCTTACCAGGGCAGCGCTCCACCAGGCTGAGCTACCGCGGCATCCAAAGGTTATTTAATTTCTGAAGATAATAAATTATTACCATGATCTAGTTCACGAACACATATTAGTGCAGGTATCTTAGTTCTTTATTTAGGGTCCGGAAATATTTAGGTATGATCCTATTGATAGATATTATAAAGTCA
>JBMFIR010000054.1:0-6808 GCA_049976205.1 Sulfolobales archaeon | reverse complement strand
GAAGTCCCTAGATGCGACCATGAATTCATACAAAATGATTGGAATGAACATCTAGGGACAAACGGTAGGAAATTTTTGCTAAAGATAGCATTTGTTTTTCTTAATAGTTCTTATTATAGAGATTGTTTTATCTAGATCTTTTTCGAAAATTGTTCCTAGAACAATTGCGTCAGAGCCTGCCTTAAGTATTTCACACGCTGTTTTCTCGTCTCTGATCCCTCCACCTGTTATAATGTAGAGATTAGTGTTTTTTCTTATTAAGCTCACAGTTTCTGGAGGCACATTTTTCTCGGAGCCTGAGCCACTCTCCAAATAGATAAATCTCATACCAAGCATTTCAGCGGCTAAAGCATATGCTAAAGCTATATAGCTCATGTTCAGAGGTATCGGTCTCGCTCTACCCATGTAGCCGGCTGCTCCGCCTTCCCCCATGATTACATAGGCTGTAGGTATTGCTTCTAAACCCAGTCTCTTAATAATGACTGCACCCTCTACCTGAGCACCTATTATATAGTATGGGTTCTCGCTATTTAGTAGTGATATAAATAGTACTGCGTCAGCGTATTTAGAGATCCCCGCGACACTCCCCGGGAAAAGTATGACTGGTACATTTGTTTTCTTGAGTGTCAAAACTGTTTTATCGAGATCATCTCCTCCCACACCTAAGCTGCCACCGACTAAAAAAGCGTCTACTCCCTCACCAGCTATTCGGAGGGTCTTCTCAAGTAAATCATTTTCAGACCCTGAAGTTTTCTCGGGATCTATTAAAATAAAAATACTTTTCTCTCCCTCTCTACTCTTCTTCTTCAGAAGATCCTCCACTCTCCTCTTCTCCAACTTCCTCAGCCTCTTCGAACCATATCTTCACCCTACCCTCATTATAGAGATCCATGAATAGAGAGTACACATCAACAGGTGTGAAGAGCATTGGTATATCATCAATCCTAGATCTCATTCTGCACTTAGGATTAGAACAAGCTATGAGAGCATATCTCGTCCCATCCTCTTCCACTATCCTAACAGTTACTGACACAGCTCCACAGACGGGGCATTGAAAAACTTTTGGAGGTCTTCTCTCTCTCCAATGCGGCTTCTTAACACTTCTCTTCTTTCTTCTCCTACCCATCTAAAATCATCTCTAATTCTAAATTATTAGCAGACTTAGCTATATATTTTGTCACCTGAAATTGAAATCCGAAAGAATCGTCTCTCCATAAGAGCCTAGGCTTGCTGTATAGGTTCTCATATCAATTTATAAGGTTTGTTAATGTTTTTTGTAGAGCCTCTTGATGCGGGTGGGGACAGAGACCTGAGAGAGGCTTACATGCAATCTATGAACCAGGATGCGGAGGTTACCTCACAGCAATGAATCTGAGGAATCTATGAAGGTGGAGCTGTGGGCCAGGGTCACCCAAAGCGGGTGGAGCCCAGTGATATGGATCCCGATGAAGAGAGGTCCTGAGAGCGATGAAGCCAAGGGAAGAGGGCTTGATACCAAGCTATTCAAGCTCAATAAAACCCGAACCCCTCTTTGCATCTCTGACCTCCTCCCCGCCCTGAGGGGCGAGGCTTGTTGCTTTATTGTCATAGTTTATTATCAATCTTTCAATTTTTTATTGGAGTAATTTGTGAATACATATAATATTAATATAGGATCTTTGGAGAAAGAAATGAGCGAGTTAGAAGAAGAGGAGTTATTAAGAGATCAGAGGATTCTAGAGATTTTGCTTAGTAAAAGAATATATAGAATAAAATACGGGGAGCTTAGTTTCTACGTCTATAGAAGTGGTAGAGAAGACTATGTTATTATTCCAAGAATTATGTGTACATGTCCTGACTTTATAATGAATGTCATTATGCGAAGGAAAAGAAGTAGTTGTATTCATTTGAGAGCTTTGGAGATTGCTATCAAAAAGAATTATTTCAGAGAAATTGTCTTGGACAAAGAAAAATTTGAGAAAGTCTTATATAGTGCTGTATTGAGTGGTAAATTGTCTGAGGATTTATCTCAGGAATAATTCTTCGTATTTCTTTACGTGTTCTATACTGTTTCTCATGTCCATAAATAATTGAGCGGCTTCTCTAATATCCTCAGCTAATACCTTCTCTCTGTTTTTACTCTTGGCAATTATTCTTGCAGGCTCCATTAACTGGACTGCGTGTCGGAGACTTGTTTTCTCTCCTATATTTACTAGCTCCTCTAATGCTTTCTCGTCTAACTCAATATCTTCTTCAGCGGCTCTTATCTTAATTATTTCTCTTATCTCGTCTCTATTGTATGGATACGTTGGTATAATAAGTAATCTGTCTAGTAGATCTAGTGGCATTCCGTGTGGAGATTCCTGATCTGTTCCTCTGATTCTTGTCACACCTCTGTTAGTAGCCATTATTATTATTGGGGCCATTTCACTCTCCATAGCTCTTGACAGGAAACTGAAGATCTCTATGTCAAGCATGTGAGCATCATCAATGAATAGTACTCCAGGTATCAACTCGGCTCTGCCCTCCTCAATCCATTTCTTAACTAATTCATCTACTTGTTTTCTGAGCTCAGGATCAATTTCTCTCTCGGTCTCAAAACCAAATATTGAGAATATAGATGCTTTTCTAAGAGCCATATTAATATCTAGGTCATGCAATGTAAATGTTCTAACAATCTCTTTCTGTTTCTTAACGGGTCCCTTAGGAATCTCTGTTTTCCTGTAGATATCTATATCGTATTTCTTAGCACCCTCCACCTCCGCTCTACCAATTATGTTAACGGCTCCTGTCTCAGCATCAATCCATATAACATCGCCTTTTCTTACACCTTTCTCAATTAATTGCTCAACAACGCTTTGTCCAACATTTAATGTTACTTGATCATCGGATGTTGAGAGAGTTATTGAGGCTTCTCTAGGAATAAACACATATGGATTATATGGGTGCTTAATTCTCCTAATCTTAATATCTTTAACATAGCCCTCATAAACAGTTCTCATCTCTCTGAGCCTAACACCAATAGCTTTTCTAAGAGCCTGAGTAAGAACCTCAGTCTTCTTAACCTCCGCGGAGTAGAGCTCGGAGGCATCAATATCAACAAAAGGAGTATCCTCACCAAGTTCTCTCGCAATAGCTATTGCGAGAGCAGTTTTACCACTACCAGGAGGACCCACAAAAAGAATACCTCTACCAGCCATCTTACCCTCTTTAATCATCTTAACGATGATACCGGCAGCTTCTCTAGCCTTTACTTGACCAACTAAACCATCACCAACAAAAGATGCTTTACCATTCTCATCGAGACCCAGACCCCTAATATGTGTATGAAAACCTCTTCTCCTGATAGCGGTTGCTTTAACCTCTCTAATAATCTCACTCAAGATACTCACCAATATCTATATTGATAATGATTAGTTCTTAAAATACTATAAATACTAATCTATAAGATAAATCTGGTGGAGAGAAGATTCTAATAAATGCTATCTACACAAAATACTGATGCAGTAAAATAGGTATGTCAAATGCGTGTTTAGAATATAGAAGGAAGTATAAAAATATAAGTTTTTTTTTAAAAATATGAATGAAGGTGTTTAATAGAATGAGTCAGATAAAAAAAATAATATACATATCTACCTTATTTCTTATATTAATAATATCATTGTCTCCAATACAACTACTTAGATCCTCCGAAGAGACCACAAGTCAGTTAATAAGAACAGCATATGTAAGTCCTATACTTTATAACGAGAGTTATTGGAAATATGGTGGTTATGTCGAAGACGAGAATCTTTTAGCAAATATGTCAGTTAATAAACCTGTGAAACTTCTTAATAGTAGAGATGTTGGTAGAGTAATTATTCTAGCTGATTATTCTGTGAATAACAGAGATGTTGCGAAGAGTGTGAAGGCTTTACTTAGTGTTTACCCATTATACGATAAGAAGGTGTTCGTGGCTACTATAACGAGAGATCAAATAGATAAGTTAGCTTCAATGCCTGGTATAATCGCGGTTCTTCCAGATATAAGATTAGATAGTTTCTATATCAAGGAGAGAAGATTACTAAATGAGCTGGAGTCCGCAACTGGTCAAGTTTCACCTCTTCAAACATCTTCACAGATTTCTGGTGGCGCATATCACTACACAGTTAATATTACTAGAGCAATAGACGTTTGGTACAGATATGGGATTAAAGGAGAGAATGCTAAGATAGCTATAGTAGACACAGGTGTAGACTATGGATCACCAGCTCTGGGGGTTAAGGCTATCGCCAGAGACCAATATGGTTGGCCACTGATTCTTGATGCTGACAGCTATGGTCTAGTTCTTACCCCGGTAGAAGGTAATGTTAGTGGCAACACTCTGTATATTAATACATCATTGCTGTATGTATTTGACTCATGGTTCCCGGCTGTATATAGAGAAGAGGTAGGTGTTGTATGGACAGGTTGTGGATATGATGAATTCGATATATCTCAATGGGATATAAGCAACATAAAGTATTATGGTAAGATTAAATTTGGCTTAGCTGTTAAAAACATAATTTATCCCTACGGTCTTCTCTGGTATACCTTGCCAGTTATATTAGTTGACTCAAACGGAGACGGATATTACGACACATTATACGCTGCTACATCTATTGTGCTGTATTATATCGCGAAGCAACTCTCGAGCTGTGGTGTATATATACCAAATGCTCCTACAGAGCCCAGATACATTTTTGATAGCGGTCCAATAAGATATGGAAACGAGGTTATAGCTAAAGATCTAAACGGTGATGGAATAACCGATGTATCATTCGGTACATTAGCTGGGTACATATACGATGCCACATGGGCTATTATTAGAGAGAAGCTGGGAATCTGGAAACAATACGTGCAGCCCCTGCTGCCATGGGATGGCTACTACTCTTTCCCAGAAGCCTTTGAGGTGTGGTGGGGTGAGCCTATATCAGTGATCTGGCCGGGACTAGATCCTATGGGAGACTATGTTGTGTTAGTAGAGGACTTCTACAGCCATGGAACATTTTGTGCAACAACTGCTGCTGGAAGAGACTTCTATGCACAAACAGGATATGGGGATAGAAGCCTCTCCGGTCAAGCACCCTCAGCTCAGATAGCCTCCTCAGTAGCTTTGTGGTTTGGAGATGTATTTACCTCGATCTACTTCTTCTCAGGATTCGATCTGCAAACACCGTATGGGATAGGATCCAGATTTCTATGGCCTGTGCTACTGAATAACCCATGGATACTATTCTATGGATACTCGTGGAACTGGACTTACACAGGAGCTCCACTAGTGGACATGACAAGCAACTCTTACGGAGTAAGTGCTTGGGCTATATGGGGATGGGCTTCTGGAATGGATCCATTGTCAGCAGTGTTTGACTATACATCACTTATATCGGGAGTAGCGCACTTCGTGGCAGCTGGAAACGGAGGACCTGGGTGGGGGACTGTAACGACCCCTGGCGCAGGGTCCTTTGTTATCACTGTTGGTGCTGGAACTGAATTCACTTATAGACCCATTTACGGATATCTGCCAGGTGGTAATAGAGAACTCATCACCTGGAGCAATAGAGGTCCTTCTGAGGTTGGTGTTGTTAAACCCGACGTAGTGGCAATAGGATCTTTTGCATGGGCTGTGGGTAGAACGTGGGAGTCTCTAAGCTACAGGACTATAGATGGTAGATACGCATATGATCTCTTTGGTGGTACTTCACAAGCGACTCCTATGAGTGCTGGTGTTGGCGCATTAGTTGTCTCAGCCTATAAGAGTAAGTATGGTTCCGGAATGCCTGCTTATCTACTAAAGACAGTTTTGATGAATTCAGCCTATGATATGGGCTTCAATGAATTAAGTCAAGGAGCAGGTTTCGTAGATGCTTATAGAGCTGTTTCAATGATTATGGATCCCAGCATACTTAAGATATATTCGAGGGAATTCGTTAATGATGTGTTATCTGATATGAACACAAGTTACACAGCTTTCACATATGGTGGCTCTGTATCAATGCCTCAATGGTATGAGCCTAAGATATATGTCCCAGAGATATTCCCAGGAGGATCGACTATTAAAACACTGGAGATCAGTGGAAGCGGATCCTTGAGACTATATAGTGTTAAGATGATTCAGATAAGTTCACAAAGTATATGTTCACTATCACTAGTTGCGACACCAGATCTAGTGGTTAACTGCACAGGAGATACACTATATCTAAATATGACTGGCAGAAGAATAGGTCTGGCTACATTAATTATAGATCCATCTAAGCTACCTAAAGATCAGTACTTCGAGATCGAGATTGTTTACCCATTTAGCTACTTTAATAAAGGTGGTAGATGGATTACGTGGGACACATACGTTAGCTTGGCTGAACTTTGGTATTGGATAGATCTGAATAATGATGGATTAGTGCAACTCAGTGAAACAGCTAGAATAACTTATGACATACGTGGAGCAAACGCTTTAAGGATACAAGTAGCGAAATTAAGTGAGCAAATTAGAGAGATAGAATATCTGGTTAAAACATTCTATGGTGTAGACACAACCTCTGCGAGAAAAGCAGTAATCCTGAGAATAGGATTGTATTACTCATGGATAAATGACGTAGTTCCTATAAAGATTAGGCTCAACACCTATGGCTACACAACGTGGGGTGATGTTTATGTGTCACCATCGACCTTATCAGTATCTGGATCTGCAAAAGTATATGTGGTTATCAGAGCACCTAATCAGCCAGGTTTCTACAGTGGGTACATTGTTGCAGAGGATTTATCTAGAGGATATAGATACTTAATACCAGTATCATACTTTGTCCCAGTAATC
>JBMFIR010000053.1:0-7318 GCA_049976205.1 Sulfolobales archaeon | reverse complement strand
CGATACTTATTTGAGTTAGTGGTTTTCTCAGCAACACTATTACTGGAGCCGCCCCGAAGTATATCGCCGCAATAACCGTCGATGATAATAAGAAATTTCTCAGATTACTGCATGCAACAATTATCAGTATGATCGTTATTAAAAGTATTAGTGTTGCCCGCATATTACTTATTAACTTCATTTCTCTGAGCGAAATTGTGATGAGAAGTAAACCACTTACCGCGATTCCAAGAGGTATAAAGGCTTCTTCGTCTCTGAAGAGTAATTCGATATCAATTGCTATGGGAGCTAGTGATATCGCCACCAAGATAGCTAGGATCCCTAGCTGGAATCTAGCTAGTGATCCACCGAACACATCTCTCGACTTAAAGTAGAAATAAGTGGAGTAAGCCACTAATCCACTATATAGAATTAAGTCATATACTACCCACATCATCTGAGTATCAGATGAATAAAACGGATTCATGCTAGAGACAAGAGGCTCGAGCGGTCTCATATCATTATATAATGGAGCATCTAGAAAGAGATGAAGAAACCAACCGATGACTCCTCCGGAAACATATTTCAGGAAACCCTCGCTGTGCTCAGCTAAATAAAAGGCTTTATAAAAGATCTTATGTATTTTAAAGAATTTATCGAGGAGATAAATAGTTAATGCTGAGAGAAGACCGAGAGGAGCTGCTATGAAGAAATTATGTGTTAATCCATGTGGTCTAGTATCTACTCTACTCAATATCAGAAGACCTGACCCCAGATCAACTAATAAAGTTGTTGTTACTAGAAATGTTGGCAAATGAATCCATTTTCTAAGTATTAGTCCAATCAATAATCCAGAGGCTAGATGATATGTGGTGAATGGCATACATACTGCCTCTACAGAGATCTCGCTCATAATCATTTAGAATCTAAGGGATAATATAAACTATGGGTTTAAGAATATCGTGGATTCCTCAGAAATTAATTAATTGAATAATTTAGCTCATGATATATTTGGGTCATGGTGAAAATAATGAGTGGATCATCTACTACGAGAAGTTATAGAGGCTATAGAGTAGTGAAGTTAACCTCTCTATACCCAGGTCCTTTAGCTGGTCGATTACTGATTAATTGGGGTTTTGAGATTTTAAAGATTGAGCCTCCTGGGGGTGATCCCATGAGATCATTTATTCCAACACTCTATGATCTTCTAAATGAGGGTAAGAGAATTATTTATCTTGATCTTAAGAGAGATGGTGATAAACAAAAATTCTATGAAATTGTGAAAGACTCAAATGCTCTAGTCACCAGCTTTAGACAAACAACACTTAATAGACTCGGTTCATCGTATAAGAGAGTTAGTGAGGTGAACCCAGATATTATTTATGTCATGATCAGAGGCTACGAAGATTCTGATGCTCCTGGTCACGACATTAATTTCGCTGCATTAGCCGGGCACCTAAGAGACAGACCCCCAATACCTCAGTGTATTGATGTAGCAACAGGCTTCTTAGCGACTTTTGCCGTAGCTGTTTCTCTAGCTACTAATCGTATTGGGTATATTGAGATCTCCATGGAGCGCGTAGCTTATATACTTAATCTACTTAATTATGCGCAATTAATTGAGGGTCGCGAACCATTGCTAACAGGTCGCTACCCATTTTATAACGTGTATAAGTGTGCTGATGGATTTATTGCTCTGGGCGCTGTAGAGAAGAAGTTCTGGGATAGGTTCTGCGATCTTTTGAGTAAACCTGATCTCAGAAATAGAATATTTGATCCTGACGCTGTAGTTGAGATTGAGAAAGAGATTTCTCATGGATCTTGTGCTGAATTCATTGAAAAAGCTAGGGATATGGATATTCCATTAACCGTGCTAAGATCTCCTAAGGATATAGCTAGAGCTCTTGATCTGAGGAAGTTATTATCCATGAAAGTAATCAAATGAGTCTTGGTGAATTCAAAAAAGCAATGAGAACATGATGTGATGTAATGGTTTTTAGCTGAGGTCTCATATAATTTACTAGTGTAGTGATTAGATTTGAGTAGTTCAGGTGTGCCCAGAGGATTCAGGGACTTCCCACCTGAGATAATGATTCTTAGGAAGAAGATTTTCTCCACCATAGAGAATATCTTCAGGAGATACGGATTTGATCCTATTGATACACCAGTTATAGAGTATCTAGAGACCTTATCAGGGAAATATGGTGAGGAGGCTGAGAATAAGTTAATGTGGAAATTCAAGGATCCTTGGAGCGAGAGATGGTATGCTCTTAGATACGATCTAACTGTTCCAATGGCTCGTTTCATTGCTATGAACAGACATATCCCATTGCCCTTTAAGAGATATCACATCGCCCCTGTGTGGAGACATGAGGAGCCTCAGAGAGGGAGATACAGAGAATTTTATCAATGTGATGTTGATATAGTGGGATCATCTTATCCAGAGGCAGATGCTGAAATCGTAGAGATCATATGGAGAGTTTTTAAGGAGTTTAATTTTGAGGATATAAAGATCTTAATTAATGATCGTAGGATCCTCAGAGGATTATTTGAGAAGGAGCTGGGAGTAGATAATCCTCTACCGATCTATAGAGCAATAGATAAATTAGATAAAATAGGTTTAGAAGGCGTGATCGATGAATTAAGAAAGATCGGGATCTCTCAAGAAGTTATTGGGAAAGTCACTAAGTTAATAAATTATAGAGGAGAACCAAGTGAGGTACTCGGTAAATTAATTGATAGATATAAGGATAATAGAGATGTTGAAGAAGGATCCAGGTTCATTCTCGAGATGCTTCAATATATTCCTCAGAGAATAGATCTAGTATTTGACATGTCTCTAGTAAGAGGCTTAGACTACTATACCGGACCGATCTTTGAGGTAGTTATTGAGAAACCAAGGATCGGTTCTTTAGCAGGCGGTGGGAGATATGATGACTTGATACAATTATTCGCCGGAGAAAAGATACCGGCTACAGGAGGTTCTATAGGTGTAGAGAGATTAATTGATGCGGGAATAGAGTTGGGAGTATTTAAACTTGATAAAAAAAGCTACTTAGAGATTTTCATAGCCACCGTAAAGAGAGAGAAGTCTATAGTATCCTATGCATATGATCTAGCTAGAGTATTAAGAGAAGAGGGATTTAGTGTAGCAGTTGATCTTATGAGAAGAAACGTTTCTAAACAGAGAGAATATGCTAGAAAAATGGGTGCTAGAATAATTATTTTCATAGGCGACAAAGAGGTTTCTGAGAGAAAATTAGCAGTCTACGACACATTAACAGAGGAGAGACACGAGATCAGATTCGAGGAAGTTGTAGAGTTTCTTAAGAAACTTGTATCAAAATAATTATTTAGAGAAGTATAATGACACCACTATATATCGAGAGAGAAGAGATAAGACTCCTCACTAAGAAAGAGATAATTAGTATAGTTGTTAACGCAGATCTAGTTATAGAAATCGTTGATGCAAGAGTACCAGAGATCCTCAGAAGCAGGTTCTTAGAGAATACAGCTATTGCTAATTCTAAAAGACTAATTCTTCTACTCAATAAAAAAGATCTTGTCCCGAGGGAAGTTGTTGAGAAATGGCTTCGCTATTACAGATCCAAGAATATTGAGACTTATGCAACAAGTATTATCCATGGAGATCTGGGAGACTTCGGAAAAGTTCTCGGCAGCTTAAGAGAAGGGAAAACATATGCAGCAGTTTTTGGAGCACCTAAAGTTGGTAAATCAACATTAATTAATCTATTAAAAAAGAAGAGTTCTGCACCAACAAGCAGATATCCTGGAACACCTGGCTACACGAGATTTACGCAGATCTATAAAATAAATCCTAATCTATATATTATTGATACTCCGGGAGTTCTATTTATTGAGAAAGATCCTCTTGAAAGAATCATTAGAACCAAGGCACCTGAGAAGCTCAAGAACCCAGTTAAGATAGCAGTTGAGATAATCAAGAGAGTGCAGAAACTGGATCCAAGTTTCTTAGATGAGGGTTTAGGAATTAGATGTCCAGAGGATCCTATAGAGATCCTCAGGAAATACGCAATCTATCGAGGATGGTTCTATGAAAAAGATCAGGAGCCGATAATCGAGGAGGCTGCGAGAGATATAATTAGAAGATATTTAGATGGGAGAATAAGATACTACACAACACCGGTGCAGGAATAATGATACTAGCCATTTCGTGGAGTGGTGGTAAAGACAGCTACCTAGCTTATCACTTCGCTAAGGAACAAGGACATGATGTTAGATACGCAATACATATGTTTATTGAAGATAATTCATTTTATCATGGACCAGAGGAACTGATATATGCGCAAGCAACGCAGTGTTTAGGTATGAAGTTATTTACTGCAAGAACAACATGGACCAGCTACGAAAAAGATTTCAAGAATATATTGAGGCAACTAAGATCTCTGGGTGTGGAAGGGATAGTGTACGGAGATTTATATATAGAAGATCACAGGAAATGGGGTACTAGAGTAGCAGAAGAAGTAGGATTAGTACCGATCTACCCTATATTTGGTTTAGACCGAGACTATTTAATAAATAGATTCATTAGCTTAGGAGTGAGAAGTATGATTATAAGAACACTAGACGTGGAGCCATATAGAAATTACCTGAGTAAAATAATTGATCATGAGTTATTCAGTGAATTAATTATGAGGGAGGCGGATCCATTAGGTGAAGGTGGTGAGTATCATACACTTGTTCTAGATGCTCCTTATATGAAGTGTTTCATTGAGGTATTAGAGGGTTATGTTGATATAGTTAAAAGTGTTTTCTCAGGGAAAGAATATGTGTACAGAATCTATGTTCCTCGTAAGTACAGAATTATTAATAAGAGCAGTATGTAGAGATCTAGTCTTTGCATAAATGATCTATTGGTTTAACTCTTACTTCGTTTAGAAAAGATCTGTATTCATCACCGGATAAATAGTTGTATACATCATCAAATGTCTCAGATGAAATTATCTTATTGAAGTATCTAATGATCCAATTCACGATCTTTAGTAGAGTATCTCTATCATATATGTCCCTGAGTAAATATAGCATCATTACATCTTGTGGAGTAGGAATCAACTCATCAATTACACACTTCTCAACGTAGGCACTCTCTATTGATATTTGTGCAAGCTCGTACTCAATGTATCCACTAACTATAATCGCTACTCTTTCTCTAGATACTTGATTCATTAACTCTGTAATGAATCTCTTATTAATACTCTTCTTATACACACTGATCCATGATTCAAGATCTATTTTATTGTATACGTTAGCTAAGATAAGTAGTCTAGAGATCTCTAAACCTGTTTCCTCCAGAGACTTAATATAATCATCTCTATAGTAGCAATAAACAGCTTTGCCCCAGAAGAGAGGTGTCTTAGATAAATGAAAGATCCTTTCTATAATAGGTCTCCATAATCTCTCAAGAGAAGTATTTAAGTACCTTAGGGCTACCGAGGGATCATAATTTTCGTTGCCAAGAGATCTCTCAATAAGGTCTCTGCATAAGGAATTCGGTAGAGGGATTAATATCTCATCGAATTCTTCAAGAAGATAAGTTAAGAGATCTGAGAGTTTCTTAATATGACTCTCTCGTAGATTGATACCAATGATCCTGACGAAGCTGCTGCGGCTCAATAATTTCTCCCATTAACATTGAGTATATTGATAGAGAAGAAAATTGTTTATTTCATTAACACAATATATTTTATGGTGATCTATGTGAGACTAATACTATTCAGACATGGTGAAGCAGAAGAGAAAAAACCTGATCAAAGAGATGAGGATAGAGCTTTGACAGATAAGGGGAGAAGAGATGTTGAGTTAGTAGCTAAATTACTTCCATGGCCCCCCTCGAGGATCTATTCATCACCTCTAAGAAGAGCTGTTGAGACAGCTCAGATAATATCCTCGATCTATGGAGTTGAGTATGAGGTATCTGAATATTTGAGACCTGATAAATTATCTCTTGAAGTAATTTCGAGACTAAGTCTAGTTGATAACACGGTCTTAGTTGGTCATGCACCATCTATAGAAGAACTCTTATCACAAATAATCGGTGGTGGTAAAATAAGATTAAAATCAGGATCTGCGGCTGGATTAGAATTAGATGAGTTTAAGATAGGCGCTGGCAGATTGATTTATATCATTACTCCTGATATAGTGAATAGCAAACTACTTAGGGAGGTTAAATTAAGCTGATCTTCTTAGAATCTATGCTCAACTCTTTTTAATTTCACTATCTCTCCTCTCCGCAACTCATATAATGTAGCGATTAATCTAGTGTCTTCGTAGATCTCTAATTCTGCGAATGAAGGTATCATAGATCCTCCTCCACCACCCCACACACCAGTAACCGATCCTGGGTTCACGTGGAGAATGTCTCCACTGAATTCTATGAATGGACTGTGTGTATGTCCACTTATGAGTATTATTACGCCTAATTCTCTTCCTAACTTAGTTAATTTATTCAAGTCTCCTCTAGGTCTCACTTGGTGCCCATGTATCGTTCCTATTCTGATTCCATATATCCCTAAAATATGGTGATCAGGAAGATCAAGATAATCCATATTTCCTTCAACAACGTAGAATTCTTTGCTAAAGTTCTTGAAAAGATCTATTACATCAGGATCAACTAAATCACCGGTGTGAATAACTATATCGTAGGAATTGCTAGAGAAATAATCATAGAATTCTCTAGGGATCTCATCAGCTCTCTCACGAATATGACTATCACCAACAACAAGGATCTTCTTTATTTAAGAACACCTCATTTTACAATTATCTATCAATTATTAATTTACTTAATCAAGTATTGTTAAGGACATAGGTGTATTTTATGGAGATAGATCCTGTCTGCGGTATGAGAGTTGATCCTTTAAAAACACCGTATAAGACTATGTATAGGGGCAAAATATATTACTTTTGTTCAGCGATGTGCAAAAAAGAATTTGAGAAAAACCCCGAGTACTACTTAACTCACGGACCCAAGGGAATGCCTTCGTCTCATGAGGATCATGGTCAATAGTAAATATCTTCTTAGATTTTGCGAGGAGATAAATTGAGAGAAGAGATCTATAGAATCATTGGGATGCATTGTGCTGTGTGCACAATCTCTGTTCAGAGAAGTCTTTCTAAGATAGGTGTTGAGGCTGAGGTTAGTTTAGCCTCTAATGAGGCGAGAGTGAGATACGATCCCTCTAAGAACAAGCCCAGAGATATTATTAATGCTATTAGAAGAGCTGGCTACGATGTATACAAAGAAGAAATCGATCTTTATATTAAGAATATGAATACTTACGACGATGAGAGACTAGTAATT
>JBMFIR010000052.1:0-7405 GCA_049976205.1 Sulfolobales archaeon | reverse complement strand
GGAGGAGATTAAAGCATTAAGAGAGGAGCAGACCAGACTTAGAGAGGAGCAAGCAAAGATTTGGGAGAGTATAAATAAGTTATGGGAAGAGGTGAAGTACTTAAGAATTGAGCAAATGAGAATGCAGAGAGAATTATCAGAGATCAGAAGTATTATCTCGAGATTAACAATAAGTATCGAGGAAGAAGCATTAGACGTAATTAGATATAGACTACGTAATGAATTAGGTATTGAGATCAGCTTAGATAGATTATTTATTGATGAGGAGAAAGAGATCGATATATACGGTGTATCCGGTGATCTATGCGTCATTGGCGAGACCACCGTGAGAGCTGGTGTGAATTTGATCGATGAGTTAGAGAGAAAAATAGAGTTCATTAAAAGAAATAAGCCAGAGTTATTAAGAAAGAAATTAATTAAGGTTATTTACGTGGATTACGCCACTCCTTCAGCCATAGAGCGTGGTAAAGAGAAGGGTGTCTGGATCCTTAAGGCAACAGGTGACTTAACTCCGAGAATTATACATGAGATCTCGATATAAGAAAGAATACTTACAGACACAACATCTCATGTAGCACATAACTAAATTAATTTTCGATTATTTACTCATTTAATCATTGGAGTGCTTCCAAGATGAGCTCTCTGAAGAAGAATCATTATTTGGTTCTTCTTGCAACGACAACAGGTTCTTTCATAACACCTTTTACTAGTTCATCAATTTCTCTAGCTCTACCTACTATAGAGAGAGAATTTGGTGTTTGTTCGGCGGAGATTAATTGGGTTGCTAACATATTTCTTCTCTCATTATCTTAGCTAGTACTGGCTACTGGTAGATTAAGTGATTGGTTAGATAGAGATAGCTTTTGATAATAAATCCAAGTTAGTAGTATTAAGAGAGGTTATCTTTGCGTATATCTAAGAGGGTCGTGTTATTTGATCTAAACATATTCTATTCACAATATATATTATCGTAATATTGGTGCACGTCTAGCGTCATCTTAAGTAATACATCTCTGGAATCCAAAAATTGGTACTGATTATATAAATTATTTCTCCTTTGATTCAGTGAATACCTTTAGAGCCTCTATTAAACTGCTCAACACATTAAGTGTTTTTGTTGCGTCTTTCTTATCAATTATCATTATAGTGTCTGTGTAGCTTGACTCTATATGAATAATGTTTATTCCTTCACCAGCTAGCACACTAGTTATGTATGCAATAACACCGGGTGTGGTCATTATCTCTTCTGGACTCACGAGAGTTACTGCGGCCAGATTTCTTTGAATAGATATAATTGCTTCTGGATCAATTGTTTTTAGTAATTGATTTATGGTTGATGTATCAGCTACAACAACTACTCCAGTAGATCCCTGTATCACCGTTAAGAAGCGAGCTAATTTGTATAGTTTCAGCATCTCTCTATATACTTTATCAATAAAGGCAAGTCTTATAATAGCAATTGATACTCCTGTTCTAAGCTCAATATTTGTGTTAGCGATAATATTAGCTAATTCACTTATTCTGCTCCCTGTCTGAATTCTTTTTCTAGAGTATCGTATGAGAGCCATTTTAATTGAGGCATCAGAGACCTGATATCCCAAGATCCTTGAGACAGCAGGTCTTAGACTAGTGGTCACTTTTGACAAATTAATTACGCCTCTCTCTACACATTGTTTAAGAATAGTATCACTCTCCAATATTCTCTCAACAGCTCTTGAAACAGATCTTTGGGTATCTCTCATAAACCCACCTGAGACAATTTATATCTAGAACTAATATGTTATATTTATAACAGAAGTTTTATAACTGTGTTAGTGCTGAATCTTATACGTGAATAAGATGAAAACGATCTATTTAATAGCATTCATTATAGTGGCATTAGTATTGGGTTTTGTAGCTGGTATGATCGTTACAAGCTATGGGAGGAATCCCAGCGAAACTCAGCTTTCTCAAATATGCTCAGGATACAAGATCCTTGATAAAATAAAACAGAAAGGAGTACTAACTGTTGGGACAAGTGCTGATTGGCCACCGTACGAATACGTGACATCATCGGGAGAATTCGCCGGAATAGATATTGAGATCGCTAAGAAGATTGCACAGAGCTTAGGTGTGAAACTTGAGATTAAAGACATGAAATTTGCGGCGTTGTTCGAGGCCGTGAAGAGAGGTGATGTGGATATGGCTATAGCAGACATAGCTATGAAACCTGAGAGACTACAAGCCGTTGATTTCTCTATACCCTATAGATGCGAGACTGGTAAAGCTATTATAATGAGGATCTCGGACGCTGGCTCTTACAAGGATCTTCAGAGTCTCTATGGTAAAAACATAGGTGTTCAACTAGGAACAACTGAGCAAGATCTTGTTGAGCAGTATTATAAAGATAAAGCTAATATAGTGACCTTCGATAGAGTCTATCCCGAGATGGTGATGGCTCTTAAAACAGGTAGATTAAATGCTATAGTGACTGCCCCGGATGTTGCTGAGCTTATAGTGAGTAAGGAGAAAGATCTTAAGATAGTAGGATACATACCATTCTTCTCCTGTTCTGTAATAGCATTACCAAAGTGCTCATTTGATCTTCAGATGGAGGTTTCTAAAATTATTTGGAACATGATCCAGAGTGGAGAGATCAAGAAGATCATTGATAATGAAATGAGTAAGTGGTTGAGTCAACAGAGTTAGTTTTTCAGACAATATCTTTTTAAACATTTTTAATTATTTAGGTGTTTGAATTGATTGATCTATTAATTGAATTTAGTAACCTCTTAATTCAAGGACTATACATGACAATAGTAATAACTGTAATCTCATTCTCACTAGGCTTCTTAATATCGTCTATCTTGACGTTAATTAGATTCTTTGCGCCAGAGACCTTGGGTCTATTGGTTAGAGCATACATAGATGTCTTCAGGGGAACACCACTTCTGGTCCAGATACTATTAATTTACTTCGGTTTACCCAGCATTGGAATAAAACTAGATGCTGTCACATCTGCTGTGCTAGCTATAGGACTTAATAGTGGGGCATATCAATCAGAGATCTTCAGAACTTCTCTGAAGGGTATCCCAGAAGAACAGATAGTATTGGCAAAAGCATTAGGTTTCTCGGATACTCAATCATACCGTTATGTAATCCTTCCACAAGCAGTTAGAAACGCGGCTCCAGCTCTAGTCAATGAGTTCGTGACCTTACTGAAAGAAAGCTCGCTTGCCTCAGTAATAGGTGTTGCGGAGCTAACAAGGGTTGGGGAATATATGACCGCAGCAACATTCAGAGCCTTAGAGGCTTACTTCCTAATAGCTCTAGTGTACCTAGTTCTATCCTACATCTCATCGAGAGTGGCTCGCTACATAGAGAAGATCTCAGCGGTGCCAGGGTTTGAGAGGTGGTCGGCTATATGAGTACAGAGATCCTTAAATTAGAGAATGTTTCAGCAGGATATAAGAACAATGTAATAATTCGAGACATAAATTTTAGTGTTTACAGCGGCGAGAGACTAATAGTTATGGGCCCCAACGGGTCTGGTAAATCAACTCTTTTGAAAGCAATATTGAGACTCGTAAATGTTTTCTCAGGCTCAATAATATTCGATGGAACACAAATTGAGAAGCTGCCAGAGAGCAAATTAAGATTAATTAGAGCACGTATAGGATACCTACCACAAGGAGGCGTATTATTCCCCCACATGAAGATAATTGATAACGTAGCAATACCTCTTAGAGTGGTTTTCAGACTGAGTAAACAAGAGGCTTATCAAAAAGCTCGCCACTTCCTCTCTTTAATGGGTGTTGAGGAATTAGCTAACAGATATCCTGCGCAATTAAGTGGTGGTCAGAGACAGAGAGTGGCTATTGCTAGAGCGCTATCAACGGATCCTAAGATACTTCTCTTGGATGAGCCGACATCAGGTCTGGACCCCGAGTCAAGGGTAGATGTGTTGAATGTTTTATATGATCTAGCTAAGCTAGGGAAGGCCATGATAGTGGTTACGCACGAGACAGATTTCGCTAAGAGAATAGCTGATAGAGTAATAGTTATCAAGAAAGGATCTATTGAATACATAGGATCCTTCAGTCAAGGGGTCGTAGATATCATTGAAAGACGAGGTGGTTGAATGAATCATATAAAAATTGCTGTAATTAGGATCAGAGGCCATGAATTATTTGGGAAGTACACAGATGCAATAAATAGATTAAGAGAGTTAGGTGAAGTCTCTGAGATACGATTCAATGAGATACCTAACCAGTATTTTTTAGCACGGTCTCTACGCGGTTATGGTATAGTTATCACGGAACCTATGGCACCAATATTCGGGGAGGAGTTCTTCGAATTAAATAATGATGTTAAAATGATCTATGTGTCCGGGAGGGGCTATGATAATATTAACGTATCATCTGCTAATAAAGCAGGCGTGTTAGTGGCTAGAGTTCCTGGTTTTTGTGAGGCTGAGGCTGTGGCGGAGTATACGGTAGCTCTACTTCTAATGACACTCAGAAAAATTCGTTTGGCAAGTAAATATGTGGAGAGTGGTGATTGGTTTAGAAGAGGATATCTAGTTAAGGAATTCATGTCTCGGAGGCTTTCTGATTTAGTCATAGGTGTTATTGGATTTGGGTGGATAGGTTCTAGAGTAGCAGAGATTCTTTCTCGAGGATTTGGTGTAAAGAGGATCTTGGTACATGATCCTTATATTCCAGAATTACTTGTTAGAGATCGAGGCTTCATATATGTGAGGGATCTAAGGGAATTAATAAGTGAAGCAGATGCAATATTGATACACGCAGATCTTAATCAAGAAACTTATCACATGATCAGCAGAAAAGAGTTTGAGTTAATGAAAAACAATGTCGTGATTGTAAACACTGCTAGAGGAGCTATCATAGACACAGAGGCTCTAGTGGAGTTCTTGAGAAATGGCAAAGTAACAGGCGCTGGATTAGACGTGGTTGAGAACGAGCCTATTGACAAGAATCATCCAATACTGCAGTTCGATAATGTGGTAGTTACACCTCATGTAGCATTCGACACAATTGATGCAATAGAGTGTATAGATAACGCTGTTGTTGAGGGTGTAAAGAGTTTCTTGTTGGGTCAAGAAGTCGTTGAGACTGTAGCACCAGAAAGATACTCAAGCACTCGATTCAAGAGACCATATGCTTAATAAATTTAATAAAATGATTTAACTTGCAGTCGAAGTCGTTATCGCATACATTATATAGATCTGCTAATCTACTTAATTCTCTAGAAATGATCTTTATACAGTCTCGAGGCAGATTCATCTTACTTAAGTCGCATCTGAGATAAACACATGGTAGAAGGAGTTTTAAGATACTTAGTGTTTCGATAATATCTCCGCAGTTGCTATCAGGCAACCATTTATTAACGCTGAGCTCTAGATACTTCTCGACGTATCTACTCATATTGTTTCTTATGAGGAACCTGAATACATCTAGATCCTTCACTATTACTGAGGCTAAATATATTATCTCCGAGGCTACATAAGGATCGAATTCTTCTAATAACTCTCCGCTGATCGATGCTATGTAGAAATCAATTGATCCATGTAGAACACTGTGCACTGCCTCATGGATCAGTAATGTCTCTAAGTATTCTTTGCTAAGATCTTTGCATAACTCATAGTCCACATGAATTCTTGGCCAACCTCTCCAAGCATCATGAGAAACTATGAAATCACCTAAGGCAAGTACACCGAGCTCAGTGGCTTCTGAGTGAAGATAATATCTCTTTTTCTCAGAGGTCTCGTATACATAGACCTCAACGTATTCAAGATCTGTATTCACGCTACTGTAGAATGTTCTTAGTATAGTCTCTACCTCTCTCATGAATTCTTCGGGGATCGAGCCGATCTTGAATATTTTTAGCACAGTCAATTAAGTGGATACCTCACTATATTATTAACGCATGTACCCATAGTTTTTGAATGGGTAGTATGAAGATAAATAAAGAATTGCTACACAGAGGTCGCGAAGAACACTATGAGAGGCTTGGGGACTCTAGGATCAAATGTTTGATTTGTGAGAGAAGATGTGTTATTGAGAATATGAGGCGTGGGATATGTAGAAATTATGTTAATATAGATGGTGTCTTGTACCATGTAGGCTATGGAGTGATAAGTGCTGTAGAGAGCAGACCTATAGAGATTAAGCCGTTCTTCCACTACTGGCCTAATAGTACGGCATTGACATTCTCGGGGTATGGATGTAATTTTTATTGCCCATGGTGCCAGAATCATTTTCTTAGTTTCTCTGATCCTCTTCATAGTAGCAATAAATACTCTCCAGAGGATTTAGTTAAGTTAGCATTGGCTAGTGGTGATGAGGGTCTTAACGCGAGTTTTAATGAGCCGGCTACATTATTTGATTTCTTACTGGATGTATTTGATCTTGGTAGAAGAAAGAGTTTGTACGGATCTATTGTTACTAATGGATACTTCACTCTCGAGGCGGTAAAGAAGCTTCTCGAGATCGGGGTCAATGGGTGGAGTATTGATATTAAGGGGTGCCCAAAAATGCGTAGAGCACTGGCATCAATTGATCACAGCATTATTTACAGAAACGCTAGATATATACTTGATAATAATGGACATGTTGAAATGGTTTATCTAGTGGTTACGAATACTAATGATTTTGAAGAATGCTATCAATGGATCATAGATCAACACCTCAGATACCTGGGGAATGAAACACCGCTACACATAAATAGATACTACCCAGCACACAACTGGCGAGAACCACCCACATCTATTAGTAAGCTACTTAAGATAGCTGAGGAGGCTAAGAAGAGTGGAATAGAGTACGTCTACGTAGGAAATATCGGGGATCCAGTCTATGAATCCACTAAATGCCCTAGATGCGGGAAATTATTGATTGGTAGAATAGGTTTCCGCGTCGAATACTTTAATGTCTCGCGTGAGGGAGATACTTATAGATGCCCTAGATGCGGTTATAAAATCAATATCAAAGGAAGATACATACCTAAGAAAACAATATTTCTACCATATCTATAGTAATCACAGGTAGGTGATATTATCGAGAATTGTATCAATAGACAAAGCCATGTTATTTACACAATAGGCTACTCAGGACTTGAAATAGATGAATTCATAAATCTACTAAGGAGCCTAGGGATCGAGTTAGTTATCGACCTGACCTCCTTCCCGCCCTAAAGGGCGGGGGATGTCTAATTTTTATTAGTCTTTTGGGACTTTGATCATTTTTGGAGGGGCTCTATGGGCTCTGGTGATGAGGGAGTGCTAACCCTTTCAATAGGCGTGAGGGTTAGCCCTGAGCCAGAGGCCGTAGAGCTCCTCGAAAGATATAGATTGGCATTAAACTATGCTGTAAACAAGATCCTGAGTCTGAACTTAAAAACTATCAAG
>JBMFIR010000051.1:0-7489 GCA_049976205.1 Sulfolobales archaeon | reverse complement strand
TGTGGGCAGGTAATGAGAAGATTCTAGATAATGAAGAATATGTGTATTCAGAGCTTTGAAAACCAGCCTATAGACTAATATATTTGAGGCAATTGATTTTAAGGAGTTCCTCGAGGTTATCCTAGAAATCCAGTAGCATGGTTCTGATACTCATATATCATATTTAGATCTGCATATTGATATAGTTCCTGCTCCACTCTCAGCTGGTGTTTTTCTTCTCTCACTGATTAAATAGAGATCTTTTGAAGCAAGAATTTCTCTAAGGATCTCTTTTCCAGTCATAGAAACAGTTCTTAGGCAGCCTATAGGTATCTGTTTAGCTATTTCTAGAATTTTTTCTTCTAGATAAGGTGCAACGATCTTTATACCCACGCAATTGGCGATCTCGATCTCGGGGTATCTGCCGTTAATTAAAGAATCTATTTTCTTCATGATCTCCTCCTCAGTTAAATTCAGCAGAAATGAGTAGCCTAGGAATACCTCATCTCCTCCACTACCTGTATAAACGCATTTACAACCATCTCTCTTCGCTTTCTCAAGAACGGAGTAGAAAACTATGTCATTTCTAATCTCTATACAGCCGCCGTCCCCGTGGGAATCGAGTTTATCGATTCCGACGCATTTAATAACTTCATTTTTTAATCTTTCAATTTGGAGTGGATCTATAAATACGTATCTGAGATCTATATTAAAGATTTTGGCTAAGTACTCGGTGTAGACCAGATCCTTAGGCACACCCTCTCTATATATGGCTATGTATGCTCTCGGCTTAATACCAGCTGTTAGCGACGCTAGTAAGATTACTGATGTATCGATACCTCCGCTTAATGCCAAACAGTCGCATTCTGATCTTTTGATAACTTCTGTGAGTTTTTCAAAGATCTTGTTAGTAAAATACTCACATGATGTATTTATTCTCGAGATTTATCCCCTTGCTACTGAATGCATAGAGAAATTATTATTTTATCACTATCGAGAGCAGATGCTGAATTGCTATTATGAGGATAAATACGATTAATAAAAATATTACCGTGATCAATATTGCATGTATGATTCCGCTATGAAGATCTTTCCATTTAGGAAGATCATATTCTCTACCAATTGTGTAGGAGGAAATCTTCTCTAACTTAACTCTCAAGCACCCGGAGGCAGCAGCCATTGGGTGACCTGCGTTCATACTCTCTGTGGCATCTTTATCTCTATTATAGATCTTGAATGCTTCTAGTAGAGATCCTTTGATCAGTGGGCAAGTCAAGATCTCGATGAAAGCTGTTAATCTCGCGGGCACATAGTTTATTATAGTATCCGCCTTAGCTGAGAACCAGCCGACTTCTCTATACTCTGGTTCTTTGTAGCCTAATGCTGAGTCAAGTGTATTAATAATTCTCTGTAGAAGAGATCCCAGAGGCCCCAGAAACACATAGTAGAGTAGAGGAGATGTGAAGCCGTCTACAAGGCTCTCATAGAGAGACTCTAGAGCTGCTGATGCTACATGTCCTGACCCGAGATCATCAACTCTTCTCCTCACTATACCAGAAACATTTCTCTTTGCACACTCTAAATTATTTTCTTTGAGACATTCCTCGACTCCTCGTACATGGTTTAGTAACAGTTTCAGAGAGATCGAGTTCTTAAGCACATAGATCGATGCAATTAGCCAGAGGATCCTATGCACCATTGATGAAGCATATAGAACTATAATGTATAAACCAATGTGTGATACAACAGTAAACAACCATATCAGTAACCCATGAAGTTTAGTTCTCGGAGCCTTCTTGAATAATCTAAGAGCCATCATATAAGATGTGTGAACAACATGGATCCTGTATAGAATACCGCTGTGATAAGGGTATATGATGTCTAGTGCTAGGCTACTTAAGATTATCAACATAGCCTCAAGAGGATCCTTCGGGAGTAACCAATCGAGTATCAGAACAATACACCTGTTGAGAGTATTAATAAGTATGTTAACTCTATGCAGAAACCCAACACGTCACCACTCACAAACCCAAGTATTCTCTTGGAGAGAAAATAAGTTAATGCAGTAGACATCGTTAGAGACAGGAGAGATGTGATTAGTAGAATAATAATCTTTGCTATGGCAACCCCCAGTGTCGTAGAGAGTATTAATATTGCCGCTGAGCTTATTAATATGCTTATGACAAGATCTCTTTCCCTCAAGTTTTTCTTAAATATCCTCCCCATACCCTCAGGAGGCTCATTACCTATATACGACAAAAATAGTGATGAGATCAATGAGAATGTCTCAGATGAGACTATTATTAGAAATATTGAAGGTAGCGACTTTATTGTGAAGAGAGTCACTAATGTGCTGTAGAGAATAAGCATATACACCGCGAAAACAACTATTGCAAAAGATCCTTTGTGAACATCCTTCATAACTTTATAGGGATCTGCGCCAGATCTGGAGGCAATAATTGCTTCACTAAAATCAATAAAACCATCTGCATGAAGAAAACCCTGAATAATGTAGTGTATCGCTATCACGAGAGCCACTAACATAAACAAATATTCTCCACTAAAGAAATAGATCAATGGAAGAGAAGAAGATACCAATAAACCTTTGATCAGTCCTACTAAAGAGATTAGATAAAGTGAATTAAGTTCTAACCTGTGTTCTGAAGATACAGGGATTATGGTGAGTAAACCTAGTAATTCAGTGAAGTTCTTCCACAGATCTCTGACCGCCAGAACTGATCTCCTCACTCAAGTACTTTATTAATAAATCATTCTTATCTCTACTCTTAATGCCGATCCTTATGTAATTAGATCCTAGACCCTTAAAATTCACGCAGCTTCTAACAGCTATTTTTCTTCTCCAGAGTCTCTTAATTATTTCTTGGGCATTTACCAGCTCGAGAAGTAGAATATTCGTATCACTCTCATATACTCTGACACCCAGTTTTCTCAGGAGATCTCTTAATCTACTTCTCTCAGATCTTATGAATTCTCTGGATATCTCAATAAAATCTCTTAAATACTTCTTATCCATGAATAACTCCTCCACCAAGCACTCCGCAAAACTATTAATATTCCAAGGAGGTCTTAGTAAATCTATTTTTTCAAGAAGTTTCTCGTCTAATGTGTATGTAAAACCGATTCTTAGACCAGGTATAGAGAGCCACTTTGTCAATGTCCTGATAATAATTATGTTCTCAGGGATCTCCCCAATCTCTATAGGGCATGAGTCACATAACTCTATATATGCCTCATCCAGAAGAATTCTTGCTTCACATCTCTTAGCAAAATTAATTAATTCTCTGCGATCACTGTATGACCCCGTTGGATTATTTGGATTAGTGATTATTATTAGAGAGTCTTCTTCGCACTCCTTCTCTAATTCATGAGTATCCACATAGAATCTTTCGCCACTAATCCTCATATAGGTATCTCTATATTCAATACCTAGTGCCTTGGCAAAATCCTCGTACTCTCCGTATGATGGTTCTAAAACAATTATTTTGCTGGGCCTAAAAGCTGTTATAACTAGATTAATTGCCTCAGCCGCGCCGTTAGTTGGCACAATATATTTTTCTTGTACTCCATAGAAATCAGCTAATAGGCTCTTTATTCTAGAATAGTTGTAGTCTGGGTATCTCTCGTATACTCTCTTTTCCAAACATCTCGCTAGGATCTCGCGCACTCTCTCCGGTGATCCAAGAGGATTTGTGTTTACACTAAAATCTATCTCTGCTTCTCTAACTCCCCCATGGAGACGCATTGTTTCTCAGCCCACAAAAGATCCTCTGGAGTATCTATATCTCTTAATTCTGGGATATCATTAAAAAATATATTGCTCCACTCACCTCCTGACTTATTAAATAAGGAGATGCCTGTCTCCACGCATCTGGTTTTATCACATCTCATCAAGGTAATCACATCACTTCTCGTAGAGAATGCTTCTCTAAGAAACTTCTCAATAACTCTACTCGTGATAAATGGCGTATCTGAGGGAAGAATGAGTGCAGGGAAATTAATTTTTGTGAATACGTAATTGAGATCCTCGACATAGTCTTTACCAGGACACTCAATAACTTCTACACAGCGACTAGCTAAGGAGAGTAGCTCATTAAATAACTCTTTTCTAGTGCAAATAATTATTCTCCTATGCCTAATTTACTTAACTTCTCTTATTACATGATCAATAATTCTCTCACCACAGATTTTTAGCAGAGGTTTTTCTAAACCACCTAGTCTAGATCCTTTTCCACCAGCCATAATAACGATATCTATTGGATAGATCGATGAAGCACTATCTCGTGTATCTATCATATAATCTACTCAACACAGATCCTATTAATGATGCGACGAGATCATCTGTTAATGGAGGTAGCCTATTTAATTCTGGAAACATATTCTTCTTCAATCTATCAATCCAATAGTAGGCTAGTAAACCTTTGAAGCCATTTATGTACTCAGCTAGCGACTTCCCAAGCAACTCATCAATTACTAGCCCCTGAGAGTCGCTGACATACTCCTCTTGACCTAGGAAGGGCAGTAGATTCAGTGCGATATACATCTCGAGTAGCCTAATGCCTCTAATAAGAGCTAGGATATTAGGATCTTTGAAGAGTCTTCTATACTCATCTCTTAATTCATTCTCCACCAATTTTATGTCGAGATTTGGTATAGGGGCTTTATCATAGATCTCTAGTGAATACCTCAGAAGAGTCTCTAGATCACCGAAACCCAAGGCGTATTTAATATATTCATTCAGCGGGATTTTCCTAAGGTATTTACCCAAGGCTTTGGAGAGGGCTCTTGACACCGCTACCCCAATATCTGTTGCGGGCCCGGAGAAGCTCTCCCCATCTTCTCCGTAGACTGATGCTACTAGTGTTGCGTCTGATGCTGTTCCTACCGAGGGCTTATTTAGGCACAATGGCCCTCCTAGCCCAAGTAATAATCCCTTGATCTCTGATACTAGTCTAAATAGATCTGCTATTCCTATCTTGTTAAATTTCTTATCAGTGATCACGGAAACATTTATTGTCCCGAAATAGTTGGCGGGTTCCTCACCTAGACAAGAGGGGTGTTCTAGACCTATTGTGGTGTATATCTCCACCTCCACGTCTCTATAGATCTCTTTTTCGTAGATGTATTTTGTTATGTCTGTTGCTGTTAAGAAAATAATTGTTTCGCTGCGATCAAATCCGAGCTCGCTACTTACTTCCTCACAGTATTTATTCAGATCTACGTAGCCGAAGTCTTTGGGAACTTTCTTGTAGATAATGTATCTAGCTGTCTCATAGATCTTGGGGCATGCTGCGGTTGATAGAATCATTTTTTCTCTTAATAGATCTATTACTAAGTAATTTTCATCACTTCGAATAATTCTACTCATATTCTCCCCATGATCCTCTCGTACTCTCTATATATAGATCTAATGAGATGATCTCTATCAACGCCTTTGGCCATGGCTAAGAGACTTGTTCCTCCGGCTCCTACACCTTCTTTAACATATCCTTCTTCGTATGCTCTTAATCCTTCATGGGGTGAGTCTTCGAAGCCTAGGTCTGAGTACGCCACCGAGATCTCGGGAGCGATCTTTTTTATGAATCCAATTATCTTGTCTCCTCTGTCTTTCATGATCCATTTAGTTGTTGCTAGAACAACTCTCTCTAATCTAGATCCATCTATCGCCTTAAGTAATGCTATGACAGCCAGCATTTGTGTCCCGCCCGCGAGTATCACAAGTGAATTATTTCTCATCGCGCCTGAGACTAATCCTGCTATGGTTATGTGAACAGGGTCTCCCACAACATCGTTTATATGAAATGGATCTCCTTGATCTCTTATTCTCTTAATTGCCTTATCCACCACACTTTTCTTGAGATCTAGGGGATTATTCTTCATTGAGCTACTCACGAGATCCTCGGCTTCGAAGCCGAAGGCTCTTAGGATCGCCATTGCCGTAGTTGTTCCAGCAGGTATACTCTCACCTATTAAGACAGCATCTACTCCTCTACCTAATCTCTCAATTAATTCACGAGACTCTTTGAATAATTTCTCTGAAGCGCCTTTAGGCAATGCGTCTCTTAAATCGATTCTGTCCCCAACTCTTCTATTACGCAACTGAATCAAAGGGATCTTAGGCTCAATATATGAGCCAGCGTCAATAAATAAGTAAGATTGCTTAGATAACTCAAGTGATACTCTAGTGATGATCGCTGGAGTAGGTATACCAGTAGGTGTCGTAGGAATTATATCAAGTGAAATAGGCTCACCATAATATACATACTCCGCATCTAAAGCGGGTGTAAACAGTGTTGCGAGAGGCATTTGCCCAGCTAATGAGATATTAGGTATAGTAGAGGTGAGTGTTGAGCCCAACACATATATAGCTAAAGATCTTCCTTTCCCGAGCATCTCAGCGTCTATAAGGCCCCAAGCAGTCTTGATCCCCGTGTTCCGAGACCTCATAAATCTTCATCACTAGATTAGTCATTAAACATAATATTAACATGTTGATGAATAAATTATGTAGAGATAATTACGGCAAAATGATTTGGTGTAGATCAAGTGAATAAAATAAGGTTAAAGCTCGCTGGAGGAGTAGAGGTCGAGTTCTCAGATAGAGAAGCTGCTCTCGAGAAGATTAGAGAGTGGGGTGAGAGAGGTACTAGATTTCCTCAAGTTGTTTTTGGTCCTGAGGGCTGTGGTAAGAGTTCTTGGCTTAGACAATCAATAGAGGCGCTGAAAGAAATGAATTACGACATAATATACATTAACCCAATAGAGAAGATCGTTGATTTAGACATAGGATTAATGGATCTAAGGAAACATTTACTTAGGGATATTAGGGAAGCTACTAATCAGGGGATTTGGGGAAAGATCCTTAACATGATCATTGATATAGCGAGAGAGTTAATAAGATTAGGAAGAGGTAGAGTAGCGGTAATTGTTGACGAAGCGTTTCATGTGATTGGTGTAGAGAGATCCGCTTTGTATGTCAAGGCTCTTCTAGGTGTTATAGAGTATCCCCCCGCTAATTATGAAAGAATTGTTGCTGTTGTAGCAACGAGTGAGGGTCTTTCTCGTAGAGAGATTGGTAGGCATCTATGGGCTGAGATTAGACCTATGTGGAATATGTCTAAGGAGGGGTTCAAGGAATTATATGAGCAGATCCCCGGCGATAAGCCATCCTACGAGGATATTTGGAGAGTAACTGGTGGAAATCCAAGACTACTAGGGCTACTGTACAGCTTTCACTGGGATCCTGAGAAAGTAGTTGTGGAGCTTATAAGAGGAAAAGGGATAGAGATCTTCATATCCTCTTTAGGCGAGGTTGAGAGAAGATATTTACTTGAGGCTATTGAGGATCCTGATACTCTGCTTAGTAGAGAAAGAATTTATCTATTAAATGAATTGGTTAAGATGAATCTTGTTGTCGACAATATTAGTGGTAGAGAGAATTGGTATTGGATAGATCATCCTCCTCCAGAGAAGGATCCCGAGCTAGGAATAG
>JBMFIR010000050.1:0-7741 GCA_049976205.1 Sulfolobales archaeon | reverse complement strand
GTGGAATGGCTGAGTATCTGGTGACAAGAAGAGATGTTATTCATTTCGTAGATGATTTACCGCCTCAGAAAGCAGTCTTCACAGAGCCTTTAGCAGCAATTATTGAGATGATCGAGATGGAGCCTCCGAAACCACTCTCGAGAGTAGCTGTCATAGGCTTGGGGCCGATAGGGTTATTATCAATACAAGTACTGAAACTCCTGAGACCCAGGCTCCTAGTGGCGGTGGCTAGGAGAGATAGTCCTAAGGCTAAGTTAGCACGGGACTTAGGAGTTGATGAAGTAGTTTTTCTAGAGGATCTGCAGGATTACGTGAAGAGAAAAACCCCAGAGGGGCAAGGATTTGATTATGTCGTGGAGGCAACAGGAGACCCCTCAGGACTCGAGCTAGCTACCCAAATAACTAGGCCACGAGGGGTCGTAGCGGCTAAATCAACACATGGGTCACCGACGACTTTTAATTACACATATGCGATTGTGAAAGAACTCAGAATAATTGGTAGTCGTTGTGGACCATTTGATAAAGCCATAGAGCTCTTGAGAATGGGATTGATCAAGACAGATCCGTTAGTTACTGGAGTGTATTCTCTAAGTAGAGGTGTTGAGGCTATGGAGAAGAGTTTTGAGAGAGATCAAATAAAAATTCATTTGATACCATAGATCTCTATGATTCTTTTGTGAGTTCCTGTATTATTCTCCTAACTCTACTCGGTATATAAGGTTTTTCTGGGAGTATTCCCTGAGGTCTATAAATCAAGATTAGAGCCATTACTATACCTAGTGATATGTAGTCGAACCAAACAATATCGAATGGGAGAATTGCTGCGAGATAGTGTTTATTCATGATAATTATTCTATTAATGAACACGTATATGAGTGTCCCTATTAATACACCTATATTATTACCTATTCCACCTAAGAAGAGCATTAGCCAGGGTAGAAATGTCCATTGAAATCTTGTTAGTGTTGGTGTAATAGATCCTTGGTAGAGCGTGAATAATGATCCTGATAAACCAGCTATTGCTGAACCAAGGATCATGGCAATAGCTCTGTATCTAACAATACTCTTACCTAGTGACGCAGCAGCGATCTCATTTTCTCTTATAGCTCTAAATACTCTACCTAGTGGAGATCTAGATAAGTATTCTGTGTATATGAATATTAGTAGTGCTATGAGAAATATCTCTGAAGAAGCTACATAAAATCTAAGATCTCTACCAGCCCATGAGAAAGGGTCTGGGACAGAGACGCCCATGGGGCCATTGAGCATTGGTTTATATACTCTACCTATCTCATTAAGGATCTCCGCGAGCGCTAGCAGTGTTATTGCTAAATAATCTTCTCTTAATCTTATCACAGGACCTAATTGAATTAATCCTATGAGTGCTCCAAATCCAGCACTTATTGACAACATTATCAGCATATAGACTATTGATAATCCCGCACTATGTTCTAGCAAGGGATTGACCGCGGATATCACATCTGCTGAATTCTCAATAGGATCAATATTTAGATGTGTGCCTGTTAAAAACATAGCGATTCTTCCACCTAAGCTACCAGTTATGTAAGCTCCCGCAGCATAGCTCAGGAGAAGTCCGAAATTAGGTATTCCAGCTAATCCTCTCTCAATATTTAGACTTAGATTAAGCATTAAATAAATCGAGAAGAAAGTTATTGAGTCAGCAATGAATATTGAGAAAACCCCTAACACATTATCCATCCAAACGTCACCTCCTAAGGATAAGACTAACAACTCCTCTAGGTATCGTTAAGAGAGTTATTGCTAGAACTAAGTAAACAATCATATTTTGATAAGCAGTGATCCAGTAGAGCCCTAGGTAGGATACCAGAATAGATATTAGCACAGTTTGCGCGTATCCCAGAATAAAACCTCCTATAGGAGCGCCCCACACATGCTCTAAACCCCCGAGTATACTAGCACAAAACATTATGGCTATTAGCATCATCCCAATAGATGGGCTACCAGCTGAGTACATTGGGTAAAGTGATCCTGCGACACCAGCTAATCCACCAGCTAAGAACCATGATAGAGCCAGCATGAGACTAACATTCACACCCATACTAGACGCTAGCATAGGATTCTCCATAATAGCGCGAGTAGCCACGCCAATATACGTTTTGTATAGCAATATATACATTGATGCTAGAGACACTACGAATACTATAGGAGCTATAATAAGTATTCCTCTTAAACCCATGATCTCAATGTCGGCGGCGGCTAAGAAAACATTTCTAGCAGGCACCTTGAAAGTCGTCTGTAAATAGTCAGCGTAGACATTTACTACGCCAAAGAATGTTATATCATAAGTTAATGTAGCCATCATAAGCATGAATACAGATGCTCTTCTCCTTCTAAGAGGCTCTAGAATAGCATAGAATAGCAAGAGTGCTACTAAACCAGATATTACAAAGCCTAGTATTATTCCGTAGTAGGGATTTAGTTTAAGTAGATATAGAGTATAACTCGAGTAAACACCTAATGTCACGAAAGATGCATGTGCAAAATTTGGTACTTTTGTTGTTCTATACAGAAGTGTTATACCTAGAGTCATTAGAGATAGTAGAGATGAATAAACTAATCCGCTGAGAGCTGTCTCAATCACTCTTTACTCACCCCCAGATACATTCTCATAATCTCCTCTTCTCTCAAAAGATCCTTTGAGGATCCCTCGAAAATTACTCTACCACTAACCAAGACATATACTCTATCGGCTATCTCAAGAGCTTTTCTAACATTTTGCTCAACTAGTAGTATAGATATGCCTAGGTCTCTTCTCAACTCATTGAATTTCTTCGTTAAGAAATCAACATATTTAACAGCTAAACCAGCTAAAGGCTCATCTAATAGCAGAAACCTAGCATCTCTTACTAAACCTAGTGAGATAGCTAACATTTGTCTCTCTCCACCACTTAATGTACCTGCTAACTGTCTTTTTCTCTCTCTCAATATAGGAAATAGATTGTATATTCTCTCTAGTCTAGACAAGATATCTTCCTTAGATCCCTTAGTGAATTTAGCTGCTAATCTTAGGTTCTCTTCAACTGTTAGATTAGGGAATATATTCATTAACTGAAAAACATACGCGATCCCTCTTCTCGAAATAATATGTGGAGGTTTACCAACTAAATTCTCTCTCTCAAATAATATTTCGCCTGAGTAAATATCTGCTAAACCAAATATGCTGTTAAGTAAAGTCGTTTTCCCAGCCCCATTTGGTCCTAAGACAGCTACTATTTCTCTGTTTTTTACCTCTAGAGATAAGTCATATAATACATGTAGTTTACCATAACCAGAATTCAATTTATTTATAGTCAGCACCTAAACCCCACCCATATACACAGCTCTTACTTTCTCATCAGAGATTATAGCCTCTGGGTTTCCTTGAGAAATTATTTCTCCTCTATTCATCACATACACGTAATTAACATATCTCAGAGCAATATCTAGTCTATGCTCAATGATGAGAAATGTGACACCTAACTTATTCCTTAGATCAACTATATGCGAAAATACGTTATGAGCCATCTTTGGATTAACGCCAGCAATTGGTTCATCGAGTACAATCATTTCAGCATCTGACATAAGTGCTCTACCGATCTCAAGAAGTTTTAATCCGCCTGCGTCTAATGTTGAGGCTTCTCTATCCCAGTATTTATCCAAACCAATCATTTTAAGGATCCTAAATGCTTTTTCGACTAATCTATCTTCTTCAGAGATCCACTTACTCCTTATAAAGTGCCCAATGAAGCTTTCCCCAATATTTCTCCTAGCAGAAACTAGCAGATTATCTAATACACTTAGTTTCTGAAAAGGCATTGGTATCTGAAATGTTCTCACTAATCCTCTTCTAAATATCTCATCAGGTGATAAACCTGTAATATCTTTATCTTTGAAGTATATTCTACCACTCTCAGGTTTATAGATCCCCGTAATAACATTTACTAAAGTTGTTTTTCCGCAACCATTAGGTCCTATGAGAAGTGTTATAGACCCCCTAGACACATCTATGGAGACATTATTAACAGCAATTAATCCACCAAATCTCTTAACAACTCCTTGTGTCCTAAGTATAAAATTACTCATGGTGTAACAACTCTAATTTTATAGTAAAAAAAGAAAAAAGATTTTTATTAGACACCTAACTGATCTCTTGGTATCAACCACTCAATTGTTCCTGTGAGTACTCTGTATATTGCTACTTTAGCCCAGTCTTTTCCTACTACTGCGTAGAATATTAGGTCTGCGTATGCTCTATCTCCTTTCTCATTAAACTCAATATTTCCTGTGGCTCCCCAATAAATTTTTGCTGCTAGTGGAACAGCGTTTTTGATTGTATCACCATCGTATTTCCCTGCTAAAAGTATTGCTAACGCAGCAATCCACGCAGCATCATATTCGGCTAAGGCATATATATCTGGTTCTTGACCAAGATCCTTTAACATTCTCTCTCTAATACTATCATATACTTTTGATGCAGCAGGTGTGAATAGTGCTCCTATTAACTTGGCTTTTGTCGCTGGCTCAAGTGCTTGTTGTAGTATTAATGTGCTTAGTGGAATAGTGTCTGCAGCGAACCAAGGCACTTGTAGAACCACGCTTCTTCTAGCCTGAGCTTGCTGGAGTATTATTGCGGCGTGATCCTCCCATGTGCTAGCTACAATAGCTATTTTCTCTTTACCTAGTCTCGTGCTAATCTCTCTCTCCATCTGGTCGAGTAGTGGGCTGAAGTCTTTTTGATCTGTTGGGAAAACTAGATCTAGAACGATCCTTATTCCGGCAGTTTTAGCGGAGTCCAAGAAAGCTTTTCTAAAAGACTGAGTATAAGTTTCATCAGCCGTGATTACTATTGCGCTAGTGTAACCAAGCTGCTTCATTAAAGCTGCGGTACCCACACCCTCGTACTCAACTGTTGGTAGTGTCCTAAAGACATAGCCTCCCGGTGGAGCAACAACTTCTCGGGGGGCAGTTGATGTCCCTGTAATAACAACTATCTTATTCGCCGTGGCATACGGAGTAATCTGCTTCGTGGCTCCACTAATTAATCCACCAATAATTACTTTAACACCTTTCGCAGCAAGTGTCTGCGCCTTCTGTAAAGCTACGCTAGGGTCTGTAGCATAGTCCTCGTAGTAGAATACGAATCTTACTCCTAAACCAAGTTTACTCACAAAATCATTAATATCTCTCTCAGCTAATTTAGCAGCGTACTGCCCTCTTATACCATATGATGCAAATGCGCCGCTCAACGCATCTAATACACCAATAGGTATCTCCTTAGGCAGAGCCGCACCAGGAGCCGGTACGGAAATAGTGTATGGGACAGTTGTAGGGACAGGGACTGTTAGTGTAGAAACAACAGCACCAGGACCTGGCGCAGGAGTTGTTATAGTTATAGTGGCTGTAGTTATCTTCGTAGGAGCAGCGCCTAAACCAATACCGTAGCCAGCAAAGATCCCTATTATAAATAGTATAATCATTAAAACTATATATGTAGCTTTACCCACACCTCTACTCAACATAAAAATTCATCCTCGTATAAAAATAATAATGGTAAGAATATAAATTTTTACAAACGAGAATTAGCGCTAGATAAACAGCTATGTTAATGTATATTTAGTTAATCAATATTACCTATATCGCATAATTTTAATTAGTATAATACGTTTAATAATTATAATTTTTTGGTTTTATAGTTATTTAGCCTTCTTTATGAATAAATGATTTCATATAATGAATCCTGCTGCTCGAACTTTTCTCTCAAAACGCATAATTTTGATAATGAGACAAAGCCTCTTTAAATAAGTTTAGGTTCAAGTTAATAGCTAAGTAAATATTCGCATCATGATTATTTTTATATTTTATAAATTATAATAAGATCTATAGCTTATAATTAACTAGAGAAGTCATTAAAAGAGCAAGCATTATGTTGGTGATCCAGGATCTTTTTAAAATGAATATAACTGAGGAATAGACTGATTAAAGATACGTATAGTTTTTCCTCTGTCTTATAATTCTCATCTTTCGTTAGTACATAATTGAGAAAACCTTGAGAAGCCTTGGGGAATAATAATAGTTAGTAAAAAACTATCGAAATATTATAAAGGAAAATAATAGTGTCGCAGTCATCTTTTAAGTTCTTCGAAAAATTATTTAAGAGTAGGCCTGGGGGAAGAGGTAGAGTTATACCTATGGATTAGTGCAAATAAAAGCATTCAACATCGATTCTACTAGCGATCTCGCATTAAGTCTTATCTGAGGTGATTAAGGTAGTATTTCTAACATTACTCTGTGCGATAAAAATGCGTCATAGATCGGTATTTTGTGTTTCATGACGATTCTTAAAGCCTGATCGAGATATTGATCTTGAGACTCAACTATTGTGCTACATTTCTTACAGTAAGGAGATCATCAAGTAATTTAAGAGCTTTCTCCTCATCTATGTCCTTTAAAACATCACTCTTCTCCAAATTGCATTAGCACCTCTTTGATCGCCAGATCCAAGGTTCGTGATCTTTCACGCTATATCTCACGTATTCTTAATCTTCTTCCTTGAGAATAAATTTCGCTAAGAAGGAGGAGTCAATGACTCTCTCTATCAACTCTGATCCATCGCGTAATAATGCCTGGCGGAGGTTCTGGTACATCTCTTAAATTCTCCTCGATTTTCTTAATGATCTCTTCTACTTCGTATCGAGTTATGGTTTCTTCGATAAATCTTCTTATAAGCTCACTCCAATTAATGTTCTTAAAATTTTTCATTCTTATCTTCAATTCTCTCGGAACTCTTATGCTTATTACTTCTGTCATACATCTGTCATATACAACATTGTATGACATAATAACGAATGTTTCTATATTACATATGATTGGGATTATATGGGGATAGTATCTATTTATGTTCCTCGGGGATTTTTGCTCTCTCGAATTTCTTCTTCTCCGCTAGAGGAGCTGTGGCGTCTATACCTATCTTGTCTCCTAACCCGTCTCTTGATGAGGGATCTAGGCTACTGAGCCTCGCGTGAGGAATAACTACTAATCCTCTTGAGGCTTGGAAACGTGTCGCTATTGCCCAGTCAACTTGTTCCGGATCATCTGGATCTATATCTTCATCTACTACAATAACCATTTTAGCTGATGGATGAGCTGTGAATGCCGCCATTATAGCGTTCTTAGGGTCTCCATCATGATTCTTCTCTACGGAGATTACGATGTGCAGCCAATTGCCGCTTCCGCTTGTTAATCTTACTTTACGCACTCTTCTAACGACCTTGGACACTGCGAAGAATATATCGGCTTCTTTACCAATACTCATCAAGATCTTGTGTTCCTGACCCCCAGGCAGTATTATGTGGAATGGGTAATTTAGTTTATTCATATAGATAGCGTCGATTTTTATGAGAGGTTCTTTTCTAATGATATCATACGTCATTAATATATCTGTGAAAGGACCTTCCTCATGATCCTCGAGAGATACCCTGGCCTCAATAACATGTGAGCATTCACAGGGCACTGGCAAGTTATGGATCGGCGTTCTACAGATCCTTAGGGAACCACTCGTTAATCTATTAGCTACCTCAAGCTCAAAAACACCGTACTCTGGCTGTAGAGATGCTCCTAACTCAATTAATGGATTAGGTGTGTAGCATATCGCTATTGGTGTCTCACGAGATCTTCTTCTATTCTCAGTCACTATTCTATAGAGATGCCTCGGGACTATTCT
>JBMFIR010000049.1:0-8373 GCA_049976205.1 Sulfolobales archaeon | reverse complement strand
CCTGGGCTCGGAGCATTGCTCCCATCACCCAGGTGGTTCATCAACAAACATAAACAAAACCAGAGCTTATAAACCTTACGTTCCATTATCAACAATGAAACAGCCCGTGGCAGGTCTCGAGAGAAAAGTTGTTTCCGTACCAGCAGTCTACGTAGACGATACTTTAATATACTCGGGAGTATTTAGTATTTCTGAGGCCGTGAAAACAATCTCTGAGAATAAGCTACCTTCTCTAGAGAATTTTGATTACAGATCTGCTTCTGAGAAAATAATGTATGGCTTTCTCGACTCCTCTTTAATAGTTCTCTACATATTCATATATGATGACCTCGAAAAACTATTTAGATTAAGAGAATTTGTGGAGGCAGTTTCTCGACACGTATTCTATAGATATAGAAGTGATGATAGCTACAATACTCTGAAGAAACAATTTTTAGAGTATATAGGTAATACAAGGATACATTTGAGGAAAGTCTTATACTGACAGTAGCTAATTTGCTCGTGAGAGAATACATACAGATTAATTTTGAAAAGTTATCAGATAGAGAAATATCACAGAGACGCACGGAGAATATTTATGCTAATAAGGATCTCATTAAACAGTATTTACTGGCTAGGAACGCTCTTGGTAGAATAGGTCTCTTGACAGGATATCCTAGGCTATCTCCTAAATTTATTGAGAGAATAGATCATTTGAATAGATATGTCAGTGATAATTGGGATAAGCTTTATGAAAAGATATACAAAGACCAGCTTAGTATACTAAGGGATCAAGAGTATATAGAGGGAGGTTTATCTAGAGAAAGTGAAGAGAGATAGTGAATTATAAAATTTCTTATAAAGCAAATTTCTAGTTCAATGAATATTTACTTAACAGCTGTTGTCATTAATTTATTTTCTTTTCCAGATTTAGTTTAGTGAGAGTAGTTGAGGATCGAGGAATTAATCGAGGATAAGGGATATATTAGAGTTATTGTTGAGAATGAGGAGGATCTATGGATCATAAGTATGATTATTGGAGAGGATGATCTTGTCAGAATGAAGACTCTTAGGGATGTGAGTATTGAGGGTTCAGCTAAGAAGAGACTTCCAATGACCTTAACGATAAGAGTAAAACATATGGAGTTTCAACCTTTTAGTGGTAGATTAAGGATCCGAGGCGTGGTTGAGGAGGGTCCTGAGGAGTATGGTCTCAAGGGATCTTTTCACACATTTTCAGTTGATGTAGGCTCTCGTATAGAGATTCTGAAGAAAGATGGTTTCATAAATCGGAGAGTAATTGATAGATTCTTAGATCTAACTAATAGAGGTAGAAGAGCTATTTTAGTCGCTTTAGACTACGATTCTTACTGTATCTCACTACTACAGGGTCAGGGGCTAAGGATTTTATCGGAGAATAATTTCCCAGCTATAAGTAAGAGAGATATTGATAGCTACGGAGATTTCGAGAAGAGATTAAAAGATCTTGCGAAAGAAATAATTGAATATGTAAAATTATACGATCCTGTTGCTGTGGTTATTGGTTCTCCGGGAGATCTGTCCAAGAGATTAAGTGATATGTTAGATCTAGGTAATTTAGGAGTTTACAGAGACAAGGTATCTATTGGAGGATGCGAAGGCGTGCAAGAGCTAGTTAGAAGAGATGTTGTTAGAAAAATTCTTGAGAGATATTCAGAGATTAGAGGTGAGGAGATCCTAGAGGAGTATATGAGTACTCTTGCAAGAGAACCAGAGAAAGTGTTGAGTGGTCTTGATAATCTCTATAAATTAATTATCCTAATACCAGGTGCTGTAGAAAAGCTTGTTTTAATTGATTCTTTAATGAGAGCTGATAGAGAAACAAGAGATAAGATAACAAAGATTATTCTCGATGCATTATCTAGTAGAGGTGAGCTAGTGATTGTCTCTGAAGAAAGTCTCCTAGGAGATAAATTAAAGAGATTAGGTGGTATAATCGCTATACTTAGATACAGAGTTGATCCAGGCTCTCTAGAGCTTAAATAACTACTTTGGAGAGCCTACGGGGACGATCTGGATCTAGTAGGCGAGCAAGAGCTATGTAGTAGGATATTAATTGATAAAGAATCACTTCTAGGATCATGGAGAACTCCTCTGGGATGCTGACTCTTCTCGCTACAAAGATCTTATCTGAAGTAGGTATCTCCACCAGATCCTCAGGAGCAGACAATATTATTAATGCATCACTGTCCTGTGTCTCTTCAATAACCTTCTTACTTAAGTCAAGATCTCTTTTATCTCTAAGAGATATACCTAAGAAGTATTGATTATTTATAGTTGATTTGGGGCCGTGTCTAATCTCACCTAGAGAAAATGCCTCAGCATGTATTCCACACGTCTCTTTTATTTTTAGGGAGGACTCTAGTGATGCTATGTAGTGATATCCTCTACCAGCAATAAATGCATTATCTCTCTTATATATAAGATCCACTATTTCTCTCACAAATACCTCGGATCTATATATGTGGTCTCTAACTATCTTAGGCAGATCCTTCATATATAAGTACATTCCTGAGAAATCTCTTGAGAGACTCCTTAGAACTTCAACATATATTCTCATGAGATTAACTACTTGACCACTAAAACTCTTAGTAGCTGTTACAGCCTCCTCGAGACCAGCACCAACATAAACTACGTGGTCAGAGATTTGAGCCAAAGGACTATTCTCAACATTTGTTACACCCACTATCTTCGAGCCTCTTTTCTTGATTGTATTAACTGCTTCTAGAGTATCAGTTGTTGTACCACTTTGACTAATGGCTATAGCTACTGTGTCTTGATCAGCTATATCTATGAAGTTCTCATACTCACTACTTACGAAAGAATACACTCTTAAACTAAGTTTCTTGAAAGCCAGATCTAGATATAATCCGGCATGATATGATGAACCTGATCCTAAAATAAAAACCTTCTTACTACTCAATATGGTCTCAGCAACGTTTCTATAGATCTCACTATCTCTATTTACAATATTATCGATGATACTTGGTTGCTCATGTATTTCTTTGATCATTAGGTGAGGAGATCCTTTTCTAACGGATTTTGAGGTACTCAACGGAGGGCCACCACGTTAATTATTTACTTAATGGCTAAATTTAAGGCAACGATTCTTACATTCGATCTGAGTATCTAAGTCTTTAATAGAATATAGAACACTACTTTCTTAGGATATAAAGTAGAAGAGGATTGATTAGTTGAAGATAGCGTTTGTTTCGAGAGGTTGGTGGCCTGCGATTAAAGGAGGCTCTGAAAAATTCATGTCTAAGGTCGCTGAGATCTTCTCTAGAAGAGGGTACAAGACCTATGTGATTACTAGATCCCATCCTTCTCTAGAGAGAAATTCATCACAAGAATACTTATTTGTGAAGCATAAACTCTATGCACCAATTATATCAACATACGTCTTCTCGAGAAAAGCTGGAGAACTGATCAATTCATTGAATCCTGATTTAGTAATTATTAATAGCTATTGGGGTGAGACATCTCCTCTCTATATGAGAAAAAGCATTAGGAAGATAGCTGTTATTCACGACATAGGTCTCTTTAAATCAGAGATTGCAAAGAGAAACAAAATAAAGTATTTTCTAAGAGTTGAGGCACTTAAGAGAGTTACTAAAAGAGTTGATTTAATAGTTGTACCAACCGATACTGTTAAGAATGATTTAATTAATTTCCTTGGAGTGGATGAAGCTACTATTAGAGTATTAGGTTTCGAGGGCGTTGACGGACCGTTTAAGAGGATACATATTGACAATAACTTAATTGATATTATTCAAGTAGGTAGATTCGCTCCTAATAAAGGTCAGTTAATTCTTCTAGAAGCTGTGAGAAATCTCCTAGACAGAGAGCCGAGGATCAGAGATGTCTTAAAGATCTATTTAATAGGTGGATTAACTGATAAAAAATATCTTGAGAGAGTCTCTTTGGAGGCCAGGGTAATAAATGAGAGATTCAATGAAGATATTGTTAATATTGTTGTGGATAGTGAGGATATAGATTATTACTATAGATTAGCTGATCTGTGTGTCGCACCCTCGGTAGCCGAGGAGGGTTTTGGCTTAACAGTTCTGGAGTGTATGGCATATGGTAAACCTGTTATCGCTAGCGATATATTCGTTGAAACAGGCGTGGCGAGCAGTGAGAGAGCTATTATCGTTCCGAGAGGAGACATTGAGAAACTGACTCAAGTATTAAAAGAGTTTATTAATGATCCTAGTAGGTATGAGCCTCTTACTAAGAGAGGCTTAGAATATGCTTCGAGAAATAGTTGGGAGAAGGTTGTTGACAAATTTGAGGAGTATATTAGGGAGCTGATGTCTAGATAGTGTGCTGATATCTCTCCCTGATATATTTCTCTAAGATACGTGGATAAGATCCTTGGTAAATCGGTAGATCCTTGGCAGTTTCTTGCTGAATTTTTCTCCCCAAAGCCTCAAGATCTTCTACACCATATTTCTCTAAAGCTATTTTTCTGGCTAATTCCTCCGGGTCTTCTCTTGTTCTATCGAATAATTCTCTATACATATACCATAGATGTCTAATAGCTGTTCTCTTAGGATTTCTAACATGAATATGTAGACCCATCGGCTCCTTCAATAGAATCGCTTTATAGAGTTTCAGTGGAGCAATTAAAGTATCTACAGGCCCCAATCGATCGTATCTAGTCTCAGAAGATTTCGTATATAACCAATGCTCTATATGAAGAGGATCCCTACATGTATGTCTAAGATCTCCGCATAACTGTATGAGTGGCCAATACACTAAATAGTGTTTTCTAGGATCCAGTTTCTCAATAAGATCTCTTATAATCCTGATCTTATCCTCGAATAAGACGAAATCTCCATCCCACACAAGGATCCATTTGTAGCTACTTTCTCTAAGAGCCCTGTTTCGAGTGCCGACTATATCACCTGGGGGAACTCTAAGAAGCTTTATGTTTAGTCCATACTCTCTTTTAATCTTCTCTATTATTTCTGGTGTTTTATCCGTAGAGGAGTCCATGACAACATATTCATCAACCAGATCTTTCACAGACAATATAGAGGGCTCGACCCAATCTTCCTCATTATATGTTATAACCATAGCAGTTATACCATTCGGGTACTTCCTCGGATCTTCATATAGCCCTATTCTAAAATATATTTCTGAGATAATGTTTCTCAGAGTAAAAATTCCTCCCCTACCGAGTATTCTCCTAACTAGTCTTCGAAGACTCACCCAATATACCCATAAATAGAATCCTAGGAGTACTTAATAGCTACTCAACTCATAAATTCAGGACACAGATCCTTAGATCATTATATCAATTATTTATTCATTAATGCACTTAAGAACACATATTGTTGAGGACTTAAATATCGCTTAGAAAGATATAGATAGGTGTCTATGATGAGACTAGCATATTTCGCCCCGACACCACGAGAAATTCCTCGTTTAGGTGTGTATAGATCTGGTAAAGTAATTGATTTAGTGGAAAACTATAAATACATATATAGATCTCAGCCTCCTCACTGGTTCTTTGATCTGGGTGAGTATTTAGAGAATAAATATGCTCATAGAATAGTTGAAGACCTCATATCAATATATGAGAAGAAACCTAGCGAGGAACCTGATCTTGTTCACGATGAAAATAAGATTATCTACTACCCTATAACATCTAGCAACCAGAGAGTTTTTTGTATTGCACTTAACTACTTATCTCATGTTCAAGAAACTGGAAGACCTAAACCAAGTAAACCATACATATTTATGAAGCCGAAGACAGCATTAATAGGTCACAGAGAACCTATATTAATACCTAAGGTAAGCTCAGCCGCTGATCACGAAATTGAATTAGGCGTAGTTATAGGATTAAGAGGTAAGTACATTACTAAAAAAGACGCTATGGAGCACATAGCGGGATATACTATTTTTAATGATGTAAGTTTCAGGGATTGGCAGACGAGAAGTTCTGAGGGTTTAGGTCTTGACTGGTTACATGGTAAAGGTATGGACAAATCTACACCAGTTGGGCCGTACCTAGTCTCAAAAGAAGAGATTGAGGATCCTTATAAGCTAAGACTCGAGTTAAGAGTTAATAGAGAGATTCGGCAGATAGGTACTACATCCGAGATGTTATTCAGTATAGAGGATATTATTGAAGAAATATCTAAAGGAATAACTCTGCTTCCCGGAGATCTAATAGCTACAGGCACGCCGAGCGGTGTTGGACATTCAAGCAAGAGATATCTTAGAGATGGAGACATCATTGAGGCAGAGATCTCGGGCTTAGGAGTATTGATTAATACAGTAAGACAAGAAAGGTAAGAGTTTAAATTAATATATTTCTTTAACCTAACTTATATCTCTGGAAATGAGTAGAGAGGATCTATTAGTACTTGGATTATTACTAATGTTTCTAGGAGTAGTTACGATTTCAGTAGGATTATTACTCGCTTCAGGTCCTAGGGAGACTGGTGGTTTGGGTGTGATTATTATTGGTCCTATTCCAATAATTATAAAAGGTGATCCAGGCACTGTTATATGGATATCTATAGTAATGCTCTTAATATTTATTTCGCTAATGCTGTATTTACTGAGAAGAATTAAGAGTTCAATTGATCTAACCGGAAGATTCTGAATGCTTTTAATACTTGAGTTAATCCTGGATCATTAACTTATAAGCTGTTATTCCTATAATGTATTGGATACTTAGGATGCCCGAGATCAAGGTAGTGATATCTGATCCTGATGTTAAGGAGAAGAAATGGTTAAAAGTTATTTTAGTGGGAGATCCTTCTCTACCATATGGTGATGAGGAGAAAAGTGGTAAAAAATTAATGAGAGCAAAGATCCCAAAGATCGTGCAGGACATAGTCAAACCTGAGTTAGGCGTATTGAATGCAAGAGTGTGGAGGAGTAGTAATGAGAAAGTAAATTTCACGCTTCAGATCTCCGCAGTTGAGGATATTGATAGTTTAGAGATTAAGATACCTGCAACCTTCATGAAGGAGAAGTTTGGTGCCGAGAGAGTTGTTGGTGAGATCTCAAGAGCAAAATCTTATCAAATAACACTTCCATCTGATAGAGCTCAGAGATTATATGGGTATAAGATAGGTGATGTTATAGAGGGAGGTCTCGTGGGATTGCCAGGGTATAATCTAATGATTACTGGTGGGAGCGATTATGCGGGAGCGCCTATGCTACCTACGCTACCAGGTCCGGGGAAGAGATATATTTTACTTAATCAACCCCCAGGCTTCAGACCTAAGGAGAAGGGTTTGAGGAAGAGAAAATTTGTTAGAGGAAATACTATTGGAGAGGCTACGGTTCAAGCAAATACTGTTATTATAAGAAAGACTGAAACGAAAAGGAAGTAAATCATTTACTCGTTATTTCTCCATAGACACTTTCTTGAGCGTATTCATCGAAATCAACTAAATCAGGATCCCACCAATTTACTGGAGCATTTCCGTGTCTTATTAATGGTTCATCGAGTCTTGATAAGAGAACAACCCTAGATGGTTTACTTTCGGAGACTATCTTGTAGCCTGAGATCCTTGATAAGATCTCGGCAAATCGCTTAACTTCCTCATGGGTAGGCATATTATCTTTACTTAATCTATAAGTAGATGTGCCAACATGCATATACGCCTTTACTTCAACAAATGTAGGTAATCCGATATCGATTAATCTCGCGAATCCTTCCGCGGCTTTCTCATTCATATTCCAATTCTTAACTGCAGTAATTCTATATACCGTCGGGCATGTGAAACTTGGTAATATCTCAATTGTTTCTAACGTTTTCTCCCAAGCTCTTGGGACAAGTGGTGCATTGAAATACTCATAAGTTTCTTTATCATATGCCTCAAGCGATACGTAGAGTTGAGAAGGTTCCTCATCAAGATTCGCGAGAATATCTGGTCTAACAGCTCTAGTGACTAGAAAGGTTGTTATATTTCTCTTATGATATTCTCTAATTAATTCTCCTAGTCTAGGGTACAAAGTATTTTCTCCTGTGAGGCTAATCGCCACATGTCTAGGATCCATCGCCTCAGCGATCTTCTTCGGATCGATACCATGAGCCTTATAACCCGATACCGTTCTTTTATGCTCAATGATACTCATCTCAACAATAAACTCAGGATCATCTATCTCAGGCACTCTAGTCTCATCCCAGTCCTCTAGCAAATCTGTTGGTCTAATCCTCCAGCAATGGAGACACGCGTTCCAACACCACTGAGTAGATACTGAGGCTTGAATACATCTATGACTATCTATTCCATAGAACTTACCTTTATAACAATACATGTTATCCATAAGAACCTTATGAGTCCACAGACACTTCTTAACAGCTGAGTGTCCACCTATTAAATG
>JBMFIR010000048.1:0-9012 GCA_049976205.1 Sulfolobales archaeon | reverse complement strand
AATTTGGAATGAACATCTAGGGACAAACGGTCTACCCATGAATATAGAGATTGTTAAAAGCTTGCTGTAGTTATCTCTTTTCCCAATATAGATCTCATAAATTGTTTTTCTAGGTATCTGCTTCTAGTTTCTATTAATCTGGTCTCAAGATCTGTGTTCTCGACTAGTTTATTGAAGCATTCCACCAATGAGTTAGTCACTACTAATAACCATGAGTAGGAGCATCTAGTAAATATATCACGTCTACCGCGTAATTCAGTAGATATTTAAGGTGTTTGCTGAGATCTATACGGATACATTAATTTCTGATGATGATCATGTGTTAAAATTCTACTTAAGCATGTAAGTACTAGATGTCTATATAAGTCTCTTCAGTATCTTGCCTTCTCGCATAACTAATAGTATATTATCTTTATTCATTAAGACATCAATATTATCAAGGGGGTTACTGCTTACCACGATCACATCCGCTAACCTCCCTTTCTCAATAACTCCAGTCTTATTTTCCATCCCAACAGCTTCTGCGGCAATTTTAGTGGCGGATAATAGCGCCTCTCTGGGCGTCACACCTAGTTTCTCAACGAATAATTTGATCTCTAGGGCATTATCACCAATTCTGAAGGGTCCTCCCGCGAAATCTGTTCCTGTAGCGAGCTTCACACCTAATTTATAGGCTCTCTTAATATTACTTATATGCTCCTCGTATACCTCCTCAGCTTTCTTAAGACCCCACTCAGGTATCCCGATCTTGCTGCCTACCTCAATTATTCTCTGAACAATTGATAGTGTTGGGACAACTACTGAGTTTCTTTCAATGGCTAGTTTAGACGTTTCTTCATCTATATATATTGCGTGAGCAATTACTTTCACGCCTCCCAATATAGAGTTTTTTATACCCTCAGTACCTTGAGCGTGAGCATGCACAAACCTGTGGGCGGCCTTTGCCTCATCTACTATTGCCTTGATCTCTTCAAGTGTGAACTGTCTATACTCTGGTCTATCTTTCTGAGACAATACTCCTCCTGTAGCCATTATCTTTATGAAATCCGCATCCTCTCTAAGTGCATATCTCGCTGCTTTCCTGCACTCATCAACTCCATCACATATTAATGATGCTAGTGGTGTTAATTTCTTCGTGGTTCTGAAATCAACGTATTCAATAGGTAGATAGTGAGTATCCCCATGACCAAAAGTTGGGCTTAACGGAATACCTGCACCAATGATTCTTGGCCCAATAATCGTTCCCTCATTAACAGCAGGCTTGATCTTCACAGCTATTAAGCTACCCGCATCACCAACTGTGGTGAATCCCGAGTAGATCAGCTCCTCCAGATCTTTTACTACTCTAGCTACAAAGGTCTCATATGGTGTGACAAGAGGCTCCTTAACGAAGTCTCCTGTTCTCATACCGGTCAGGTGTAGATGAGCATCTATGAGACCTGGGAGCAGATATTTTCCTTTTAAATCAATGATCTCTGCATCTCCTGGGATTGATACAGATCCCTCGGTTCCTACATCAGCTATGTAGGGCGGATCCACAACAACAGATCCTTTAAATAATTTACCTGATGAATCGAATATGTAGCAATTTGTTAAAGCATATTTCTTTTTATTAGTACTCATTAATTAATCGCCTCAGACTCTATGTGTCTTAAAGCTTTTATAAATTAAACAGGGCAGTAAGATAATTCGTGGAGATATGGGCAGTGAGCACATGATGGTTGATTACCCCAGCAATCACTATCATTACTCATAGTTAAGTGGCAGAAGTCCTGTAGCTCACAATCTAGACATGATGGTAGTGATAGGAAATATAATTTGAGGAATAATGAAGCGTTTTTTCTCCAAAGATCCATGAGATCATCACTCAACACATCCCCTATAACCACTTCTCTTATTCTTCTCTTAATCCCTAATATCTTGGTCTCCCATGTTCTCGAGTAATATATGCATGGATTAACTTTTCCATCGCATCTAATAAAGAGAGCTCTATTAAACGCGAATGGACATGACCTTGTTGTGGAGGGATTTATATTTGGTTTAGTGATTTTAACACCCGTCTCAAGTGATCTTAGGGCTAATTCATTTAGCTTCTCACGAAAAATCTCTCTACAGCCCATATCTCCTAAGCAATCAATATCTAATCTACCACCCTGATAAGGTATATAGTAGCTTAATATCACCTCCGAGATACCCATGTCTTTTGCATAAGAAACTATTTTCGGAATCTCTCTAACATTGAGTTTATTGACAGTAAAAATTGCTTTGACAATAGGCTTCATAAAACCAAGTCTCTTCTTAGCCTCCCTAACAGCTAGTAGTCCCTTAGACACAATAGTTAAATCCCCTAATCTTCTGATTCTACTATATAACTCAACATCTATGGCATCAATACTCACATACAACTCATCTAACTCAGTCTTAACTAGTTCCTCAGAATACGTATCTAATCTATACCCATTTGTGTTCAAAACCACTTCAAAACCCCTAGATTTCGTCTCTCGATAAAACTCCATGAAGCTGGGATGCGTAGTAGGCTCACCCCACCCGGAGAAAATTATTCTTCTTACACTAACTCTCTCTGCCTCATTAATAATCTTCGTAAAAAGATCCTTACTCATGAAACACTGCTTAAAGTCTTTTGCTCCGTATCTGAAGCAGTGTATACAGGCATAATTGCAGTAGGTAGAGATCTCTATTATTAGCTCCCTAGGTCTAGAGTCATTTCTTAGGCAAATTAACCAATCACTTGTCTTCATGATCAAGTTGTTCATGTTAATCATATCACGACTTAATTAATGAAGAATAATAAATATTATTATCTTTATTCCCGAAAAATATGATTTTAAAATTAATTATGCATAATATGTTACTTGAAGGTGTTTTCAGCGTCTCCAGGAGGTTATATGGGTAAAATTCTTAGAGTGGATTTAACTAATCAAAAGATAAGGATCGAGGATCTTCCACCGGAAAATGTTCTCAGGAAGTGGATTGGTGGGAGAGGCCTCGGAGTGTATTTCATGCTTAAAGAAGTTGATCCTAGGATTGATCCTTTAAATCCAGCGAATAAAGCTATTGTCGCCACAGGACCACTAACAGGTATACCGGGTCTTGTTTCACCTGGTAGATGGGTCTCTGTGACCAAGTCTCCATTAACAAACACTATCCATGATAGTCATAGTGGAGGTAAATTTGGCCCAGAACTGAAATTCGCAGGATTTGATCTAATAATTATTGAGGGAGCCTCCGAGAAACCTGTTTATGTATGGATCTACGATGGTAAGGCTGAGATAAAAGATGCTAAGCATCTGTGGGGTAAAGATACTCATGATACCACTGATAGAATAATTGAAGAACTCACACCTGTGGGGTAGAGATGAGGCTAATGAGATTAAAGTAGCGACTATTGGTCCCGCAGGAGAGAATTTGTCTAGAATAGCTGCGATAATGAATGATAAGAATAGAGCTGCTGGCAGAGGCGGCCACGGTGCCGTGTGGGGATCTAAGAAACTTAAGGCAATTGCTGTGAGAGGTCATATGAAGCCTAGAATAGCTAGAGAAGATATGTATAGAGAAGTCTCTGCAAAATCAATTGCTTTAGCAAAGAAATCGCCTGTTACCTCAGAGTCTCTACCTAAATACGGCACAGCTGTTCTCGTTAATATAATTAATGCTCATGGGATCTTCCCGACAAGAAACTTCCAAACAGGTGTACTTCCAACAGCTGATAAGATAAGTGGTGAGAGGATCGCTAAAGAAATAATGGATTGGGAGAAGCATAAAGAGGAGATTTGCTGGGGATGCGTGATTGGTTGTGCTAGATACACCAGAATAACCACTCCACCATTCACAGGAGAGGGTGGAGGACCTGAGTACGAGACTGTGTGGGCATTTGGTGCTCAGACAGGCACTGATGACCTAGCTGCGGTGTCGAAAGCTAATTACCTAGCTAATGAACTTGGTCTAGACACAATATCTATGGGTCATACAATAGGAACATTAATGGAGTTAGTCGAAAAAGGAAAAAGTTCCTAAAGAGAAGCTTAGGGGATTAGATGTTAGATGGGGTAATGGAGAAGTTCTTGTGGAACTAGTATGGAGAACAGCTTATAGATCCGGTATAGGCGATGATTTAGCTGAGGGAGCTATGAGATTAGCCCAGAAATATGGTGCACCTGAACTAGCAATAGTTGTCAGAGGTCAAGAGCTACCAGCATATGATCCTAGAGGAGCAAAAGCTCATGGATTAGCATATGCAACCAGCAATAGAGGAGGATGCCACTTAAGAGCCTACATGATATCACCAGAGGTCCTCGGAATACCTGAGCTCATAGACAGATTCTCACCAATTGACAAAGGTAGATGGGTGAAACACTTCCAAGACGTATTCGCAACACTAGACAGCTTAGTGGTATGTAAATTCGTGTCCTTCGCTTACTGGAGCGATGTATTAGCAGAACAATTATCCGCGGTCACAGGATGGAATATCTCTAAGGAGGAATTTGAAACAATTGGAGAGAGAATCTATAACGCTGAGAGAGTATTCAACATATTATCATTTGGAGACGGAGAAGAGTACGATACACTACCAAAGAGATTACTCGAGGAACCAATGCCTGAAGGACCAGCCAAGGGACACGTAGTGGAGTTAAAGCAGATGCTACAAGACTACTACAAGGTGAGAGGCTGGGTCAGAGGGAGGCCTACCAGAGAAACTCTCGAGAAACTAGATCTTAAGTGGTTAGCTGATGAATTAGATAAGAGAGGATTACTACCTAAATAATCTTTTCTTTTTCTATAAACCTCTTAATAGACTTATTATATGTGTCGCTTGACTAAGAATCAATTTTATTCCTAACTCCGCCGCGTCGGGAGAACCTGGTAGCGCAAAAACTGCTTTATCTCTTATAGTTCCAGCTAGAGCACGTGTTAACATAGCTATCTCACCTCTTGATTGATAAGTTAATAATCTGAATAATTCGCCGAAGCCATCAAGTTTTTTCTCGAGAAGTGGTGTGATCGCTTCAATAGTTACATCTCTGGGGGCTATCCCAGTGCCGCCTGTGAGAACAATTATGTCTATATCTTCTCTTAGAACAAGACTCTCCACCCTAGATCTAATCATGTGAATATCATCATCAATAATTTCTCTGCCAATAATTTTGCCACCTCTCTCTCTAATGATCCTCTCGATCACGTTTCCAGATATGTCATCAGTAGATCCCTTCTCAAGAAACTCGCGATACTTAGATGTGCTCACAGTAATGATGTAAAATTTTATTTGTGAAAGATCTAGTTTATCATGATGATGCTTCATAGCTAACCACATATTTCAGTACTCACAAAAGATTTTAACAATAAATTAGTGAAGAAAAAGGATCGATGCACCAATTTATATCTTTAAACACATTGTATACAGGGGGAAAAGTGAGTTCCTCATTTACTCAATCCCCAAAGCTTTCACAAGCGAAACTTCTCGGAGGAATCGGATCATTATTAATGCTTCTGGTTATTATCCCATATACTGGACCAGCTCTATTTATAGTCGGTTTAGTACTTGTCTTAATAGCTCTTAAATATATATCAGATGAAGTGAAAGAGCCTAAGATCTTTAATAATGCCTTATACGGGGTAATACTCTTGGTTCTGTCCTACGTAATACTCTTTGTAGCTATCTTAGCGGTTTTTATGGCAGGTTTCATAGGCACAATTTTCTCTATAAGTGGATCAATTGTTCCTGGAGTACCTGGTGGGGGACAAGGTCACGTAACATACGCGACAACTATAACTGTGATCCCTAGAACAGAAATTATTAAATATACAGTATCTATCATACGTGCATTTCCTCCTCCAGGTCTCGCTTATTTCTCCACACCACATGAGTTTATTAGATGGTTATTGGCAATTATTGTTCCTCTCATCATAGTAATGATCCTCTTAGTAATCGCATCGATCTTCATAAAAAGAAGTTTCGACACTGTAGCAAATAGATTAGGTGTTGGTTTATTCACAGTAGTTGGAATACTCTATTTAATAGGATCGGTATTAACAATAGTGTTAGTAGGTCTCTTACTGATCTATATAGCAATAATTATACAGACTATAGCGTTCTTCTCGATCCCTGAGAGATTAGAAACATCGCCTCAGCAGGTAATTAAGGCATAATCCAATACTTTTGCCCTTCCATTAATTATGTTGATACACCGATCTTTTATTATCCTCAAGATTTTTCTCTAGTAATTCTAGAGAACATCTAAACACTCTTATAACACCTCTCTGTATGAGCTCACGTATCCTCCTAGAAATCACTATTTGTTTATCAAAGTACCCGTATACTCTACCAGATCCCCGGTACCTATTTAAAAACTTAATTATTAAAGGATCTATGGGTGAAGGCTCGCATCCACCCAATGGAGTTCCTGGTAGCGGTATAAAGTAATGCGCATGTATATAGCCTCCTAACGCAATGATTTTATCCATTAAATTAATTGTTTCCAAAGTGTCTTCTTTTGTCTCACCTGGTAAACCAAATATGAAGTCCACATCTACTCTAAATCCTCTGCTGATGAGTAGCTCAACTGCTCTTAATATATCTTCTACGGTGTGTCCTCTATTAATTAATTTTAGCAGTCTCTCACTACCCGTTTGAGCACCTATAATGATTCTTCGATTAGAGACATATTTCTTTAGTAAATCAGCCGTTTCTTCATTTACGAATTCAGGTCTGATCTCGCTTGGGAAACTCCCGAAGAAGACTCTCCCATTAAATCCCTTGATCACCAGATCATGCAGAGACGACAGCAAAGCACTTAATTTATCTAGATCCGGTCTTTTATCATCCGCTGATCCGTAGCCTAAGCCGTTCGGTGTTATAAATCTCACATCTCTCATATTATTATCCATTAAAATCTTGACATAGTGAAGTATGTTATCAATACTTCTATGAATAGGTCTCGCACCAAACATAAAACTTACTTGACAAAATCTACAGGCAAATTCGCATCCTCTAGTAATCTCAATAGGATTAAATCTACCAGCTTCCACTGGGAACGGCGGATACTCATCTAAGCTTAATAATCTCTCAAATCTTGTTCTCACCACCTTACCACCCTCTATGTAGCTTATGTTAGGTATTGATCTGAGATCAGCACTCTTATTAATAATATATTCCTCAATAAATTTTGTGAAAGCTCTCTCACCTTCCCCCGTAAAAACCACGTCGAAACCTAGGCTCAGTGTTCCCAGGGGGTCACCTGTTGCGTGAGGTCCTCCTACTATTAATAAAGTATTTTTAGCTCTTCTCTTATAATCATTTAGTGTATTAATGATCTCTAGAGTATTAGGTAGTTGAGTAGTTAGCAGAGTCATGGCGATAATAACTTGATCATGTCTACTACTTATTCCACGGATCAGCTCAATAAGATCTGTAAGATCTGTTGATGAAGTATTCTCGTGAGTAAATAGTTTCTTGATATTCGCTATATACACTGATACTTGCTTATGGAGCTTCTCTTTCTCTAATGCTCCTAACAAGATATTCATACTGTATCTAGTATCTCCTGTGTAGAGAAATACTAATGCTGACTCCTTTCTAGGGTAATCATAGATTTTTTCAGCGGTTACTTGAGGCATTTCTCAGAGTAATTCACTGATTATCCGCTAAAAAAATTTATTCTAAGACATATCATCATGGATCTAGACTCTTTCCCCGATGGGGAATATCAGCACTGGGAATTCTTCGACACAGTCGATCTCTAGGAAATCGCATAATTCCTCGTCTAAGAAGGCTCCAACGGCCACAGTCGCTAGATCAAGAGCTTCTGCCACTAAATAAATATTTTGTCCAGCAAATCCAGCGTCTAAATGCACATATCTATATGCTCTTAAACCATATTTAGAGGCTGTTCTTCTATAAACAATAGTTAGAATTATATTTGTAGCGGCTTTCTCAACATGATCTTGATCTAGTGAGATTTCTCTCAGTAATTTATTAAAAGATCCTTTCTTTAAGAGTTCTAGAGAGTGTTCTCCCGGGTTGTAGTGGTATAATCCATTCTCAATACCCTCGACTCTTGAGGCTACTAAATATGCCTCTACTGGCTGAAGAGCACCGGCACTAGGGTAAACTCTCTTAGGTCCGCCCCACCAAGCTCTCCCGGTCACACCTACTGCATGATATAGTATCGTAGAGATCTTTACTAAATCAATTGGTTTATAAGAGTATCTCCTACGGCTTCTCCTAGATCTAATGACTTCCAAGATGTCTCGATTAGAGATCTCTAATGGTTTCGGCAAATTAATCCTCTCACTAACTCTATAAATTTTGTAGTAGTGATCAAATTCATATAGAAGATCTATGTTAGTCTCAGGAGATATCATAGACATAAAATGATAAATCATAGTAGGATCCTTCTTACTCAGCGACTTCTCAAGACCTCTTCTAATAACTCTACGAAACTCATTAGAATACTCAGATAATAATTTTTCGAACAATTCATTTTCGCTCATTGAAATCCTTAATTAGAATAGTTAAGATTCTTAATTAAATTAATAATTGGATCATTAATTAATTTCATGGATCAGCACAGGCTGACTTCTTCACTACTCAGTTGAGAGAATACTCATCACTCAAGTAATGAATTACTCAAACACTTATTAAAGTCTTAATAAAATAGATCAGGTTTGCTCTCTATGCTTATAGAATTCCTAACTAATTATTTTATTAGGATGATGAATATCTCGACCACTACGGAGATGTGAAGAGGCGGTGGCTGTCTGATTACACTAAAAATTTAAGTATCGCTGAACAAAGTTTTTCTGTCAACTAAAATAATTTATTGGTTATGATGATATGCACCTCAACGGATTGAACGAAGATGACCTGATCTGAGAGAAGTCTGTGGGATCTCGGAGATATCAATGGGGATCCGTGTAAAAATCATTATACTGAATAAGACTCTATTTATGCTGACGGCTCCCCACCCTGAAGGACGAGGATTCCTCCCCTGGGGT
>JBMFIR010000047.1:0-9881 GCA_049976205.1 Sulfolobales archaeon | reverse complement strand
TAATACTTTTAAGCCGCAAGAAACAAATTTACATGGTGAATTAATTGTGAGTTTAAGAAATATATTATATGCCCTCATAATCTCTCTATTCCTAGTATCAATAGTCTTTTCAGTGCCAGCGAGTGCTCAAAAAATAACTGACTTAAGAGTCGGACCCTACATTGATAAAATAACAATGCCTGTTATAAAAGATTATAACATTGTTCTAATGGCTTTTAAAGCAAATGAATTAGATGTGATAGGTGTTCTTCCAAAGGATCTTGATTCAGTAAGACAAGCAAGACCTGACGCACACATAATATTCACAGTAGGATTAACTTCTTTAGGAAGCCTTCATTTTAATGTTCAGCTATGGCCTGTTAAGTATCCTGAGGTCAGGAAGGCGTTAGCGCATCTATATAATCGTGATAAGATAATATCTGAATCTCCTCTAAGAGGAATAGCAGTTAAGAACCCATACATACCACCTCCAACAATGGGTAAGTGGGTTAATACAAATGCGGACTTCGAAAAACTCTACCCATACGATCCAAACAAGGCCAGAGAATTACTCAGCAAAGTATTTGTATGGGATGATACAGCAAAGACTTGGAGAGATCCTAGAGAAGGAAATAAAGAAGTTGAGATTGAAGTACTCTCTTTACCAGAAGCAACTTCCCCCACTTACTGGTGGATTGCTACATACCTGAAGTCAGAAGCCGAGAAAATAGGTCTTAAGATAAGAATAACTCCTGTATCAAGTAGAGAGCTTGATGCAAGAACAAGTGCTGGGACAGCTCAAGCATGGATTATTGGCTGGAGCTTTGGTAGATTCCCATTATTCATGTACTACTTCTTCCACAGCAGAGAAATAAGACCGGGTGGATGGAATGAGTGGAGAGTGAGTAACTCAACACTTGATGAATTACTAGACAAGTTCTATTATGCTGAGACAGTTGATGAAGCAATTAAATATGCTCACAAGGCACAGGAGTTATTAGTTGATATTATTCCGTGGATACCAGTCTACACAGGAGTTGGTATAACAGCTCTTAACGGAGCTATAGACAGAGACACTGTAGTGCTAAGCTATGCACCACCATTTAAGGATCCCGTTGGCTTTAGCTACTTCTGGTGGAACACAGTAAGATTCAAGGACAGACCCTTCGGAGGAACACTCAGGTACTACTTCTCAGTTGATATAACGACTTTACACCCAGCAATATATCTGTGGGCGACTGAGGCTGACTGTATCTTCAGAGTATACGCATCAGGATATCAGCTAGATCCAGAAGATATTTACAGAGACCCTGGAATAGATCAGCTACTACAAGGATATAAAGTTGAGAAGACTGTTATGGATGGTAAAAATGTTACTAAGATAACGCTTTATGTGAAACCAGGTTTAACATGGCATGATGGAACGCCTCTGACAGCAGAGGATTTCGCATATACATATCAGAAATTCGGTATGGAGCTTAAGACCAGAAGATACTATGGTCCATATATAGAGGCCACGGTTAAAGTGAATGTCGTTAATGAAACAACTGTGGAGTTCTATCTAAGTCAGTTTGGTTGGAGCGATCTCTATACATATACATTCTTTACACCATTACCAAAGCACATATTTGCTAAAATGACTAACCCATTAGACGATCCATCATTACTGCCACATCCAACGATAAAGGGATTGACAATGATGGTTGGATCAGGACCATTCGCATTAATAAAGAGAGAGATAGCTTATGCAGAACTTCACTGGTACCCAGAATACATGTATAGACCACCTGAGAGAGCTCCAAAGATAACAGTTCTCTCCCTACCAACATCTATTGAAGCAGGAAAAACAGTCTCTATAAGAGTCAAAGTAACAGGTCCTGCCGGAACACCAGCGACAGATGCTAAAGTAGCCCTCAGTCTAAAAGGACCAACATCACTGGACATAACATTGACTCATGTAGGTGAGGGAGTATTTGAGACAACTCTACCAACATTACCTGCAGGAACTTACACAGCAACATTGGTGGCGTCACAACCAGTCTACATATGGAACGTTAAATCAGAACCAATCCAGGCAACTATCACAGTAGCCGGCGCAGCGGCACCAGGACCTGTGCAGGCTGTGAAACCTATTGAGGTTACAGTCGGTGGAGTTAAGGTAGAGATCTCTCCACCACCCACAGTATCTCAAGTCTCGCCAACACCGACTACAACACCAAGTATAGAGGTTCCGAAGACAACGACGGTAGCTCCTGAACCTACTGCAAGCTACGCCTCAGCTGGTTTAGCTGTTGTCAGTATCTTGGTAGCTATAGCTGCGTCGTTTGTAAGAAGAAAATAATTTTTTAATTCTATAAATACACATTGTTTTTTGATTTCTTTTTCTATTTATTTCTTATATACCTCGAATAATTACTCTATAGAGGGGATAAATCAATGGGTTTAGCATCATATGTTATTAGTAGAGGGTTAGCATTGCTCTCGGTATTTATTATATCTGTTCTCATATTCTTCGTAGTAATGAGAGTTCTTCCAGTGGTATTAGCTGGAGGAGATCCTTTTAAACCTCATCAGTATCAAGATCCTGTGTGGATGGCTATTAAAAGAACTATGGAGGATCCTAGGTTCAGTGGATGGATTAATTATACAGCAGAGAAATATGGTTTAGATAAACCCTTACTCCCAGATCAACTACTCATATTCTTAAGGAATATATTTTTTCTCGAATTTGGCGTCTCAATATATTCTCAGCAAGCAGTTATCAAAGAAATAGCTATTAGACTACCTTACACATTGGTCTTATATATATATGGTGTTATTGTCCCTATAATAATAGGTTATTTAATAGGGGTTCTGGCTCTTAGATATAGAGGAAAAATAGATACATTAGTAACACTATCATCATTAGTCTCTCACATAGTGCCTTCATACATATTTGTTCTACTTATTTACTACTTCCTTTCCTATCTACCTAAAGTTAGTTTAGGGATAGACATATTTCCTCTACCGGTAAAAACACCTTCACTATCTGAGTTCTCATGGGACAACTTTAGGTATCTCCTATGGTACATATCACCAATATACTTAGCAATGACCTTATCATGGTTTGGTGGATGGGCATATTACTTCAGGCAACTACTGGTATCGGAGGCGGAGAAAGATTACGTGATAACTGCTAGAGCTAAGGGAGTGCCTGAGTCAAAGATTCTTAGGAGAGAAATAACACCTAATGTAAGACCACCAATAATAACTTCTCTCGCATACGCCATACCAGGTATCTTCGGAGGATCTATTATACTCGAGTACTTAGCCTCGTGGCCAGGGATAGCCTACTTCTCATTCAATGCCTTCCAAAACTTCGACTACCCCGTTGTCGTGGCTTTCTACGTGATATCAACACTTCTACTAGTAATATCACTATTTATAGCAGATATATTAATTGCTATACTAGACCCCAGAGTAAGGGTTGGGAGGTGAATGAAGTGACGAGCATTGTGAGTAGTATAGCCTATTTAGGAGGAAGATTTAGAACATTAGCCGTCATAGTATCAGCCTTAACAAGAGATAAGAGAGGACTGGCAGGATTATTAATAGTGGTGGTATATGGTTTATTAGGCGGATTAGGGCCTCTTCTTCTACCTTATCACCCTATATATAGTCAGAATCTTGCTGACGCCTTAGCTATGCCTGAGTGGATAGCTTCATCTGATACCCCTAGAAATATTAACCAGACCCTTGACAATTGGTATATAGTATATAACGAGACTTCAGGAAACGTATCTATAAAAACGTATTATGTGGGTAATAAATTCATTATAGAGATCCAGGGCATTGGTGAAGCTAATATAACAATAATGGCTAGAGACTACATATACTACCCCTATAAACCAGCTAATTCATTATCAATATCATCATATTACGATGCTGGACCAATAGATAATAGAAGTATGGCTTGGTACAGAATTGCTTACTATCTGATTAATCTCGATCTGATTGGTAAATGGGCTAATGTCACTACTGGTGGAAAAAACTATACCGCGCCTCTGGGAATATACGTTTTCTACGATGATCCCGGCTTCAGAGTCGGAGCATTAAACCCATATATCAGAGATGTGGTTGAGAGAAAACCTATCGGAGGTAGACAGCCAACATATGTATTAAATGAGAAGCAACCATATCCAATTCCATCAGCTATTAATCCGGTTAGAGAATTGCTACTCGCAAAAGATACTAGACTCAGCGTAGGATTAAATATCTCTTACTACTGCGACCCAACATCATTCTTAATGAGATGTGAGAATGGAGGAGTTAAATTCATTATTAGACCCATTAATATATTTATTTATGGCCAAGCCTTTGGTTTACTAGGAACAGATTACTTAGGAGCTGATGTATGGACAAAATTTGTTTATGGAGCTAGATCAGCTATTATATTTGGTTTCAGCGTGGCTCTAGCAATAATATTCATAGGATTATTCGTTGGTATAACAGCAGGATATTTTGGAGGAACATTACGCGACTATGTTCTAACATTTATTACTGACGTAATTTATTTCATACCAACACTACCACTCATATTAGCGGCAGGCATAGTTTTTGGTCGAAGCATAGTAGTAATATATATTGTTATAGTACTCTTATCGTGGCCTGGAACAGCAAGAGTTATTAGATCGTGGACAATGGCTCTTAGAAGCGAATTATATGTTGAGGCAGCACAAGCGCTGGGAGCAGGTACTGGGAGAATATTAATTAAGCATATTATGCCTCAGCTAGTTCCATATATGGTTTATGCTGTAGTAGTTGGTGTCCCAGGTGCTGTGTTTACAGAAGTAGCTATACAATTACTAGGTTTCGGAGATCCTTACTGGCCTTCGTGGGGTAAGATCCTTAATGAAGCTTTCTATGGAGGAGCAATAACCTCAGGTGCTTGGTGGTGGATTATGCCACCTATATTCGGCATAGTTACATTAGCTCTAGGCTTCGCGTTGATGGGTATAGCACTTGATGAGATAGCGAATCCTAGGTTGAGAAGGAGGCTGTGATGAAAAAAATTAGTAGAAGAATTTTCTTATCTCCATTAACAATACTTTTTCTTCTTCTCATAATATCACTTTTTTACACACTTAATGTGCCTATACCACTAAATTTTTTGTTTCACGATCTTGTTAAGGATGTAAATATCTCTGAGGAGAGTTATCTGAATATCTCGGTATATAGACTTTATTTACCTCCTGAGACAAATGTTTCTGAAAAAGATCTTTATAAGAACATTAGTTTAATCTTCGTAATGGAGCCTGGAGGGATCCATCGTTTGAATGTCATAGGTAGAGTAGGTGGAGAAGTTAGAGACGCGGGATATCTACTAATCACATCAAATAACACAAGTGAAATTTCTCTATATGTATTAGATCCATATTTAAATCAGAAGATACCCATAGGGATCTACAAAGGTTCTTCATTTGATACTATTGCTCAAACCACAGAATACACTGCATATTTAATTATAGAGAGAGTATCAAATCTAACAATTAGATGTCAACTGAATCAAGATATAGGATCTAGTGTACAGCTACTAATTTACTTCAAGAATAATTCTCTACAAGATCTCTCAGCAGGTCCATGTATATATGATATGGAGACAAAGAAACAAAATATTTTTATCAGAGACTATGCAAAATATTATGTGTACATAGATCTATTTATGAACCCCATTGTAATAACCTACTATGAATCAAGTAAACAATATCTATTTTACCCATCAAAGAATTCATTAATATTCACTACCTTATTCATTTCTCTAATATTACTATTCACAGGATCGATATACGTAAATTATAGAGAAAATCTCAAGAAAACAGTAAGAGTTAAGAAGAGAAGAAAAAGATCAAGAAGATAAAACTTACATTTAAGGAAAGTAAGATACTTAACCCGTTCCGGGATACATCAGCCATAGTATTGAACTATACATAAGATAACAGAATCATTGAATCTTTATATACTACCCACGTAAATACTTGCACGATCCTAGGTATTAAAATATTTAAATTTACTTTCTAAAACTATATACTATAGAAGTGGTCAGGTGAAAATGCCTATTATTTACGAGAGTAAATATTATATAAGCGAACCACTGAAGTTGTATAATTTTATTATGGATAGGATCGATAATATATTAATCTTTAATAATAAGGTAATTAATGTAAAGACTGGGACAATTCGATTAAAAGATGTCCATATTAGTGACGGAGAAGAGATTTTATTCACTGGTGATGTTGTTATTCGTCAAGACGCGTATAGTAATTTAACCATGAGATTTCGACATGATAATAAGACTCTATTTAGCATCTCTTTAGGTGCTTACTCCAGTACTGAGAACACTGAATCAGCCGGTGAACGTGAGTATTTAATTAAATTTTTATTATCCACGAGAGAGAGACCTAGTGGTATTGAGATAGAGAAATTACGAAGAATCGCGAAACTCATTGAGAAGAAAATTTATTATTTGTTGAGATCAGATTTAAATATGATCCCCGTAAAGGATTTCGGCGAGACAGCTCAAGAAACTCTTTGACTATACTACAGATATATTTTCTAACAACTCTACTTCCACTTCATCTCCCTCATCATATCCCTCTAGGTCCTCGTTTATGATAAGTATCGCGTTCCCCTTAACTAGTGTGGATAATACTCCTGAACCTGTGATCGCTAGTGGCTCAACATAGATCTTTCCATTTCTTTCTTGGAAAACTCTTACTCTAACAAATGATTTTGTGCTTGGTGGATTAGCTATTCTTCTAGTAACCACACCCCTTACATAAGGCTTTGGGACAGGCTTGGTATTATAGATCCTGTTTATATAGGGTTCAACTAATGCTTGAAATTCTACAAGAGCCGAGACTGGGAAACCTGAGAACATAAAAACAGGTTTATTCTTGACAAGAGCTAAACCAACTGGTTTACCCGGTCTTATCCTGATTCCGTGGAAAAGTATTTTTGAACCCTCAATCAATGAGATAGCTTCAGGGACAAGATCTGTTTCACCTATACTAGAACCACCAGTTGTTATTAATATATCAACTACATCTATTGCTTCAAGGATCTTATCTCTAATTAATCTAGGATCATCTCTAACCACACCAAAATCAACATCTTCACAACCAGACTCTTTGATAAGTGCTCTTAGAAGAGGTTTTGTGCTATCAAGAATCTTACCATACTCAGGTGAATAACTAGGATCACCAGGTTCAATAACTTCATCACCCGTTGATAAGACACCGACCCTAATCCTTCTATATGCCGGAACCCGGGTTATGTTTTGTGCAGCAAGTGCACCAATGTGCCATGGTCTTAATCTAGTTCCTCTTGAAACAATTAATTCACTTTTTTTAAAATCCTCTCCTCTTCTAGAGATATTCTGTAGTGGAGCAACAGGTCTAGTAACAAGGATCTTTTCTCCTTCCTCAGTAACATGCTCTGACATAACAACAGCATCGGCTCCGGGAGGAATTGGTGCTCCAGTAAATATCTTGATTGCTTCACCTTTTCCCAGCTTAGGTAATTTACTTAGTTCATCACCAGCAACTACTCTACCAGTTAACTTAAGCTCTATGGGATTTGTGAGAGATGCACTAATAGTTTCAGAGGATCTAACAGCAAATCCATCGACAGCGCTTCTATCAAATGGAGGTATATCATATTGAGCATATATGTCTCTAGCAACTATTCTCCCCACGGCTTCAACAAGATCTACTTCCTCAACCTCAGGCTCCTTAATTGGGGTTTCTCTCAATAAGATCTCTAAAGCCTCATCAAGGGAAATGAGTTTCTTGAATCCTCTCATAGTTTCTCTCATAATACATCCAATAAATATCTCTTCATAAAATAATAACCTAGAATAAAAATGACTACTTATAAACTAACTCCATACGAGGAGACATTAGAGATCCTGAGGAAATTAAAATTACATGAACCAAGAATCGAGGAGAGATATATTTGGGATGCGTATGGAACGATCTCAGCGGAAGAGATGCGAGCCCCAAAGAATCTTCCCGAGAAACCTCTTGCTGCAATGGATGGATACGCTATATCAACAAATGACTTAACTAGATATGAGAAACTATTAATAAGTGAAATCAAGATCTTTCCTGGAACAAAGACTTCGGTCAAACTCAAATCAGGAGAAGCTATATACGTGTCCACAGGATCTCCTTTACCTGAGGGAGCTGATGCTATAGTTAGAGTAGAGAGTGCTAGAGTAGAGGATGGATACATGATACCCGTCTCAAAGATTTACCCGGGTAAAGATGTGTTTTCCGTGGGTGAGGTAGTTAGAGAAGGTGAAGTAATTATCAGAAGAGGAGACGTGATCACACCATACATAATTTCTCTATTGGTTCAATTAGGTGTCTACAGAATCAAGGTTTATAGACCAAGGATCACTTTATTTAGCGTAGGTGATGAATTAGTCTCCTATAGAGATCTGGGTTCAGAGGGTGTGAGAGATACTTCAACACTAATGATACAATTGGTTTTATCAAGATTCTCCGAAACAAGATACCTGGGGGTATTGCCTGATGATAAAGAAGTTATTAAGAGGAGAATTAATGAGGCCTCCCAGGAAAGTGATGTAATTATCACGGTAGGAGGGTCTTCAGCTGGTGAAAGAGATCTTGTTAAAGAAGTTATCCGTGAAGAAGGTGAGTTATTATTCGAGGGGGTAGATATCAATATTATTAAGCCTACAGGATTTGGATTAGTTAATAATAAGCCTATTATTATAGCCCCTGGATTATGCGTAGGAGCATCTCTAGCTCTACACGAGTATGTCCTTAGATTAATAGAGATTTTAACAAACTCGAGAATCAGAGAGGAATTAGAACTTGAATTACTGGAAGACGTGATTGTTGAGAGAAAAATGAATTCTGCATACTTATTTAAGATGATAAATCATAGATATGCAAAACCTCTCAGATGGGGAATGGCTTTGTGCAAGGAGTTGGCTGAGGCTGATGGATACTCTTTCCTGAGACGAGATAAAGAGTATAAGAAAGGAGATAAGATCAGAGTAACACTATTTCTTAAGTAGTTTGTCCAGTGCCTCAGATAATCTATGCAGTCTCTCTCTACCGGATCTAAATGCTTTATTAATCTTCTCGAGTATAAGCTCGATCCTATCTTCTTTGATAAGAAGATCATCTTTTTCTTTTAGAAGCAGATCTAGCCTGACACCTGATACTATCTCAACAATATACCCTCTCCTACTTCGAGAGAGTAAACCACTATGCTTAAAACCTGCCTCTCTAGCGATCCTAAGTATTCTAAGCGCTGTAGCGGGATCGTATGTGTTTATATGTATAATTGGTCCTGAAACAATTAGCCATAAAGAATAGATCACAGGGATCCTTAGTAGTGATCTTAGCTCCTCAAAGGTTAATTCATCATGTTTCTTAAATACAATATAGGAATCTCTTCTAATCCATGGGTAAATAGCGTCAACAGCATATATCCTCCCACTACATGAGCTAGTTGGGAAAGCATTATCTATCATAAATATCTTCTCTAAAACACTCTCGATACCAGGATCTAGGTAGCCTATGTATCGATCCCTGATCATTCTCTCGCGAAATTTCTTCTTAAGACTAATCCAATAATCTCTATCAATATATTTACTCACTTAATCAACCAATGAGATAAGAGAGTAGAGAAACTAAAATCTTTGTTTCACGAGATCCTCTTCAAATAATTAAGACTTGTCCTGAACTCTATTTTCTTCAAGAAAGTTATGTGCCTAGTACTCTTAGGTGGCAATTGATTACTCTCAAGAGCTGTTTTAATAATCTCGTGCTTAGATAGATTAGGTGGATCTATTATAACTATAATATCTCTACCCAATAAATAATCTC
>JBMFIR010000046.1:0-10354 GCA_049976205.1 Sulfolobales archaeon | reverse complement strand
GGTGAGGTGGAAGTCCCTAGATGCGACCATGAATTCATATAAAATGATTGGAATGAACATCTAGGGACAAACGGTCGATGCCTATATCTATTAGAGTTATCTTGTTAAGCAGATTCTCCTGTAGCAATCTCTTAAATAATCTGTAGGTTGTTGGACAAGTCAAGTGCCCGTACACCACATATTTCATCTAGATCACCCATTTAGTGTTTAGATACTAATAGATATAAGACATTTTGGAAAATAATTAATTAGATGATTAATACCTCCGGAACTGAGTTGTGATGATAAGGCATTTGAATGATCTATTGAGATATAGGAGAGTTTTTTAAAGAGATAATCGATAAATGTACAAAAGGGTTCACTAATTTGATTAGGAGAGATATAAGGAGCTTCTTCGTGTGGGTAAGATCCTCTCAAATACCATTGTACATAACCCCTATATACATAATCGCTGGCATACTTATACTAGGCTATAGACCCTATCTTCACGTATATGTAATGAGTTTCGCCGTCAGGTTATTTTATGTAGGAGTAATGTGGGGTCAGGCACCGGGATGGTCGGGTGCTATGCCCCATAAAATAACTAGTTCATTAGTAGCCTCAGCGGAGGTTCTGGCAGCATTTATGGTCTTAATTGATCCGTGGTTTATTGATCTTCATGGACTATCGTGGCAGATACTGTTGTGGGTAGGATCGATAGCGCATGCAGCTCAATACTTCCCAAGAGGTCTTGGGAGAACCATGAGAACCGCTCCTAATATCCTAACGGTAGCAGGACTGCTATATTCTTTAACAACTCCTTGGACAAAGTATATGGGGATCCTAGTATTTCCACTAGCATCTGTGCTGAGTCTGTTGCTTAGAGTAGATCCGACTAAGAGGAAGATGAAGATAACAGTTAATCACGTATTGATATTCACTCTAGTGTTTATAGTCTCCGTTGTTGCGCCTATTATCGTCTCTTCGAGAGATATATACAAATTATATCTTCTACCTCTAACAATACTATTCTTCTTTTTACCAAAAGTAGGTGGTGGAGACATATATTTGATCGGAACATCTATTTCAAAGATCATTGCACTACTATCATTTCCACTATCATTTTTCTTTAGTTGGTCAGTGTCTATTCATATTGCCCTAATAGGATTCTTGGCAATTACAATGGCTTCATTATGTACACCACTATTAATACCTGGTATAATATGGCGTGAAATACCTAAGTTAGATAGATCAGAGATCTATTTTATAGTATCATTAGGTTTGTTAAGTACCTTTCTAAGAGGATTAGGAGGATTTACTCATCTAATTCCTCTAGTAATATTGTCTGGACTATTAGTCATTATATTAACGCTTTACTATGTCTACAAGATCCTTAAAATGCCTAAAGTTCCTGTAGTTTTTTGATTCACCCAAAATTTTCAATTATCCAGTCAAATGCTTTATCTAAATTAATATTCTTATTCATTGAAAGATCGCATTCTCGAGTTTTGTTCATAACATATTCTAATTTATACGCATCCTCATCTGATAATTCATAGAAATACTCAGATTCACTAGAACTAGTATTGATCTTTATAGTTAATTTCTTCAGATCAAGTATCTTTCTTACTGTTGCCAGATCTTTTTCATTTAGAGGATTCAGTAGAGATAAAATCATGTATTTATAAGAAGCGGATCTCGCTAAGAGACCTATTCCAATAACACATCCATAGGGTGTTGATATCGCTATTGCATAAATCTTTTTCTCGATATTTAAAGTATTTAACTCCTCATCTATTGATAACTTAGCAACTGGATTATTATCAATATCCTCCACATAGCCTCTTACTATTATCCCTCTATCCACAGGTTGACACTAATTAATTAATATACTCAAAAATAATATTCTTTACACTAATACATCAATCTATGACTCTTAGTTGCAATACTCTTATCAATAAGATTAATTAGATGCGTACTTTCACACCAAGAAGATATATACTTAAATCCTTTCTCCTCAAATAATTCCTTAACTAAACTTAGACTATGTGGAACATATCCAATGGCTTCAGCTCCTAGATTAGAAGCATTTTCTAGATCTCTATAAGAATCGCTTATAACCACGACATCACTTCTTCTGAATCCAAGGCTTTCGTATTTATCCACGAGATATTTAAACAGATCTTTCTTTTTAGTGTATCTACCAAAGTCTCCCACAGTATAGAGACCATATATAAGTTCTCTAATACCTAAATGATTTAACTCATCCCTCATTTCACAAGATCTAATCTCTCTCCCAGTCACCACATATATAAGACCTCTCCCCCTGAGATATGTTAAGGCCTCTAATGCGCATTTAAATAGTGATCCTTGGAGAGAAAATGTTTTTGTATATCTTCTCCACACACTCTCCCAGAAACTCCATCTAATCTCAACATCATTGGGTAGTAGACTAGCTAGATCATCTCGGTAGTAGATTCTTAGAAACTCTGAGTAGTCTAAATCAATAAATCTACTCCCTAAGAACTTCTCCGTATAAACATATCTAACTGACTCTACTAAACCTCTCAAAGAGTCTGTTAACGTAAGATCAAAATCTAATAAAAAGATCACTATCCACTAAACCCCTACATAACAAATATTCAGAGCTTATATAGATAGAAGTACTGAACAGTTGAAATGAGTCAGTTAGGCTCCTAAATCATCATTCTTCAGCGACCGCCACACACATCATTCTCTGAAAAACATATGTACCCAAATCCTACTATAACCTAAAAACAAATAAATAGTATTTGGCGCAGAGAAATATGTAAAAAAAGAGAAAAACTATTTATAATAGAGCTACTCAAAGAGAATTATTTGTTTATCTCACTTGTTAGAAAAATAGGTAGTTGTGTTCTATCAGCGTAATTAACAACGTAGTATTTTGGTTTTAGCATATCAATTATGTATCTAAAGGCTCTCCAGGGATCTGATTTCTCACCACATGTATAGATATCAACTGTGGCGTAGTTATACTCATTCCATGTGTGTATAGCTATGTGACTCTCTTGAACCAAGACTATGACTGATACTCCTCCTTTCAAGCCTCCAAATTTCCAAGACTTAGCCTCTACAATAACCATGTTGGCTAATTCAGCTGCTTTAATAGCTATCTCTCTCAGGAACTCCTCATTTGTTAGAATATTAGGATCCATTCCATATAAGTTTCCGAATACGTGTTTTCCTATGATGAAAGGATCTCTATTATCTTCATTATTATTCATTTCTCTCTAATATCCCTCAAGTAGTAGATAAAATATTAAGACTATTTAAGCATAACCCTTATAAAAATGCCCTTTAGATAGAGATACCTCTGTAGAATAAGATCTTTTTAGAGCTATTTTTAACAACGGTATTACTATAAATTGTTCTGAATAATAATAATAATAATCAAGATCTTTATACGTATCCTCTGAAGAGATTCTGTATTAGCCTAATATAAACCTGAGATGCTTTGACAAGATCACTTATCTCTACATATTCATCTGGTGCATGTGCTGTACCTAGGGCACCGGGTCCATATGTAGCAACTTCATATTTCTTCTCGGCATAGAATCTCATATCTAGTCCTCCTATACACACTATTTTTTTAAGCGGTTTTCCTAGAACTTCTTCTCCTGATCTCTCTAATGCTTTGATTATTTTAGAGTTAGAGTCTGTTAGTACTGGCTGCGAGATCTGCTCAAGTGTGATCTCCACATCAATATTCTTCTCTTTCGCTACCTTACTTATTTCTTCTCTTAATTCTCTCCAGACTTCTTCAGCATTTTCTTCTACAATAACTCTTCTATCAAAACTAAATATAACTTCGCCTGGTACTTGATTTGTTTTTTCTCCTCCTTTTAAATATCCTCCTAGTGTGAGTGTAGGTATATTTCCCTCCGGTAGATCATATTCATATTTAGATTTCTTTTTGTTCAGCTCGGGTATTATTCTTCTCATTATTTCATATACTAGCTCGATAGTTTTTTCAAAGGCGTTCACACCTAGCCAAGGAGTTGATCCATGAGCAGTTTTTCCTTTAACGATTACTCTACCCCATACGGATCCTTTGTGACCAATATAGATCCTGTCAATACCGCTTGGCTCAACAATAACGACATATCTACTCCTAACCGCTCCTCTAGAGACTAAATAACCAGTTCCTGTCAATCCACCAATTTCTTCGTCTGGTACTAAAGCAATCTCCACTCCGAAATCTTCTTTCTCAGCGTATTTACCTATGATCTCCATAGCTACAATAGCTGAGGCTATTCCACCTTTCATGTCAGTTGTTCCTCTACCATAGATCCTGTCTCCCTTAATCAAAGGTTTAAAAGGTTCAGTAACAGTCCACCCCGGCCCGCCTGGAACAACATCGTAGTGCCCATTAAAGTGTAAAACAATGTTCTTGTTTGAACCTACTCTGGCTAGTAGAATAACTCTCTTCTTACCTCTTCCCTCTGGCGGAACATTTTTATCAACAAATTCTTGAGGCACATCAATGATCTCAACGCTAAAACCTCTTTCCCTGAAGTAATCATTCATAAAAGACACATATCCAAGATAGTTATCCCCTGAAGGCGACACAGTTGGTATCTCAACCATTTTAACTAATAGATCAATTAAATCGTTCTTTTTCCTCAAAACTTCTTCTAATAAAGGATCTTTAGACATATAATCTCACCACAGACAATACAATAGATTTATAATTTAAAAACTATTCTGGCGGAACCTAAAATACTGATGGCGCCGGGGGCGGGATTCGAACCCGCGCGGGCTCATCGCCCACTGGCTCTCAAGGCCAGCCCCTTGGACCGCTCGGGCACCCCGGCCCCGAAAATATATTAGTTTGAACCGCTATAAAACTCTATTCGTCTATAAAAGTTCTCCTATACTACAAGAGAAAGAGAAATAAGTTAATTATTTTAGATCTAAGTTATTGAGTTATTATTATCTGATTATTTCTACTTCTATATATACGTTCTGTGGAACTCTAATTCTCATTATTTGTCTCATTACTCTCTCGTCTGCTGCAACATCTATTAATCTCTTATGTATTCTCATTTCCCACTTCTCATAGATCTTTGTGCCCTCTCCGTGGGGTAATCTCATTGTTGATATAACTAATCTCTTTGTTGGTAATGGGACAGGTCCCTTAACCTCTACACCTGATTTCTTAGCTATCTCGACTATTTGTTTAGCTACGTAATCAACGTTTTCGTGGCTTGTTCCCCAAAGCCTGATTCTTACTTTCATTACTACTCACTGTGTTTCGATAGTTAGATCTTTGCTGGTGTAACATCTATTACCTGACCAACTCCTATCGTCTTACCCATATCTCTCATAGCGAATCTTCCGAGTTGTGGGAATTCTTGATACTTCTCTAGAACCATTGGCTTAATTGGTTTGAATTTAACTATAGCTATATCACCTGGTTTGAGGAACTGTGGGTTTTTCTCAACGACTTGGCCAGTCTTTGGATCTAGTTTAGCCTCTATCTCAATTATTTTACATGCTATAGAAGCTGTATGTGCGTGTATAACTGGTGTATAACCTACTCCGATAGCTGATGGGTGCCACATAAGGAATATTCGTGCTCTGAATGTGTCAACTACCGTCGGCGGATTCGTCTCGTGTCCAACAACGTCTCCTCTCTTAACATCCTGCTTTGCTATACCTCTAACGTTGAAACCTATATTGTCTCCAGGGACAGCTTGTTGAAGTGGTGTGTGGTGCATCTCTATACTTCTCACATCACCGCCTTTCTTCACAGGCATTATAATCACCTTGTCACCAACTTTTAGCACGCCGGTCTCTACTCTCCCAATAAGTACAGTACCTACACCGCTAACAACAATTGCTTCTGTTAAAGGTATTCTTAGCGGCTTATCAACTGGTTTAGGAGGTATCTTAAATGTGTTGAGAGCCTCGACAAACGTTGGTCCTTTATACCACTTCATATTAGGACTCTGAGAAATAATGTTGTCGCCTAACCAAGCAGATACTGGTACAAAAGGTATCTCATCAACTTTATAACCTAAGGTTCTCATAAACTTCTTTAACTGGTCCACAACCTCCTTATATCTTTGTTCGCTAAATGGCGGCTCTGTTAAATCCATTTTATTAATAGCAACAACAATTTGATCAATTCCTAGCGTCTTGGCTAGTGTGAGATGCTCTCTAGTTTGACCCTCAGGGCTCATACCTGCCTCGAACTCTCCCTTCTTAGCAGATACTACTAACACCGCTACATCGGCTTGGCTAGTACCCGTAATCATGTTCTTGACAAAGTCCCTGTGCCCTGGAGCGTCGATTATAGTGAAGAAGTATTTATCAGTCTCGAATTTAACAAAGCTCAGCGCTATTGTTACACCTCTCTCCCTCTCTTCCTTCATTCTATCGAGCAACCAGGCAAATTTCTCAGTCTCTTTACCAGCTTTCTTAGCCTGCTCCTCAACTTCTTTTTGCTGTTTCTCGTCAATTTGCTTTAACAGGACTAGTGTATGTCCCACTAAGGTGCTTTTTCCATGATCAACGTGTCCGATTATCACCATATTAAGGTGAGGTTTTTCAGGCATTTACTATCTCCCGAGATATATATATGAAATGGCTTAAAAGCTATTTTTACACTTAGATAGCTGATTCGAGAAATAATAGCTTCGTAAGGCTTTTCTTAGAAGATTCTTTGAGTTAAGTTAAAAAGCGAATTACCTAATGATTGTGTTAGATCAAAAGAAAAGATTTATTGATAAGAAAAAAGAAATTGTTTTTATTTAATTTATGAGGAATCGGATACTTTATTTAGCAGGACCTAAGATTCTGGCGATTCTCTTGCCTGTGTAGGGACTTGTTGCGAAAGCGATCCTTACTTTTCTGCCACCTTTTGTTTCTTTAACAACGACCTCGTATTTATCTGTCTCAAATGGTTTCTTAGCTACTATGTCGAAGAACTTTATTTTCTCTGGCATATTTAGTCACACTCTCCATGTATATATATTGTCTTTAGGAGGTATATAAACATAACGCAGATCATCAGAATCATGTATTGTTACTATATTATATTTTATTTATATAAATAAGGATTCCATATGATCCAGACATAACAAATTAATAACTAAATAAAGTTTAAAAATCATAGGTATTACCAGAATTTACACAGAATCCTAAGCATGAATAAACATTTATTAGAAGATATTTAAAAAATTTTTATAGAAAAATATTTAGTATCGACTATTTATTAGCATAGAAATATTTTACTCCGAATAATATTTTTCCTCTGTAGCAATCTAAAAAATTTTTATATTTATCCTATGACCTAAGTTAATTTTTAAAGATGAGCCAAAGATCATTAACTATCAATATTCTTTTACTCACGTCTCGCAATCTAATATAATTAATTTAATGCTCTATTCAAACAATGTTCTTTACAATTGGCTTAGGATCTTTTATATCAAAACTTGTTAATTCTCTGTTTCTAAAATCACTTAGTTTCTTCACAAGCTCTAGTCTCTGTCTTCTTCTATAATCAGCTTTAACCCACTCTTCGTACTCCTCGGGTGTAGCTGGTTCGTAGGGTTTTAGTTCAGCTGGTTTACCTGGTTCACTTAATTTAACAAATGTTGAGTAGCACTCGACTAATAATTCCTCTCTTGTATTTTGTTCTCTTAATACCAATGTTTTTATCTCCATTGATGTTCTCCATGTTCTCGTGATCATTGATACTAATTTAATTACGTCGCCTACAAATATAGGCTTCTTAAAGATCAACTGATCAATTGATGCTGTAACAACAACACCTTCCGCGTAGCTAAAAGCTAATATACTTGATAATTCATCTATGTACCTCAGTAAACTACCCGCATACATAGTATTTGCAGGCATCGCGTCTTCGAATGATACTCTTCTCATACTTGATACACTATACTTAGATAAGAAATAAGGTGCTTCTGAACTTTTATCAGATGACTTAATTATTTTGTCCACTTGATTCCTCCAAGTACTCAATTGATCTATTACATTCAACTCCCAATCTTCTTTACCCACTATCTTAAGACCTACTTCCACAGATTTTCCATCGCTTCCTACTGCAACAAGTATCATTTTTGCTATAGATGCTAAGAAGTATCTACCTTCCTTGCTTCTAATAACCGCCTCTACAATAACCTCCATTGACTTTCTTCTTACCCTACCGATCCAAGTTCTATAGAATACTGTGTCTCCTATAGATATTGGGTTAATGAAGAATAAGTTATCTATATAGCCAACAACAGTATTTTTTCCCGAGAGCCTCATAGTGTTTAGTGTTGCTGCCTCAATCATCCAATCAGTCATGTAACCTCCAAAAAGTATTCCTAGAGGGTTGGCGTGTCTAGGCATAACTAGATGAGATGTGAAGAAATAGGTTTCGGAAACAGTTTTCTCCATAAAAAACCCTTATCTAGAGCTTAGAGCAATTCTCTCTATCTCATCTTTTCTTGATATAGCGAAGCTCTTGGGATCGTTGCTGTATGCAGCTATGATTTCATCTGCTAAGCACTCTTCAATGGGTTTAGGAGATCTGAAGGCGCACAAACGAGCTCCCTCTGCAATATGTCTAAGTGCTAAATCAATTCTTCTGAGCGGAGCCACATCAACTGCAACATGGTATATGATGCCTCCGTACATAATTCTAGTAGTCTCCTCCCTCGGCGCGGCATTTTCGACGGCTCTCACCAACACCTGGATCGGGTTCTGTTTTGTTCGTAGATATATTATGTCGAATGCTTTAGATACGATATTGTACGTCATATTCTTCTTTCCCGTGTTTCTAGCCTTTCTCATGAGATTATTAATTAGTCTCTCAACGATAGGGACTTCTGCTTTACCAAATCTAATGTGCTCGTGTCTACCTCCTGTATGTGGTACTAGAACAGGTTTGAGACAAATGTATTTTTTAAGACTGGGATCCCTTACATCTATACCTATGGTGGACCATTTACCAAATACTTTAAGATTCTCAATTGAGACAATGCTTTCAACGAGCTCTTGCTCTAAGCTACTCATTGAGTAACCCATATTCATTTTTTTAAAGAGGATATAAGCAGAATTAATTATTTATTACTTACTCAGAGAATAATATTAGTAAGAGCTGTGATTTATTTGCAGAAACATTCAAGAAATGAACTAATTAAGATAGTGGATCTGTATGCTTATTTAACTCCACCACCTGTTCAAGTACCTGTTCTTCAGTGCGACTTAGAAGATGGGAGAACTTTTTCTCTATACTATATTCCTATGGACATTATGTTAGGTATAATGAGACTGAGAGGAGAGGAGGAAATCTATAATGATAGAGAGACTTTCTTTGATATAATCCAGTTATTTAGAGATGATCTGAAGTTTTTGAGAGATAAAATAGAAATGATTGTTGTAGATGAGTTCAATAAAGAAACTAATCTCTACACAGCAAGTATCTATATTAAAGGGGATGGATACAGTGTTGTTAAAAGAATGGTTCCTAGCCATGCATTGTTCTTAGCATACCTACTTAATATTCCTGCTTATGTGAGGTCAAAATTAGTAGATGAGCAAGAGAGGAGCTCTGAAGAAGGATCTCAATATTAAAAACTATCTAACTGGTTTCTGTTTCTTACCTTTCATTAGAGCATCTAGAGAAACTCCATTAACCATAATAACCTTATACTTAACTCCCGGAAGATCACCCATAGACTTACCTCTAGTACCTCCTATACCCGCTATAATAACCTCGTCGTGTTCAGCAATGAAATTAATTGCGCCATCCCCAGGGACAAATGCTGTGACTACTTTACCATTCTTAACAAGCTGAACTCTAACACATTTTCTAAGTGCTGAGTTTGGTTGTCTAGACTCGATACCTACTTTCTCAAGGACTATTCCTCTAGCCATAGGAGCTCCTTCTAGTGCATCGTATTTTTCTTTTAGCTTAAGCATTCTTACTCTAAAATCTCTCTGACTCCATCTAAACTTCAGTCTCTTTCTCCTAAGTTTTCTCGCGGCGAAGAATCCCTTAGGAGCTTTACTTCCAGGCATTTACTTCCCTCTAATCATTTTATTGAATTACTTAAATACTCAACTCTTCTCATAAGAGATCATCTAAACAACAATTACAGTATCAATATCATAGTATCTCTTAAGTACTAGTCTAGCTCTATGAATATTTCTTCCACCCTTACCAATAGCCACGCCCTTATCATCTGGGTGAACATTTACGTACAAGACTGTTTTTCCTCCTTGCTGAACTTTTCTTATTGATGCCACTCTAGCAGGCATAAAGATGTTTCTGACGAATTTCTCGAAGTCGTCTGAGTACTCTATCACCTCGATGTTTTTG
>JBMFIR010000045.1:0-10707 GCA_049976205.1 Sulfolobales archaeon | reverse complement strand
GTGTACTCCTGTGAGCACGTGGCCTAGTATTCTTGTTGAGACACATGCTAGATATCAAATTGGATCTCATTAGGTGATCCGTAGGTGTCTAGGAATCTAGCTAAGGGAACCCCTAATCTCAACTGCGATACAGGCCCCCAGGCTCCGTATAGAAAGACAAGTGCGTGTCTCTCGTTATTATCAGCTAGATCTTTGAGTTTTTTGGTTATTATCTCAGCTATTATCCACCAGTTATCTACCTCGACAAACTCTCTGTCTGTTCCTCTAAGTTCTCTTAGTTTAGCAACTGCCTCCTCCCACGATATTCTTCCCTCGATCCAGCCTAGTAATGGTTTTCTCACCAAGGGCTTAGTAATTCTGTCAGGATTATACAGTGTATTGTATAGTCCTGTAACTCCTCTTGAGCATATACCCATAGAACTCGTAGGAGCACTAGTATTAGGTCTAATTCTTCGTGGTACACCATCTATAACATCTATATATACCTCATTGAGCCATACACATACCACATATGCTAGGCACCGAGTATGTGTCTGCTACATTATACTCGCTAAGTAATTTCTCCATTTCCTCAACAGGACTACTACGTCTTGTTAATGTTGTCACTGAAGTAGCCACTGCGGTTACTCCTAATAGTGTTAGGAATTCTCTACGAGTTAGTCTCAGAGTCTTCACCTCACAGCAAGTAATTTCAATCAATATGTTTATTATTTTTGCTTAAAAATTTTTATTTCAAAAATATATTTTTATAGTTTTTATTCTATCAATATCAATTTTTATTTAGGTGATCAATAAATATAAGTCTTGTGGAGGAACTAAATACAATGACTATGATTACCGAAAGATCGCGAGGTCTTATTCTCAGTGATGTTTCTCTTAATGATCTGGGTATCAAGGTGGAGAGAATAAAGGATCTCAAAGATTTAATTAAGTATATGAAACATCAAACATTTGGTGATGAACCCACCCTCGTGGCTTACAGAGGTGTTTGGAGAGATCTAGATAAAATATTTGAAGAAGCTAATGTGAACGGAGTGAATCTTTATAATCTAGATTTTATTGACACATATCTAGAGAAACATTTCGCGAAGAATCTAATTAATATTGAGAGAATTATTTACGCAAGGTTCATCAGGCTATTTTATTCAGAGACTATCAAGACGCCTGTGAGAATTAGTGGATCTAAAAGTATTACTAGAAGAGATCTCTTGAGATCTCATATTAGAACAATTCTACAGTATATAAATAAACCTATTGTGAATGATAAGATGTGTCTCATGCTACCTCACTGTAATATTTGTGTAGACACATGTCCCAAAAAAGCTATTTCTGGTAAACCACCCTCTATTCAATACAATTTATGCGATTTATGTGGCCTCTGTATCTCTGTGTGTCCTGTGGAGGCTATTTATACACCTCAAACAACATCTAGATCCATTGAGGAATACCTTAGCATAATAAAAAAATTTAGTAGAGAACCAATGAAAATAGTCATTATACAGTATCATTTACTTAAAGATCTTATGAATATCCGCTCAGAGGATATAAAATACCCATTTATTGTGCTTCCTGTATGGTCTCTTAAAGAAATATCTTCTCTAATGATTCTTAAAATGATCTATCTGGGTTTTACACCGATTCTATACGGAGAGGAAACGATTAATCATTTAATTGATCTTTTTAGACTAGGCGCGATTAAATTAGTCAATAATTTAAATGAATTAATAACTCTATTATCAGAGGATACCTTATATAAATCACGCAGAGAAGAGATACCCGGGTTCAGGATCTATGCCGTAGAGACACTGTCTTTATTTACGAATGAGTCCTCACTTAATTTCCCTGGAGCAAGTTATATAGAGATTGATAAGGATCGCTGTACTTTATGTGGTGCTTGCGTAAGAACTTGCCCGACAAAGGCTCTCAGGATCTTAGATGTTAATAATGAAAGAAGACTCGTTTTTGAACCACTTCAGTGTATCTCTTGTAAAGAATGTGAGAACATATGCCCAGAGAAAGCGTTGAGAGTTAGATGGCTCTTCAAAAGAGACTATTATCAAGAGGAGAAAATATTGACCTCATCGCCAATAGTTCACTGCAGTATCTGTGGTGCACCTATAGAAACCGAAATTTTTATCTCTAGAGTCGAGGAGAAATTAAGAAAAGCTGGAGCATATGAAGCATTAAAATACACAAGGATCTGCGAGAAATGTAAAACTAAATTGATTCTTCAATCAATGATTGAATAAATGTGAACCAAATACTTAATCTTAACTGATAATTATAGTAAATTAAAGATCTTAAGAGGAAATATTTAAGTTCTTCAAATGATAATCTATGATATGGTGGGCCGGTAGCTCAGCCTGGAAGAGCGCTCGGTTTGCACCCGAGAGGACCCGGGTTCAAATCCCGGCCGGTCCACTCATATCTCATCACTCATTTAAATTGTATTTATATTCTTCAATTCTTTAATATCTTTGGCGACTCTAATGAGTAGAGATCAGTTGCTGGGAATAGGTTTAGTGATTATCTCATTACTCGCTATGGTGGTATATGGATATTTAGTTTTTTTAACTCCTCCCGAGGTCAGTATATTAGTTATTAAATTAACAGTTTTTATTGCCTTCTTAGCAGTATTTGGTATTCTTGCTTGGATAGGCTACACACTCGCCACAACACCCCCGCCTAAGCCTATTGAGGAGATAGAGAAAGAAATAGAGGAGGAGTTAAAGAAATTAGAGAAAGAAACTTCTGGTTCATCAGGAGCACAGTAGATCTAAACAATTTTTATTTGGTATCTTAGATGATTAAATTAAATGTTTCAGAGATATACACGCCTCTAAGGATCTTTAAAGAATCTTCTATAGTAATAGAGAAAGGTTTCGTCAAAAGTATCAAGCCGTATTGGTTTAATGATAGTGAGACATATAATTTTAAAGATCTAATAGCCGCGCCTGGTTTTGTAGATACTCATATTCATGGACACGCGGGATACGATGTCAATAGAGGGTCTGATGAGGAGATAACTAGATTAGCTAAATACTTAGCTAAGAGAGGTGTGACAAGTTTTCTGCCTACTACAGTATCTCTTAAACACGAGGATCTATGTAAAGTAGCCAGTGTCATAGGCGAATTATCTACTGAGGATATTGTGAAAAATAGCGGATCAAGGATCCTTGGGCTTCATTTAGAGGGCCCCTACATAAACCCAGAGATGAAAGGTGCTCAAAATCCTGAGGCTATCAGAAGAATTGAACTCAATGAATTAGATGAGTACATTAAATTATCTAGAAATAGGATCAGGGTAATAACTCTCGCACCGGAGATTGAGGGAGGCCTAGAATCAATTCCTGAGATAATTAAAAGAGGCGTGATAGTGAGTCTAGGGCATAGTAATGCATCTTATGAGATCGCCTCTGAAGCATTTAGGAGAGGAGCTAGTAGAGTCACCCATATATTTAATGCTATGAGAAGATTTCACCACAGAGATCCTGGGATAGTTGGGGCGGCTTTTGAGAATAGTAATGTATTCATTGAGTTTATACCAGATCTTATACATTTAGCGCAACCAGTAGTTAAGTTAGTTATTAAAGTCGCGGGGAGAAGAGCTGTGGCTGTGACAGATGCTATATCAGCAACTGATTTACCAGATGGAGAATATGAGTTAGGTGGTCTCCGAGTGGAGGTCAGAGAAGGAGTAGCTAGATTACCCGATGGAACATTAGCGGGAAGCACGTTAACCATGATCAAGGCTCTTAAAAATCTTTATTCACTTGGATATTCACTGAAAAAAGTATTGGCACTATTAACTTTGTATCCAGCGAGATCTATTAATGAATTAAATATTGGGTGTCTAAACCCGGGGTGTAGAGGAGATCTTATTTTACTAAACAAATCTTTAGAGTTAGAGAAAATTTTTATAGATGGTGAAGAGATCTATACTAAGTGAATTTGTGGAGGATAATGCCTGGACTAAGAAAGGAAGGAGTTTTAGTATTCGCTGATTGGGATGCTGATGGTGCTGTGGCTGCAGCCACGATTCTTTATTCTCAAAAATACGAGTGTGCTTATCCTATTAAAAGATGCTTAGACGTGGATCTTAGACCATCAGAACCTTATGGAGCCTTTAAAAATCTTAGTAGCGCTCTCTGCTATGATGCATTAGCGATATTAGATATACCTATTATAAAAATCTCATATGAGTCCTTAAGAGAATATAGGCTCAAATGTGGAGAGACCAAGATTATATATGCTGATCACCACATGTCAACTCATAGGGAATTATATAGGTTCATGGATCTCATTGATGAACCTTTAGTAGGTTATGTACCCACTTCAAAGATCCTCTACGATAAAATATTACTTGAGGGAGCGAGCAAGAACCCCAGGTTAGAGAAATTTGTTTTAACGATCTATTACATGGATCAGGGACTTAAGGTTCCCAGTGACCTAAGAAATATTATGAGGCTACTATCTAGTATATCTAAGTACATGGCTCATAAGAAGGATAGTAGTTCATGGATCAAGGTTGTAGAGTGGTTAGCACCTAAATATATTTACTCTTCCCTCGATCCTGACGTGTTGCAAAGAATGATTTCTTTATCAAAGGAATTAGATAGAGAATTGAAGAATTATGCAAATGAATTAGCAGTATCTGCTCAAAAACTAGGTTTATTTAGATATGTAGATGCTAGAAGAAAGTGGCGTAGGAAAGGTGCTTCTTCGCTAGCTTCAGCTCTTTACAGGATCTTTAGAGCACCTGTTATAGTGTCTGTGCTAGATCCTCATGAGGACAATAAGATAATACTGATCATAAAATTCCCTGGTAAGGCTTATAAGGTGGCGACATTTCTCGAGAGAGAAGGATTGATCGAGAGCGTGGGCGGACATCCATCGCTTGTGATAATTAAGCTAAATGTAGATAATCTAATTAAAGTATTGAGTCTATTAAAAAGTATTAGGTATATATAGATGCAATGAATTTACTTAATAAAGACTTTATTTTACACATAATTTATTTATATTGGGTAATTAATGACTAATGGAGATTTTGTCTGGAAACCACCAAAGGATCTTGTTGATAGTGCCAATATAACAAGTTTTCTTGAGAAATATGGCTTTAAGAGTTATAAAGATTTTATTAAGAGAAGTATTAGAAACTTAAGATGGTTCTGGGGTATAGCCCCAGATCTTGTAGACATACAGTGGTTTAAGAAATTTAGTGAGGTTCTAGATATTTCTAAAGGTATTGAGTGGACCTCTTGGTATATAAATGGTAAACTAAATGCATCTTATAATGTCTTAGATAAACATGTGGAACGAGGATTAGGTGGAAAGAGGGCTTTTACTTGGATTGGTGAAGACGGATCTGTTAGAGAATATACTTATGGGGATCTTAAGACAGAAGTTGATAGATTCGTCTCATTTCTAATTTCACAAGATGTTGGTAAGGGAGATGTTGTTTCACTCTATATGCCTATGATGCCTGAAGCTGTTGTCGCTATGCTGGCCGCGCTTAGGGTAGGAGCGATTGTTGCTCCAATTTTCTCGGGGTTCAGCCCACCCTCTGTAGCTGATAGACTACGTTTATCTGATTCTAAGATCGTGGTTACAGTCGATGGGTATATCAGGAGAGGGAGAGTAATTGAGCATAAGAGAAATACTGATGAAGCCATACTTCTAGCTGGTTTAAGAAATGTTAATATAATTGTTGTGAGGAGATTAGGTATTGATATTCCTTGGAATGATCAGAGAGATCTATGGTATCACGATATCATGAGACACTACGAGAAATCCGACTATGTTGCGGAGATGGATCCCAACGACCCAGCACTACTACTCTTTACATCTGGAACGGCTGGAAGACCTAAAGGTGCTCTCATAAGCCACATAGGATCTATACTTAAACCAGGTCTTGAGCATTTTATTAATTTAGATATTCGAGAAAATGATCTGCTATGGTGGATCACTGACATAGGCTGGATGATGGGTCCTTGGCAGATCCTCGGATCCCAGCTACTTGGCGCATCACATCTCATGATAGAGGGAGCCATAGACTATCCCCCAGATCGAGTATGGAGTATAATTGAGAAACACAGAGTAACGCATTTAGGGTTTGCAGCAACGGCTGCCAGAATATTGAGGTCTTATGGAAACAAATATGTTGAGGCTCATGATCTATCTAGTTTAAGAGTCTTTGGAAACACGGGTGAACCAATAGATCCAGAGACTTGGTGGTGGGTTATGAGAGATATTGGAGAGTTAAGAAGACCTCTGATCAATTTATCAGGAGGAACCGAGGTATTTGGATGCATTATTCTACCTAGCGTGATCACAGAACTGAAGCCATCTACCTTATGGGGACCTGCTCCAGGAGTTGATGCCGATGTATTTGATGAGGAGGGAAGATCTGTTAGAGGCGGTGTAGGGTATCTAGTTGTTAAGAAACCATTTCCATCGATGACCAGAGGATTATGGAGGGACCCTGAGAGATATATAGAGACCTACTGGAGTAGATTTAGTGGTGTCTGGTATCATGGAGACTGGGCCTATATAGATCCTGAGGGATACTGGTATTTACTAGGTAGAGCCGATGACGTGATCAAGACCTCTGGTATGAGAGTTGGTGCAGCAGAATTAGAAGGGATCCTAAATACTCATCCTAAAATTGCTGAGAGCGCCTGTATAGGCGTTCCTCACGAAATAAAAGGAGAGGTTATATACTGCTTCGCAAAATCTAAATTAGGTGTCTCAGTAGATCCCCTGGAGACAGAGAAAGAATTAAAAGAACTTGTTATTAATAGACTAAGTAAAGTTTTTGTTCCTGAGAAAATCTTTATAGTCGAGGATCTGCCTAGAACAAGAAGTGGTAAAATCATGAGGAGAGTATTAAGGGCGTTGGTGACAGGCTCAGAGCTTGGAGATGTAACTACTCTAGAAAACCCTGAATCTATTGAATATATAAGGAAGATCTTGCATTTGATGAAATAAGCTTTCACAAAAAATTTCTTTAGGGGGCATCAATGCTTTTTTTGCGAGAAGAAGAGGTTTCTAAGATCATTAGCTTCAAAGAGGCTATTGAGGCTATAGAGAGAATTCATTTAGATCAAGCATTAGGTAGAGCAAAAAATCTCCCCAGAAGAAGAATTTATGGAGGAGGTTATGTTCTACATACAATGAGTGCATCAGCAGAATCTTTGGATATAGCAGGTCTCAAAACATACTTATCTACACCTATGAGAACAGTATTCGTTATCTTGCTATACTCGATTAGCAAGAGCGAGTTGATAGCTGTCATAGAGGCAGATATTCTAGGAAGAATTAGAACAGGTGCCGCTAGTGCCATCGCGTCTAAGTATTTAGCGAGGAGAAACTCTTCTGTGATAGGTGTCGTGGGTTCTGGGAGACAAGCATTTACTCAAGCACTAGCTCTTTCTGAGGTTTTTACACCTAATAACGTTATTATTTATTCTAAAGAGAAAGCTAATGCTGAGAGAATTTGTAGTGAGTTAATTAGAAAAGGGTTTAAATGCTCTATACAAGATACTCTAAAGACTATTTTTGAGAAAAGTGATATTATTTCCACAGCCACTAATTCTCGTGATCCTTTTGTATCTAAGGATCTTATTAAAAGAGGTGTTCATTTGAATCTTATAGGATCTAATAACCCTCAAAGATCCGAGGCATATCCCGAAATTTTCGAGGAGATAGATCTTGTTGTCACAGACGATAAAGAGCAAGCAAAGATGGAGTCTGGGGATTTAATTAGAGCTGTTGAGAACAAATATCTCACATGGGATAATGTATACGAGTTATGGCAAGTTGTCTCTAAATATATCTCTAGGAGTAGCGATGATCAGGTGACATTGTTTAAATCTCACGGAATTGCTCTATGGGATATTGCTGTGGCTTATGTAGTGTATAAGAAAGCTATTAAATTAGGTATTGGTTTAGAAATTGATTTTAAAGGTTTTTGGCAACATAGATATTTTTAAATGATCCTCGTAAATATTTATATCTCTCTTAATTATTTATAATGTATTGAAGCTAGGATACCCCTCAGTATTAGAGGTGAGAATATGAGCTCAGGTGTTGCTCAAGTAGATCAGAAGAAGAAGTGGGTTGATAAAATGCTTAAAAGCGCGAAAAAATACCACAAGATCTGTCCTTACTATGATAAGAAAACTAATGCGTGTTTTCTAAAACTCGGATCTAAATGTGATAGAGACGGTAAGTACGACACATGCCCTGTCTTCATAGAATTCCTAGAAAATAAGTATGATAAGATAGTGAAATCAGGAAAACCTCTCCCTGTGGACTTTATGGATCCTTTAATAATATCTCCATAAGAACTATTTTTATTAGTATCTTTGAATTTCTATACGTTCTTAAGATTTTTACTAAATAGATTCTAGATTCCTTTTTCAACTCCTAATAGAAAATTTTATAAGCTAGTATACTTGTCAGCGTATTCTCAGGATTAAAATGCTTAGTGTATTTCTTAGAAGTATTTATATTGGTCTCTTAGTAACATGTGATCTTGTTTTCTTACTTCTTTTCGCACTTATTCATAAAGTTGGGGTAGATATGCTAGGAATGATCTCTTTGTTATGGAGTTCAGTATATATACCAGTTAACTTATTTGCTTCAAAAATAAGTGATGATGGTAGAATCGGTTTTGTATCTCTAATTTCTACTGTCTCTTCAATAGTATCACTTTATCTCTTAATTCACTTCTATAATGATTTACTAATACTTATCCTAAGCTATATTTTTCACTCTATTGCTCTCTCTACCGGAAGAGTCTCTCATAATGTCTCTTTGAACGAATCCTATTATTTTGAGGAGTGGTCTCGGTACTCTATAATCTCATCTTCTTTACAAAGATTCACTTACGTAGCAATATTAGTTACCTTATTTTTAGAGCATAATCTTGTTGCAGCGATATATAGAGTAGTTTTACTAGGCTTCTTAATATCTCTAATTTTCCCGTTTTTAATTAGTTATAGAGGTTTTGAGAGAAGATACGGATCTCTAGTAAGTAAGATAGATAATGTGTCGACAGTTACTAGATACATGATATTAGTACCAGATATAAGAGGAGATGTATCAAGTTATACGAGAAATTGGTTTGAGTCGCAGAATTCAGTAACACCAGTAATTATCTCAGCTCTCTTAACTAGTGTAGCTGTGGAACTAATCATGGTTCCTATACCAGCTACTTTTAGAAGCTTGCTTGGGCAACAAGGACTATTGATCATATATATAATCATAGGTATATTAACTGGTTTCTCAATACTTCTTCTCTCAGGAACTGCTTCAAAGCCTTATTTAATAGGTGCATTAAGAGTCCCGCTAGTTATATTTATCTTGTACCTTATTCCTCAAGCAGTAAATATCGAGTATATCATCCTACTCGGTTTGGTATACGCTGTTATTAGTGTCTTAAACAATATGTTTACAACCACGCTTTACAACATGTATAATCAAAGATCCTTCGGCTATGGATTAGGCATCTATATGTCTATTCTAGAGATAGGGTCTGTAATCGGGGATCTCCTCATATGGTTGATACTAGGAGGCTTAGGATACAATATCATCATAATAATTTCAGCCATACTATTTATTCTCTCAATAATTTTTCTAAGATAAATTAATTTAGGATATGATTTCAAAAAGTTATAGAGATCTTCTAGCAGATAAACTGGGTGAGGAGATCGCAAAGAAGCTCCCTAGAAGTTTCGATATAATTGGAGAAATAGCATTAATAAAGATCCCTGATGAACTAATGATACATTCGAGAGAAATTGGTGAAGCTATTATGAAGATCCATAAAAACGTGAGATCAGTTTATGCTAGGAGAGATGTCTCAGGCGTATACAGGATCTCTGAAACAATACATATAGCTGGGGAAGAAAAATCAGATACTATCTATACCGAGAACAGTATCAAGTTTTATGTGGATATTAAGAGAATGTATGTGAATCCACGACTATCTACTGAAAGAGCTAGAGTAACTGAGTTAGTCTCAGACGGTGATAAAGTCCTCGATCTATTCGCAGGATACGGTGCCTATGCACTAAATATAGCTAAGAGAAAAAATGTATACGTAGTCGCCTCAGACTTAAATATCTACGCTGTTGAAGCAATGAAGAAATCTATTAAATTAAATAAACTCATCGGTATTGTAGAACCTATTGTGGGAGAAGCTATTCACGTAATAAATGCTTTGAGAGAGAAGACTTTCGACGTAATCATTGCTGATAACCCAACTAAAATAGATTTTTTCATTAAGTATATTTCGAAACCATTAAAGAGAGATGGTAGATTAATACTCTATGTGTTAGCAGATGATATAGGGTCTATGAGAAGAGTTTTAGCAGAAAATGAATTACTAGTTGAAGACTGTATCATAGTCAGAGAGTACTCAGCTAAGAAAAATATATTTAGGTGCATAGCTAATCTTAGATAAAAATAATAAATATTCAATACTTGAAAAGAATAAGATTCTTGGTGATTTATCAAGTGGATTACGATAAGGAGACTTTTCTTTAGGATATCAAGATAAATTTGATCCGTGTGATAAAATTTAAAATTCTCTATACAGAAAAAAAGGTGATATATTTGAGGTATGGTAACTCTATAAAAATTATTATATTGACAATTGCCGTGGTCTTGATCTTGGCGATATCTATACCCATAGTAGCG
>JBMFIR010000044.1:0-11226 GCA_049976205.1 Sulfolobales archaeon | reverse complement strand
CTATTGAATATAATAAGATTCGAGGGAGAGAATAAAATTATTCTTGGCTCAAAAACTTATGAGAGAGAGAAGATTGGTATCGCAATGATATATCCTAACCCCATGGATCCTAGTAGATACATTGTTATACTAGGCGGAAACTCTAGAGAGTCTATAGAGGCGCTTCAGAGACTAGCACTTACTATAGTGCCAGATTATTTAATTTATGATTCGAGATTAATTGGTAGAGATCCTGGCGGAGTAATTGCTTCAGGGTTCTTCAATTATTTCTGGAGACTTGATTCATAGCTTCTTACTAAGGATCTCCAGCATTTTTCTTGCGTTCTCAAGCATCCAATGATTATTGTTGAAGAAAACATAGATCTTCTTAGGAGATAAGTTAATTACTTCGCTAGCTATCTCCTCAAGCTCCTCCGAGGAGTAATCATGAAAATACCACCCGGTTCTTCCATGAAGTCTTAAATAAACAATTTCTCGACACGATATAAACCATGTTGTCTCAGGAGAATCAACTGAGACAATATATGCTTCTCTAAAAACTTCACATAACTCATTTTCGTCTTGTGTGAACCATGATGCTTCTCTGAACTCAATAGCTAATCTACTTCCCTCACCACTTTCTTTAATGAATCTACGTAGTTTCTCAACGTTATTCTCACTGTATCTGTAGTTAGGTGGTAGTTGAAGAAGATAGAAGTCAATGACGCTTCTCATTGGATCAAATAATTCTCGGAATCTTCTCCAAGCATCAAGTGATTTTTCGCTTAGTTTATATAGGTGAGATATTGATCTATGAATCTTTATTGACCACCTGAGAGAAGATCCTTTCTTAGACCACGAAGAAATCTGATTCCTGAATGGATATCTATAGAATGAGGCGTTTAACTCCACAGCATTTAATCCAGAGTTTCTAACATACCACTCGAGTGAAGATCCCAGATTCCAGCTGTAGAGCCAACCCGAGGTCCCCACATAGATCTCTCTCATAATTACACCAATGATCTAAATATAGACCTCAGGCTCCCAATAAAATCATTTATATCTTGGGAAGCAATTGATTTGTTCTCAAGTGATAATGAGAGAATTTTCTTAGCTAATCTCTTATGATTCCTTGATCTAAGTTCATTCATTACTTCTCCATGCTCAATAATTTTCTTACCTAATAGATCCTTTAGAGAATCAACTAATTTCTTACTCTGACCCTCACTAGATATCTTTTCAAGGATCTGAATAACTTCTTGATATAAACTATTGATCAGATCAATTCTTTTTCTGTAAAGATCTGCGGCAATCAGCTCCTTAGACCTATCACAGAGACCCTCGCTACATAATATGAGAGCTGATTTCGCATCATACATATGCTTAAGCATCATAGCCTCGTAATACAGTCTCGATGAGATCTCTACTAACATCGGATCCTCAGAACCTCTATTTATCCAAGCGATATAAGATCTTGTATTAAGAGAATCTTTTATTTCTCGATATAACTCAGATATCTTCTTGGGCTCAACCACTCTTGGGATAAGATTCCAACTAATCTCTTTATTGATCTCCTCACCAGAATAGAGTTTACCGGAGGGATCTCTCGCGGCTACTAGGTATAATCTGTATTGAGTGGGGTCAGGAGCCACAGGGTATGGAGGTGATATGATTGCTGGTTCAGGACCCTCTAATGAGAATATGAATACCCATCCTCTGAATCTGTCTAAAGAATCATATAATCTCTTTTCTTGTGCTATTGAGTCAGCCACTGATATTATTGGATTAAGTATCTCTCCGTATCTACCAACCACGAGTTTCCCCAGTGAGAAGTACATGTTGTGAAGAACATATCGTGTTGAGAATATCCATCTACCAAGGATCTTGTCAAAATAAGCGTTCACCTGCCAACCATCTACTCTAGCAGTGACTCTAACTGGAATTATATCAGGATCAACTATCTCAGACTCCTCAAAGTAGTCAAGAGCCTTTAGTAGTGGTGTGACTAGTGTCTCAACCGGGTCCTCTCCCTCAAATAAAATGATTGTTCCAGTAGCGTAATTTGAGACGGGGAAGCTCTTGAAGGTTCTTCTTCTATTCCACGAATAGATACATACTTTATATTCATTGCCTGCATCAGAACATCTCTTCTCAATAAATCTAGTGAAGACATCCCTGTATCTCTCTACAAAAACCTCTACTCTCTTCAATGGTGTTCCTAGGAACTCACCAGCTTTCTTAATACTCTCCTCATCTATGGTCTCTCTCTTTTCTATGGATCTATAGACTTTCTCAACGAAGTATATTGGGTTAATGAACTTCATGGCTCCTAGATAATATATAATGATTTAATTAAAGTTTTTCAAGGAATTGGCGGAGGAATCCTTAGGTAAATTAAGAGAATTACTGGAGTAGTTAAATTAAATAGATCCTCATAAAACTCCTTAGGTGAAAAAGATCTCTTGAAGAAATAGATCGTGATCTCTGAGACTATGAGAATTAGAGATGCTAGAGGATCTTGCGTTAGTAAGAAGAAGAATAAGAAAACAATGAGAAAAATTCTTAATTTCCTAAGAAACTCAGTTATCTTATACAAGTCCTTAGCTAATTGGCTGTAGAATAAGCCTAGTTTACCCAGATCTGATTGAGCAAAGATCGAGAACACGTAGTAGAGAGAAGAAGCCACAAGAACACCCAAACTAAATCTCACACTTGCGCCATCTCCTACATACATATGGTCCATTAGCACAGCAGTGTATATGGGGACAATGACCACTAGTAAGGCAATGAATAGTGCATCAATATATTTTTTAATCACCCATTTAAGCGTCTTGGTGAATAAATACTCAATTAATAGAATCGAAGCATATAGGATCACAACTACGGAGACACCATAGATCATCAAAACAAGATCTTTGATATACACGATGGTTCCAAGGAAGATACTGATTAAAACACCTAAGGGTATAAGATCTCTTTTAATTAAGTAGGTTAATAGTATTGATAGGATCACAGGCGAAGCTATTGTAGATGAGATAAGAAGATCCCTAGAGATCAGGTATTCAACAAGAATCAATACTACAACAAAAGATATATACAACAAATCAATATACGCTATACTCCTCATGCCTTTTCTCATGATGATCACTTGGATCCCTTGATTCTCTCAAAGCTTTTATCAATTACCTCAAGTAGAGATCCTGCAGAAGATAATTTCTCAGATAGTGATTTGATTATGCCTTCACCAATTTCTTTATCATAGTCTCTTAGGGGTATTACGAAGATTATTCTCACACCATACTGCCTCAAGTAATTAACTAAATCATCTGGATCCGAGAAAATAATATCTAGTGGTGTTGTGGCTACGATAACTAGATCATAGCTGTAGAGATTTATCCTGTACAGACTCATTAATAAGACACCTATGCTCCCGCACCCCCCGCCGAAGGAGACATGATCAAAGACAGAGTATAATCTCTCTCTAAAACCTCTTGATAAATCACTTATTACTCTAGGGATCTCTCCTTCGCAAATTACTACGTCGAGAACCCCATAGCTATCTAAAACATGCTCGGATAGGGACCTAAATAGTCTGAGTAGGATCTCTGCATAAGTGTTATACCCCGATCCAAATCCCCACGAGTTCTTTGTTAAACCTAGGATAATAAGTGCTCTAGGTCTTGTCTCGCCGATATCCTCTCTCACAAGTAGCTTACCTGTTCTAGCGTATCCTTTCCAATAGATCCTTCTAACGTCATCTCCTGGTGAATATTCTCTGAACCCCCATAGATCATATAATCCACCAAGTGATCTTCCTCTGAAGAAAACTCCTGGATAAATTGATCTTATTCTACCCGTTAGACTCAGACTTATCTTCTGTGGTATCGCGGTTACGCTAGATACTTGACTAATTGATTTTGAGACCATGAATATCCTCAGTGGGTCTGAGGCTACGAGAACTAGATCCTTGAAATCATGTCTCCCCAAACGATCAATTTTCAAGAAATACTCATACTCAGCAGAATCATTCTCACCTAAGCTGAGCTCAGCCACATTAGATCCTCTGATCACAGGTAGCTCCACAGGGACTCCATCTATAGCCATGATCCGTGGGAAGAATCCTCTTCCTCTATTCTCTATATACACCACTACTCTAATCTCTTCACCCTCAGAGACACGGCTTTTCTCAATTAATCTCTGTGCGGTTAATAGATCTAGTTCCTTAGATAATTTAGATACATATGATCTAGACCACAGAATTATTAGAAGTAAGGAGACGCCTAGTGTGAATAGATATATGGATAATGCGTAGATCGATAGAACAAGTAAGTATATTGATGAGAAAAGTATTATGTAACCTCTTAAGCTGATCCTCAAGGAATATCTACTCTCTCAATAATTTCCTCGATAATCTTCTCAGGACGAATACCACTCAGAATAGCCTCTGGTCTAAGAATAATTCTGTGTGAGAGAGCTGGTACAGCCACGTACTTAACATCATCTGGGGTCACGTAATCTCTTCCACGTATAAGTGCCTCAGCTTTTGAGAGAAGATAGAGAGCGATGGCACCTCTAGGAGAAGCACCTAATTTAATCATTGGGTGATTTCTTGTTGCTTGGGTTATCAGCGAGATATATCTCATAACATTATTCTCTACATGAACTTTCTTAACAATACTCTGTGCTCTCAAGAGATCCTCTGATGATATAACTGGCTCAACTCTTCTCTCAATGATATCATAGTATCTTCTCAAGATCTCAATAGTCTCCTCAACATCAGGATAACCTATGTAGACCTTAGACAAGAACCTATCCACCTGAGCCTCAGACAAAGGAAAAACACCTTCTATCTCAACAGGATTCATTGTTGCGAGAACCATGAAGGGTCTGGGGAGAGGATACGTCACTCCCTCCACAGTGACTTGTCTCTCTTGCATAGCCTCGAGTAACGCGCTCTGTGTCTTTGGAGGTGCTCTATTGATCTCGTCAACAAGTAGAATATTCGTGAATATTGGTCCTTCTCTAAATTTAAAAGATCCTGTATTAGGATCAAATATATTTACACCTATAATATCTGATGGGAGTAGATCTGGTGTTGATTGGATTCTCTTAAAAACAAGATTAAGACTCGAGGCTATAGTCTTTGCCAGAAGAGTTTTCGCGACACCTGGGACACCTTCTAAAATAACGTGTCCATCGGATAAGAGTGTTGCTAAAATAAGCTCAATCTCTCTCTTCTTACCAACAATAACACTAGATATATTCTCAATAGCCTTGTTAAATACCTTATGGAAGAACGCTATCTCTTCTTCAAAACCCATCTTTCATATCTCCGACTAAGAATACTTTTATCAACTCTATATAAGGACGAGGTCTTAGCTGGATATATTCTCTCGCTACCTAAATAATCCCTCAGGTAGTACAGAGACGCAATTGAAATAATCAAAGTGAGTAATAGAAGGCTCATAAAAGGATCTCTAGAGATCATGCTTTTCAAAGCCATTGATAAATACTCGATTAATCCCCCGAAGAGTAGGAAGAATGCCTCGGTATTAATAACAGCATATTCTCTCCCACCCTCATAGAATACAACTCCTCTGTCACCAATAATATCTCTCAAAAGAATCAAGTTATAGTATGCGTATCCGGCTCTTATCATAGTGTTTATGAATAAACTAGAGTCTCCAACAATAAACAGTGCCCCATTACCTACTCTCTTGAATAAACCCACGAAAGAATCTTTTGTGTAGCAGTAGCCAACCACCGAAGGATCTCTTATGTTATTTGTTATAACAGGAGAGTATTTATTGAGAAAGATCCTATATGTTTTTCCATTATAAACACATTCTCCTTGTGAGACCTCGGGGATAATATATCCTATTATCGCATCAACTCTCTGGGTCAAGGTATTAACGGTGCCAATCTCATCTAAAACAAATACGTATCCTCCCGCGGAGACCCACCTCATAATATTCTCAATATCTTCTTCCGATAACGTCTTGTCCGGGCTAGCGAGTATCAATATGTTTCTCCTAGGATCAAATTTGCTCAATTGATTCGTGTCATATATTACGTTCACTAAATACCCGGCTCTTCCAAGTAGTGTATATAAGATGCTGTAGCCTCCGCCACCGAGATTATATATTGAGGGAGGATCGTATTTAGCAGTTAATTGAATAGGAACTTTATAGATAAAGCCTATGATCACGAAGAATATTAGTGTTAGTATCAAGAGTTCCCTGATCAACTAGACCACTTCTTAAGACTCTCAATATCTCTCCCGCTAGGTCTCTTATCCCCATAAACAATTCTCTCGTAAGTATCTGCGAATTCTATTAAATTAATTCTTTCATCAATACTTCTCAAACTAAGTTCTCTAGGTGTGCATATATAGCATCTATGTCTCTCTCTGAGCCTAAGATATATCTCTCTAAGTATTTTCTTGACCCCCTCATACACATATTCATGCGTCTCTGCTCTACTTAATTTCCTTGATCTACCGTAGATCAGGTGTCCACCCTCGGTAGATGGTGTAGGGACAGGAGCTATTGCTAATAGCACTACGGCGAGTATAATCACTGATACTATAATAATGATTAAATAATTCACCTCAGGTGATGCAGAGAAAACGAGTTGGGTTCCCTCATGCGGGTAATTAGTTGTTCTCTCTATATTTGTTTTATTAAGTATGCTTAGAGGATTTATTGTTGTGATATTCGCTTCTTCTGGAATTATAGTGTATCTACTGGGTATATAGCTCATTGCTTCATTTCTTCCTCTAATATAAATATAGTTTTTTGAAAATAATGTATTTTACAAGGGTAGGTATTCAAAAGATCTACTCCAAGAAAATTTTTAGTGGCAAGAGATTTAGTGTGTTAATTGAGTTATTCTCGAGAGATAATATCTTGGTGGAGAAAGAAGTAGTCGACTTTGGTGAGGCAGTTGCTATAGTGCCCTTATTAGAGGGTGGGGAGATCATTTTAATTAAGCAATTTAGAGCACCAATTAATAAGTGGATCTATGAGATACCAGCTGGAAAAATTGATGATGGCGAAGATCTTTATGAGGCAGCGAGAAGAGAATTAATTGAGGAAACAGGTTATTCTCCTAAGAAACTGAAGAAGATACTGTCAATATACACAGCCCCGGGATACAGTAATGAGGTTTTACACATCTTTATTGCACAAGATCTTGTATATGTTGGCGAGAGACCTGAACCTGGTGAATTAATAAATACAGAAATAATTGATCTTAATGCAGCAATAAATAAAGTTCTTAGTCAAGAGGTGGTTGATGCAAAAACATTAATTGGTTTATTAATGGCTAGAGATTATCTTAGAGAGAATAGGTGAAGATTATTTTATTAACTAAGGAGAGAATTAAGCTCGTTGTTGTAAGCATAGTAATAGTGGTCTCTGTATCATCAGCCTCAGTATTAGTTAAATTAACTTCTTCACCTCCCTCAATTGTTTCTTTCTGGAGACTCTTTATATCAATAATCATATTATCAGCATATTATTTTGCTAGAGACCCTAGTTATCACGTGAGGATAGCAAAGATCGATTCAAAACTGCATGTGTTAATGATCATATCAGGTTTCTCACTAGCGATCCATTTCTTCACCTGGATCTGGAGTCTTAGACTAGTAAAGGTTTTTATAGGGACAACAATAGTGGATCTATACCCACTAGTCGCTGCCTTACTAGCAACTGTTTTCTTAAGAGAAAGAGTTTCACTAAGGATCCTCATAGGGATCATAATATCTATACTCGGAGTCTCGCTAATAGCATTCTCATCAAGCAAGATTGAGACATTCTCACTTGAGCCAGAGGTATTGCTGGGCTCGGTAATGGCTTTTATTGGAGCTGTGGCGGCTGGTGTGTATGTTGTTATAGGGAGATATGTTAGGACTAAGATACCTGATCTAGGTCTTTATGTTTTGCCCGTGTACTACTCCTCAACAATTACTCTCTTAATAATTGCTTTATTAGAGAGACGAAATGTATTATCTATAGCACTTGATGAAGTGCCTTGGCTAATTCTCTTGGCGGTTGGTCCAATGATTGGTGGGCACACGCTTCTGAACTATTTACTTAGATTTGTTAAAGCCTCCGTAGCATCTCTTCTAGTTATTCTTGAGCCTGTCGGAGCCTCTATTATGGCGTGGATATTTCTCGGAGAAGAGATTCCTCCATTGGGAGTGCTTGGCATGGTCTTGGCCGTGTCAGGAGTTATATTAGCTTCTCTAAGAAGTTCATAGATCCTTGTCAAAGAACCTTATCTTATGTCTAGCCCGAGATCTCTTATTAGATCTCTTAACTCTCTCAGTCTCCTAAGCAGATGATATCCTTTATCACTTAATCTAATGATACGATTCCTCCCACTAGTCTCTATAGACACAATACCTCTCTTACTCAAATCCTCGAGAAAAACTATTAATCTATCATACGCGAGACCTGTTGCAGTAGCGATCTTTGTAGCTATTGTTTCACCACCCTCACTCTCTATGAACTCAAGAACCTCAATTAATATCGAGATCCTGCTTCTCTTCTTCAAATACTTCTCCTCACATACGCTATAGTCATTGTCACTGCTCCAATGCATCTAATTAATTCAGATACGAGAAGTAGATATATGTGGGCAAATGGATCAGGTGAGATAATCCATATTCCCCTCCCGAGATAAGCTAGTGCCAAGATAATCATTCCAATTCTCACATATCCTCTAGAACCTATGCTGGCTAAGAAGAAAACTACTGAGGCTAAAACATCAAACACCATAGGTAGAAGTGTTATTGGTGAGATAATTGGTGCCATATTAATTTCTTTGATAATTCTTCTCTGAGAGGAGAAAATCATGTATCCCCCAGAGAAGGCGAGTGCTGGACTCGTTGTGTATATTGCGTAAGACACATTTGCTTCGCCGTAGATTAATCCTATGAATAGTGTTAATTGACTCATTGAGAGTAGTATGAACCCTGTGAAGAGTTTTATCCATATAAAATCTCTGTATAAACGATATAGCCTAAGGAATACTGCTGAGATAGCAAGAAACAGTGGTGAGGAAAATAATGATAGCACCTCCGTAATAAATATGAGGACTCTGAGCTCCAGACTCAGCCCCATATAAGTTTTGCGAAGGATATAAAAGATTTATGAAACTCACTTTTTGTGAGTAAAGGTATTTAAATACCTCCTACAAGGATTCTGTGGAGACAAATATGGCGAGAGCATTAGCCACAACAAAGATACTGCTACCAATACTCTTCATAGCATTAATAGGAATAAGCTTCGCGTATCTAAATGCTCAGAAAACAACGACTACACCTACGAATACCCAAGCAAATACAAACACCGATCAAACAGCCACGACAACTCCTGCAAATACAGCAACTGTAACAGTCACAGTTACCAAGACGAAGACAGTGACTAAGGAGTGTGAATGTGAGTGTGGGAAAGAGGAGAAGAAGGGTAGGAACCACGAGGAATACGGTGAGCACAAGCAAAAGGGGGTGTTTGAGAATCCACCTCTCAAAGTCCTTAATGAGACAGAGATCAATGGGGGTGTTGTGAGTAAGAGTAATAGAACTCTAATACTAGTCCTTGACACCGGAGTAAAGAACTACACAGTTGTTCTAGGACCTGTATATGTTAGAGAAAGTGATGGTGTCTTAGTCTCCGGGGCGTATCTCTTCAAGAATATTAATGTAGGTGATACATTAACAATAAAGACTGCTCTGATAGGCAATAAATCAATTGTCCCAGCTCTATCAGTGTCTCTAGGCAATCAAGTCTACTCACTCCCAATCTACTACAAGTATGAGGTTCTGAAGAGCTGAGGTCTCTTAAACAAAAATTTTTTCTCAAAACAAATCATATTTCACTACGACTGGATACCTCGCTCTCTAGGCGGGGATAGTTAATGTATATAAGCTTAATGCCGGCATTATATTTAGATGATGAGATAGTAATGAGCACAGCACCAAGATCCCCAAATAATAACTACGAGAAATGGAGGTCATTAACCATTGTCCCCGACCTCCGATAGAGGATAGAGGGTTATGAGCCGGAGACGCTATCAAGAGATCAGATCTTATATAGAATTGAAAGGAGATCTGGTGGAGCTCGGGATCATCTTACTGATCCCTCTGGTGGTTTTCTACGTAGCTCTGAGTATATACCCCTTTGACAATCAGGAGACTAACTTCTTGATTAGTGTTAATGCATCGAATCAGAATATTACTGTGCCAAATATAACGGAGAGCTATCCGGCATATATATCCTCACTAATATCCGCACCAAGCTACCGAGGTGAGTATCGTGGAAATGCGACTATTGAGGAGGTAAATGTAGAGAATATTAAGAATACAAAAGTGCTGATCCTTAGAGTAGTCTCTGGAGAGAAAGTTATCTATGTCGCTCTTATAAATCCTGAGGATATCAATATTAGTCTTATAAAAAGTCTCATTAATAAATCAATTGTATTCGAAGGTGTATTAGTTAAGAAGGGAGACAAATACATAGTCTTGGCAAAGAGCATAGCAGTAATTGAGAAGAGAGGTAAAGAACCCCTGGTATATTGCGTGTATAAGAAGAAATATAGGGAGATATGCAGAGAGTATATCAGTAAGCATGAGAAGGAGAATGAAGAGGATTAATAATGTTCTCGGGGGAGAGGCGGTGGCGGTCCAGAGCCCCGCATCCTTGGCCGCTAGACGACCCGGCTCCGTAAAAAATTTGTGTTTGGAGAATAAAAATTTTTGTTTCGTTTTTATAAATTATTCTTTGAGGATGACAAGAGGGTCTCCTGATCCGTGATGATGGCTGGAACAGCTGATAATATATATCTTGACTCCATAGAATTTCTCGGTGCAGTCTATGAGTTCTGGTGTTGAGGATAGAGATACTACGTCTCTGTGTAGAGATATTGATGAGATAATTGATTTATTAGCTACTTTAGGTAGCTCTAAAGAGTATCTTGACAAGGATCTTGTCCCTACTAGCGAGGGTATGAAGATAATCAGAAGAGTCATTAAATTAATGAAGGAGAAAAAACTGCCCTGCACAAGTATTGTCGAGAAACTGACACTAGGTTATCACTACATGAGCGATGTATATGATTGCTTAATTAATAGTTTTCCTCAGTGTGAGAAGTAAATTTGTTTATCAATAATCTATTTATACAATTGTCTAATATCCTATAATACAATGCTTTATAAAGTTATCAAGCAATAATTTAATTGGT
>JBMFIR010000043.1:0-11254 GCA_049976205.1 Sulfolobales archaeon | reverse complement strand
CTGATACCCAAAATTATCATAGTTCCACATAGCAACTCTAACTCTTCTTCTATCAAGAGGAAGTGTTTTCTCACCTAATCCCAAAATATGCTCCCAGGGCCTGAGACTCGTTGATATAGTTAATTTATCTCCTGATTGTCTAATCTCAATAGATCTCTTGTATTCTCTATGGGAGATCTCGATACTGTTTCCATTGATTCTTACACTAGGCTTAGGCTCGCCATCGGGGAGACTAAATTTTATGACAGGATTAGGATCATTTATTAAGATCCTTGAACTCTTTAAACCGGTCTCCACGTTTATCTTGAGATTGTGAGAAGATCTCTTTACTTCATTCATAATTAATCCTATAAGAATAAAGTAATCCGTAGTAATTATAATTCGAGTATAACTATCCACGAAACATAAAGAGATATGGTTTGTGTAAAGACAATTGATTAATCTATAAAAGCTAATCAATGTGAATATGAATTAGCTTATAAGCACTTAAATCTCTATTATTCAGATGCTAATATGAGTAGCGTAAGCCCAGGATCTACATTAGGTGAGCAAGAGAGTATTATTCTTAGATACACCTCAGATGTTATATACATAAAATTTGGTGATGGATCAAAGGCTTACTTAACTTACAAGATCGATGGTGGTAAAATGTATCTTATTGAGACATATACTCCTCCTCAACATAGAGGTAGGGGATACGCTAAATTACTGGTTGATAAAGCTATTGAGATAGCTTCTATGAGAGGAGTAGAGATTGTTCCTATATGTTCTTACTCAGTTTATTATTTCTTGAAGAATAAGGATAAGAGAATGATTCTGGCAGAGCCCTACAGGAGCATGAGTGATCAAGAGCTCGAAAACTACTACAAGGCCAGGTTAGAGGCTGAGAGATCTAAATAGATCTTTTTAGCAATATTAATCAATTATCTTTCATAATTTATTTCAACAAGATTTTTATTTGGAGCATGTGGAGATTTATTAGAAAAAGAAATATTCATAAAGAGATCAGAGAAATCGCGGAGACTTACGACGCTGTGGCAGAAGGATACAGATTCTGGAGGGGGAGACCATGGAAGATCTCTAGGATCGCTAGAGGAAGAGTCGTTCTTGATCTTGGTTCAGGACCATGCGTAAATGGTTTATATGTTGCCGAGATCAATAATGCCTATGTGATATGCCTAGATCTATCTAAGTCAATGGCTGAAATTTCACGAGAGAATATATCTAAGAGGAGAGTTCTCGGCGACTCATTAGTTGCTGATATTCTTCATATCCCACTCAGATCCTCGTCTATTGACGCAATTATTGCTATTGCATCTCTACATCATATTCCTCCAGAGGAGTTAGAGAATGCTTTAAGAGAGGTCTCTAGAGTAATCAGAGGCGGTGGTTTCCTAATTGCAACTATATGGTCTTGGAGGCAGAGAAGATTTCTTCTAAAAATTCTTTGGGGCATGATTAAGTCATTGTTTGGTTTAGTAGATTATCCACGTAGACTATATGTTTCGTGGAGAAGCAGAAGAGGAGTATATAAACGTCTCTACTACCTCTATGACATAAGTGAGATTAGAAAGACTCTACTCAGAATAGGAGAGCTCAGGATTATTTCACTAGGCTACACAAGTGGATATAGAGAGAGTGAGAGCTCAAATATTTATTTTGTGGCTATTAAGTTAAAATAGATCTATGCGAGATCCTTAGTCATATAAGGTGATTCTCGAGGTCTGTAGTAGCCTAATTTTCTGTAGTATTCTCTGGCTCCTACACCTGATAAAACCAAGATCTTCTTAGCACCAAATTTGTCTCTAGCTATCTCCTCAGCTTCTCTCAGGAGCCTAGATCCCCAGCCACGATGCTGCCAAGATCTCTCGTCGTGAACCCCTAGTGGTAGTTGTATCCCGTAGACATGAAGTTCTCTAATAACCGCTACCTCCTCCTTCATCTCGGGTCTATGAGCTTTTTCTGAAGGTATTCTCATTCTAAGAATTCCTACGACGATACTGTTCTCGGGATCCTCTGCTGCTAAGAAGATCTCTGTTCCACCACTTGCCTCATAGATCTCTCTAGTTACTGTGATGCTACCTGGTTTCTTACCTCTATAAATCTCTTGTCTACTAACTTCTCTGAATCTTATATCATTGATCATGATACCTTTCTCCAAGGCTCTTTTCTCAACTAATTCTCTTAAATTAGATTTTTTAGGTCCCGCTGAGATTAGATACGATGGTATATCTCGCTGGATTCTTATTATCCTGACCCATCTCGGGATGTGCCTGTAGAACTCTGATAATAGCTCAACTGCTTCTTCATCACTCAATGGTTTGTAGAGACCTTCTCTCCACATCTTGTAGAGACCTGTTCCCTCAATAACTAGTGTTGGATAGATCTTTAGCATATCAGGTCTATAATCTGGGTTCTCAAAGATCTCTTTAATCATCTCTATGTCTCTATCAAAATTTGATCCTGGTAAACCAGGCATTATATGGTACCCGACCTTAAAGCCTGAGTCCTTGAGAATTCTCGTTGACTCAATAATCTCCCTAACTCCATGTCCCCTGTGAACTAGCTTTAACACGTCTTCATATATTGATTGCACACCGATCTCAACCTTCGTCGCACCTAAACGAAGCATCCAATCAGCATCTCTCTCCATAGCCCAATCAGGTCTTGTCTCAATTGTTAAACCAACGATCCTTATATCAGCTCTCTCATTCTCCTCTTGAGCCTCCTCGAGAGTAGGTGGCTTATCCGGTGGATCCCTGGGGTATCTGTTGGCTGCAGTGAAGATATTCGTTATGAACCACTCTTGATAATCTCTTGGCATAGCTGTGAATGTCCCGCCCATAACCACTATATCTAATTTCTTTGGTGTATGTCCATTGAGCTCGTATTGTCTTAATCTAGTCCTGACCTGTTCATAGGGATCATAGTTTACTTGAAAAGCTCTCATGAGGGCAGGTTCTTTACCAATATAGCTCTGAGGGGTACCGAACTCCGGCCCTCCTGGGCAGTATATGCACCTACCGTGGGGACATGGAAAAGGCTTAGTCATTACAGCTACTACATACACTCCTGAGAGCGCTCTTGTGATTCTACGCATTTCTCAGGGGCACCATTCTCCTAAGAATTATTCTTCTTAAAATAAGTTATAAGAGTAATTAGACTTATATTTTAACATGATTTAAATTGACTAATTACCAGATCCCTACACTAAGAGACGTCTATGTCGCTAGAAAAATTGTGAGTAGATATATTGTAAGAACCCCTCTTATATATGCTAGAAAAATCTCTAAGCTAATTAATGCCGATGTGTATCTGAAGCTAGAGAATCTTCAGGTCACGAGAGCTTTCAAAGTGAGAGGAGGTGTTTATTACGTTAATGTAATGAAGGATCAGGCTATTAGGAGAGGATTAATAACAGCCTCCACAGGGAACCATGCTCAGTCAATAGCTTACGCAGGCTCACTAATTGGTGCTAGAACAATAATTGTTATGCCTTCTACGGCTCCGAAGAATAAGATTGAGGCTGTCAGGGATCTGGGTGCTGAGGTATTGATACATGGAAGGATCTTTGAAGAAGCTCGTGAAATGGCTGAGAAATTAGCTGAGGAGAAAAATATGCTTTATATTCATCCGATAAATGAACCACTGCTGTACCCTGGTGTAGCGACTATGCATATGGAAGTTATAGAGGATCTACCTGATGTAGATGTGATAATTAATCCAATAGGCGGTGGCTCCGGAGCCTCTGGAGCTGTTATTGTTGCGAAATCAATTAATCCAAGCATAAAAGTAATAGGTGTTCAAGCAGAAGGTGCCCAAAGCTTCTATTTGTCGTGGAAGAGAGGGGAGTTAGTCGCTACTGGAAGAGCAGATACAATAGCTGAGGGACTGGCTACTGCGAGAGCCTATGAATACCCATTCCAAATACTTAAAGACAGGATCGATGATATAGTCCTAGTAAGTGACCCTGAAATAATTGAGGCAGTTAGAATACTCCTCGAGCTGGAAGGCATCGTAGCCGAGCCCTCCGGAGCCGCCTCATTGGCTACCGCTCTCAAGATCAAGGAGAAATTAGCTGGGAAGAAAATTGTTGCTATGATCACCGGAGGAAACATAGATCCTGAGAGAATTAGAGAAATCACTTGTTACCTATCGAAGAATAAATAGTTGTTACCGCCGAAGAATTTTTATTAAGTATCAATATAGAGTATTGTATTAGGTGCCTGAGCTTGTCTGTTGAAGAGTTAAAGAAGTACTTCAGAGAATATGAGCACACTGCTGATGTGATGTTCTCTGTTGAGAATGAATCTCTTCTAAAACTCTATGAATTAGCTGCCTTGGGAATGTTTAGCTACATGACGGAGTTGGATAATGTTGAGTCTAGGGAGTGCATTAATGTATATGCTGAGGGTTTCGATCTTGAGAATCTCATGTATAGATGGCTTGAGAATCTTCTTATACTTCATGACGAGAGACTCTTTGTAGCTTCTAGAGCTAGAGTGAATAAAATTGTTTTTGAGAAAGATCCTGAGGGACTAGATAAGATAATCCTCGAAGGAGTTGTGTGTGGAGAGATCTTTGATAGAAATAAGCATCCTCCAGGAATTGTTGTTAAAGCCGTTACCTATGCTCAGATGCAGATTAAAAGAGAAGATTTTATTTGGAAAACATTTATTGTCTTAGATATTTGATTTGCTGGAGCTATCTTTTCTCTGAGGATCCCTGCTCTTGAGAAGAAATTATTTTCTCGATCTCTCTCCTAGGAATTATGTGTGTTGGCTTCTCGGGTATAAGCCCCTGCGGTCTAATTAATACAATTAATACAATCACTAAGCCAACGAGTATGTATTCAAGCCACTCAGCACTAATCATTAGATAACTAGATATTTCGTGCTTGTAGATCGTTATATATGTTCTAAATATAGAGAATATTAATACACCTACTAAAACCCCGAGATTATTCCCTGTTCCACCAAGCATCATATAAGCCCATGGCCAGAATGTCCATAGCAGTCTAGTGTATGTAATTGCTTTAAAACTACCTGTGTATAGAGCCCATAGAGCACCTGCTATCGCGGCGATCGCTCCTCCAATGATCATTGTATAAGCTCTCATCTGAACAATATTTTTACCATAGACAGCTGCGGCTGTCTCAGCATCTCTTATAGCTTTTAGTACTCTGCCGTAGGGGGATCTCGTTAAGAACTCGATATATATGTATACTAGGAGAGCTACTGCCACTATTACGTAGACACTTGCTTCGAATCTCTTTGGACCGAAGAATCTGAATGGGTCAACAACATTTATACCTTGTGTGCCACCGGCTATAGGGTCGTAGAACCATACAATATTTTGAAGAATATCTGCGAAGGCTAATAGCGTCATGCCTAGATATGCTTCACGTAATCTTATTGCTGGATAGGCTGTTAAGTACCCCATGATTCCCCCGAGGGCGGCTGCTAATATCAATGTTAGAATTAGGTATAGTATTGAGAGAATCGGGTTCTTTTCTAAGATCATATTAATATCATTAACAATTCTATAGTTATCGGCTCCAGCAAATTCAACACCGAATGGAAAGCCTAGTAACGCTGCGATTACTCTGCCTGCCACACCACCTGCTACTGTAGCTCCTACTAGTACCGCGAGCATTCTGCCGAATTGAGGTAAGTTCATATATCCTACTTCCAAATTGAGACCAAGGGTCACTATGAGACCTATTCCAAAGTTAAGTAAAATATTCATTAGAATAATCATGAATTCTCCATCCACATAACTCACCTCTTTATTAAGCCTACTCTTTTAAGCAGCTTACTCCAATCTATCGCGGCTAGACCCATTGGTTGAATAAGTAGTGTTGCTACCATTATGGCTAGTGGGATCACTGGTCTATAAACAGTTACCCAGCCACCTACGTACATAGATAGTAAATATATACCTATGTACTCTCCTAAGCCTATTAATAATCCACCTAGTAAACTTCCAAATACCGAGTATAATCCTCCTACTATTGATCCTGCAAAGAATGTGACTATGAGTGTCATACCAACAGTGTTATAGCCTGTGGATATTAGACTTAGTATTCCTCCGCTTAAACCGGCTAAGAAACCTCCTATAATCCATGCGAGGAGATATACCGTGTAGATATTTATTCCAGAAATAGTTGCTAAAGGAGGATTCTCTATAGAGGCTCTCATAGCTATACCGATCTTTGTTCTAGTTAAGAATAAGTGAAGAAGAACTACTCCTAACACAAGTATTACTGGTGCTACTAAACCGGATAGTCTAGTACCCAAGTAAGGAACTATAAGATCTTTGGTTTCCAGAATAAAATACTTAGGGTTAACACCTGCTAGCCCTAAGCCTCTTACGTAGCCTGCTAAAAAGTCTATATACACATTTAAAAAACCGAATATAATAAGATCAACACCTAACGTAGACATCATTAATGTAACCTCGCTTGCTCCTCTCTTAAGAAGCCATATATTTACACCATAGTAAATCAATACCCCTAGTAAAGAAGAGAATAATCCAGCGAAAATTAAATAGTACTCAGGTAAGCCTCCGAATAATGTTGTGAATGTAAAAACCATGTAGAAGCCCCAAGTAACCATTGATGCGTGAGCAAAGTTGAAGGTTCTTGTGGCAGAGTATATTAATGTAATCGCCGCAGCTCCTATACCTATACCGCTAGCGTAAACAATAGCCTTTATAGCAAGATCAATCGTATACAATCACCATATTCACTGTAGACTTCAACATATAAAAATACTACACAGCAGATATATACTCTAAGGATCGGATCATCAGCGTTAACATAATCTCAAGAACCACTTTTCTTGATAATTTAAACTCTTAGAATAAAATTAATATACTTCAGAGAACCAAAATTTAATATTTATATATCCACGAGAGAATATATTTTTGAGGTGCCTAAGATGAATAAAAGAGGTATCAGCAAAACAGTTTTTGTTTCAGTAGCAGTCGTAATGTTAATAATTGGTTTAGTAGCAGGATACGCTATCGGAACTATGAGACCCACTGCAGTCCCCGCAGTCCCAGTTGCTACTATTGAGCGGACAGTTGCTCCAACAGGTGCTCCCGCTGGCGTGGTCACTGTTACCGTTGCAGGTGCTGGACCCACAGGATTAGCAGGGGAGATCCCAATTGGTTTTCCAATACCCTTAACAGGTGTGCTATCAACTTTTGGTGCTCAGTATAGGGTTGTTGTTGAGAAAGCTGTTGATGAGATTAATAGCTACTTAGCTAGTTTAGGTAGACAGTGGAGAATCAAAGCAATTATAGAGGACACAGCCACGGAACCTAAGACTTGCTTAGATAAGGTTATGGCCTTGCATGCCAGAGGCGTTAAGGTGTTCATAGGTATAGCTTCTAGTGCTGAGGTTTCTGAGGTTAAGAGCTACGCTGATGCTAATAAGCTATTGATTATCTCACCATCATCTACATCTCCGAGACTTGCTATTCCAGACATGATCCTTAGATACACACCAAATGACCTTTACCAAGGAAAAGCTATAGCGAAGATAATGTGGCTGAGAGGAGCGAGATACATAACAATTATCTACAGAGGTGATACATGGGGAGACGGTCTATATAGTGCTGTTAGAGACAACTTCGATAAAATATGTAAGACAGCAGGTGGAGGATGCGGCTTATTAGAGCCCATAAGATATGACCCAGCAGCCAAAGAATTCTCAGCTGAGGCAGCTAAGCTTAATAGCATTGTATCTGACGCAGTAAGCAAATACGGTGCTGATAAAGTTGGTGTTGTCGCAATTAGTTTCGAGGAGGCAGCAGCCTTGATTGCAGCGGCTAAACAATACGATGTTTTAGGAAAAGTTATTTGGCAGGGATCTGATGGAACAGCTGCTGTCACACCACTACTAGATCCAGCAGTCGCTGAGTTTGGTGTAAAGGTTAAATTCTATAACACCATGGCTTCACCAGGTGTCTCACCATTTAAAGAAAAGATCAGGAAGTGGGTAAAAGACGCATTGGGCCAAGAACCCATGGGCTACACTTACTTCGTGTATGACGCTATATGGACAGTTGCTTTAACAATAGATGCTATTGGTAAATACGATGGTGAGGCAATCAAGAATACTCTACCACTGATACTACAACACTACATGGGTGCTTCAGGATACATAGAGCTTGACGAGAATGGTGATAGAAAAGTTGGTGACTATGATCTCTGGGCAATAGTTAAAGAAGGAGATAGATACATGTGGAAAGTAATTGGATTATACAAAGGATTAACAGACACAATAGAATTCTACTCATAAATTTTTTGAATTAATGATTTTTTTATTTAGGTGAATAATTTTGTCTCAGCCAAGCGACGCTATTCTAGAGACAAGAGACATTGTTAAGAGCTTCGGAGGATTAAAGGCTGTTAATAAAGTTAATATGAGGATCTGGAGAAATAAACTAACGCTACTTATCGGACCTAACGGAGCCGGTAAAACAACTCTAGTCAATCTCTGCACAGGTGTTTTGAGAGCCGACGAGGGCAAAATACTCTATAGACCTACGAGAGATAGAGTCATAGACATAACTCACCTAGGTTCACATGAGAGATATAAGTTAGGCATAGCAAGAACATTCCAGATACCTCAGCCATTCTTATCATTAACGGTACTAGATAATGTTCTCGCCGCAATGAGAAACATTGGTGAGAACCCTTTACTAGCCCCTGTAAGAAGTCTCTGGAGAGATGAGGAGAAGAGACATATGGAGAGAGCCTTCGATATACTTCGAAGAGTAGGTTTAGACAAAAAGTGGGATTATACAGCCAAGAAACTCAGTGCAGGCGAACTAAAGATGCTTGAGTTAGCTCGAGCACTTGCTGCCAACGCTAAGCTAGTTATTTTAGACGAGCCTATCGGTGGAACAGATCCAGCCTATGCACACGATATATTCAAACAGATCAGGGCTATTAAAGAGAGCACTGATGTAAGCTTCTTAGTTATTGAGCACAGAATAGATATTGCACTACCCTTCGCTGACTATGTCTATGTAATGGATAGAGGAAGAGTTATTGCTGAGGGAGATCCTCAGTCAGTGGCTAATAATCCACTAGTTATAGAGGTTTATATAGGGTAGAGGAAATATGCCTATTCTGGAGATTAAGGATCTCACAGCTGGCTACGGACCACTAAAGGTTCTTTTTAACATAAACTTTAGTGTAATCGACAAGAAAATTACCGTGGTTGTAGGACCAAACGGGGCTGGTAAATCGACTCTTCTGAATACTATAACTGGTTTAGCTAATGTTCACTCCGGAGAAATACTCTTTAAAAACAGAAATATCGTGGGTCTAGGCCCTAACAAAATTGCTTCTATGGGGATCTCATATGTTCCTCAGATAAGTAATGTATTTTCTTCACTAACAGTTGAGGAGAACTTCAGGATAGCAGGCTATCTATTACCTGAGGACGAGATACGGAAGAGAATAGAGGAGGTATTTCAGTTATTCCCAATATTATTAGAGTTTAGAAGAAGGAAAGCTGGCACATTAAGTGGTGGTGAGAGAAGAATGCTTGCTATAGGAATGGCTTTGATGAGAAAACCAGATATTCTTCTATTAGACGAAATAACAACAGATCTAGCTCCTAAGATAGTTAAGAAAGTTCTTGACACTATAGTATCTTTAAGAGACGAGAGAAAACTCACAATAGTCCTAGTAGAACAGCATGCGGTGAAAGCTCTTGAGATAGGAGATAAGGCGTATCTATTAGTAAGTGGGACAATTAGATACGAGGGTGATCCAAGAGAATTACTGAGACACCCAGAGTTCTCAAAACTCTACTTAGGAATAAGCTGAAGTAATATAATCAACTGATCACACAAGTTATATTCCAATATAACATATTAAACAATACATATTAGTAGAGGAGTTATTTGGAGCGTTTCGAAGAAGCCAAGAGATGGTTTATGCAGGCACTGAGAGATCTGAAGGCTGCCAAAGATAGTCTGGAGGATGGTAACTATGAGTGGAGCTGTTTCCAGGCTGCAAGCCGCAGAAAAAGCTGTTAAGGCTCTTTTATACGCCTATGGTAGAAGTTCGTGGGGCCACTCTATTGTTGAGCTATTAGACTATATCAGAGAGATCGAGAATGTTTCAGAAGAGCTGTACATATACGCCAGGGAATTAGATAGACACTACATTCCCTCGAGATACCCAAATGCTTTTGAGTCTGGTTACCCAGGTATGTACTATGATGAGACAACCTCGAGAAGAGCCATTGAGGCCTCAAAAACCTTGATTGAGTGGGTGAGAGAACGTCTCAGAGAAATTGGAGTAGAGATCTAAGCGAAATCATCGAGGAAATAAGGAAACATTTCATAGTTGAAGCAATTATTTTATTTGGTTCATGGAGTAGAAGTGGGGGCGGGGATTGGAGCGACATAGACCTATTAGTTGTAGCTAAGGATATTGAGAAATTAAGCATCTTAGAAAGATTTTCTATATCAGCTGAATACAGAAGATATAGAATTGATTTATTTCTATACACCTACGAAGAACTAGAATCTATGGCTTTAAAGGGGAATGCTCTGATCTTATCTGCATTGCTAGAAGGAATTTTTCTAGAGGCTAAACCTAGAGTTATTGAGTTAAGAAATAGGATCAGAGAAATATACATTAAGAAAGGTAGGACATGGATAAGAATCACCTAAATACTACGATAAAATTATCTTGGTAAAAAATTTACTTCCTCGTTATAATCCCTTAAAGAGTGCGATATTGCTCACTACGATGGCTTCGCCATAAATCTTATCGCTGGAAAAGTTAAGTATGCTGTCATTAGTGATTCTGTGTCGGAGCTGAGACCTGGTGAGGCAACTTATGTTGTTACTGGTGAGTGTTTACCTGCTGGTGCATCAATTGTTGTGCTTATTGAGGCTGTAACGTATTTGAGCAAAGATCTCATTAAAATACCTATTGATTCATATGTGATTTATAGAGACAGTATTTTTAGAAGAGGCTCCGAGTTCTCTGGCGGAGGAGTTCTCGTTAGGAGAGGAGATAGAGTGAGTCCCTTGATCGCTAAGACATTACTGGATCTAGGTATTGAGAAGATAAAGGTTTTTAAGAGACCTAAGGTAGCGATTCTTCCTACTGGAACAGAATTTATTGAAAATAGATCTAGGGAGACAAATAGTATAGTGATAAAACATATGTGTGAGTCAATGGGGGCTCTTGTATCAGTATCTGAGCCTTCGGAGG
>JBMFIR010000042.1:0-11373 GCA_049976205.1 Sulfolobales archaeon | reverse complement strand
TATCAACAATGAAACAGCCCCTATATCTGGTTAACATTATTTCACTGTCCCATATCTCACCGTTTTCGCCATACCCTGTTCCATCGATAGCTACCCCAAGTGCCTCTTCGTCTAAATCGTATTTCTCCTCGATCATTAGAGCGTTTATGTGTGCGTGGTGATGTTGGATCTCTGCTATAGGTATATCAAATTTCTCAGCTATTCTTAAAGCTACTTCTCTACTGTGGTAGTAGGGGTGTTTATCAATTGCTACAGCTCTTGGTTTGATATTATATGTTTCGATGAACCACATCAATTCTTTCTCCAGATCCTCTAGATTACCTGGATCATCTAAGTCACCTATGAATTGTGTAGGGAGGATCTTGTTCTCGAAACTCACTGCACCGGCCACTTGAAGCTCTGCTCCTACCGCAACGAATTCCCCTATCTCAAACGATGCTCTGATCCATCTTGGTACGTATCCCCTAGATCTTCTGAGAAAGACTGGCTGATCATCTGTGAATCTAATAACACCATCATCTACTCTATGAATAATTTCTCTATCGTGCTCCACCACGAAATCAATAACTTCTCTCAACTCGTGAAGGACACAGTTCAGATCTGTACACATTGGTCTCCCATGAATATTTCCGCTGGTCATGATCAAGTATCCATCTGGTATATTGTCGAAGAGAAGTACTTGGAAGCCTGTATAGGGAAGCATTATACCTATGCTAGATAATCCAGGTGCCACATATTCTGAGACTCCACTATTCTCCTTCTTTGGGAGAATAACTATTGGTCTCTCTGGAGATTTCAGAAGTTTCTCAGCATCTTTATTTAAATAAGCTATTTTCTCAACAACACTTATGTCTCTAGCCATTAATGCAAAAGGTTTATAGGGTCTCTTCTTACGTTTTCTGAGTTCTAGGACAACATCGTCTCTAGAGGCTAGAGAGGCTATGTGATAGCCTCCTACTCTTTTTATAGCTACTATTGATCCTTCTAGTATTCTCTTTGATATAAAATTAATTATTTCTCTCTCGCTTAGCGGGATCTTCTCCCCCTTTGATGTATAAATGTAGGTTCTTGGTCCACAGAGAGGGCAACTTATTCCTTGAGCATGGAATCTTCTTATATTCTCAGGATCATTATAGTCATTTGAGCAGTATTGGCACATAGCATATTTTCTCATTGAAGTATTTTCTCTATCATATGGTGTTCTATAGATCATTGAGAACCTGGGGCCACACCAAGCACAACTATTCCAGAAGTAGTTGTGAAATCTTGAGTTTTTGTCTCGTATCTCTCTTACACAGTCTTCGCAAATAGCTATGTCCGGAGGGATCATACTCCTCAGATCTTTATCATATATACTTTTAAGAATCCTGAAATCTTTGTAGCCTAGAGGCTTAGCTTCTTCTACCAGGATCTCCTCGTAGTATGCTGGAGGAGGTTTATCTCTGATTAACCTTTCTCTGAATTCATTTAATTTATTATCTTCTCCTTCTACAAAGATCTCTACTTCAGCCCCACCTCTATTAACCACATATCCTCTGAGACTTAGTTTAGTAGCTAATCTATAGACAAATGGTCTATAGCCTACTCCCTGAACCACTCCTACGATCTTTATTCTGAGAGCCTTCTCCAAATAAACACCTAGATATCTTACCTAGATACTGATACTTGCTTCTTAATTATTTAAATGGCTTTTCTCTATATACGCTAGGATTTATTCCTCTGGAGCCTCTTGCCAATATGATTCCGTGATAAAATGATTTTATAGGTACAAAATCTACTTCTCTGAAAAACACCCAGGCTGTGCTTAACACACTGGCTAGATCCCATAATCTGAAGTCTGCGTATATCCTATCCATTGTACTCAGATCTATGAATACTCTCTTGAATAATCCTCTGAGTGGATTATAACTCACATGCCCAGATAATATATATCTATCATCACTATACTCGAGAAAATAATCTTTCTTATCTCTCTGACTATACAGAACCCATACTCTATCGATCTCTTCAATAGCTAAGATCCCCTCACTACCCAAGATCTTTGATAACACAGCTATTAAATAAACCAAATCATAAGAATCAAAATGCGGAAGAGATAAACCATAGATCAAAGCAATATCAGCTCTAGAAACATACTTATCAATATCTAAAGCATTAGCCAAAACAATCTCAATATCAAAACCAAGAATCTCTCTACCATAAATCTTAGCTTTTTCAAGAGCAGAAGATCTCAAATCATTAATAATAACCCTAACATCAAAACCTCTCTCAACAAGAACTTTAGCAAGTGAAATACCACCAACACCCACACCACCACACAAATCAAGAATCAAAATACTTCTCTTATTTAATAAAAAATCTCTAAACCACATATGCTCAATAACATTAGAAAAAACCCTGTAAGCCTCCTCAAATCTCTTTTTGCCGCCTCCAATAAGATCCTCGGGCCAGGAAGAGACCCTATATAGGCTCTCAAGATCCTTAGACATACCAAGAAAACTTAGGTAACGAAAATAAAAAAGCCCTGCCGGCTACATATACATAAGATCACTATAAAAATATACAGCATTAATATATTACACAACAATACACGACGACGAAACCCGCGTAGAGTTCACCCCTACGCAGGTCCCGCCGCCGTGTATTGTTGTGTAATATATTAATGCTGTATATTTTTATAGTGATCTTATGTATATGTAGCCGGCAGGGCCATGTTACTATTTAGGTTTGTATTATTTAAATTATTTTCGGTTATTATTTTTTGAGAGGGGGTTTCCGAATAAATGAATATTTAGATATTAATGTTTTCACGGTTATTTTCTGATTCTGTCAATAAATCATTTTATATATCTTTATTCTTGAATATTCTTCGATTGTTATGATATACGATGCGACTTTTTGTGATTATGTATTCATTCTCTATATATTCTCTCTTATGTTAATTTAGATGTGGTGTTGAAGATTAGATATAGGCTACTGTTTCTTGTTTTAGATGGTATTGCTGATAGTTTATCGGATCCTGTAACTACTCTTGAGAGAGCTTCTAAGCCTGGTTTAGATAAAATTGCTCATGAGGGTGTGTGTGGTGTGATGTATGTTCTTGGTAGAGGTGTTGCTCCTGAGAGTGATGAGGCTGTTATATCTCTTTTCGGGTATAATCCTCATGAGACCTATACTGGGAGAGGACCTATTGAGGCTGTGGGTGTGGGACTGAGTATTAGAGAGGGTTACGAGATTGCTTTTAGAGCTAATTTCGCGACCATTGATCCCTTAACTAAAAAAATTATTGATAGAAGAGTTGGTAGAAGTCTCTCTAGAGAAGAGGCTCGTGAACTTGCTAAATCTCTAGATAACATGGATCTAGGGGTCTACGATGGATATGCTAGAGTAAAAGCCTCTATTGGTCACAGAGCAGTTGTTATAATAGGTAGTAAAAGCCACAAGCTTTCTCCAATGATTGATAATAGCGACCCAGCCTATAGGAGAAGAGGATTAATTAGTATAGCAATTCGAGATTTCGAGCCTTATATAAGAAGAGTAGAACCATTGGATCAAAGTAAGGAAGCTGAGATCACAGCTGAATTAGCCAATAGATTTATTGATAAATCAATCGAGATACTCGAGAATCACCCAATTAATAGAGTTAGGAAAGAGAAAAAGTTGCTACCAGCTAACAGTATTATTCTCAGAGACGCAGGTGGATCAATACCGAAGCCGATGCCTTTGAGTAAGAGGTATAATGCTAGATTCACCGTATTAGCAGAAATGCCAGTTGAAGTGGGACTAGGAAGAATCTTTGGCGCCGAAACAATAGCTTTAGAATATATTGAAGATCCTGTTAGAAACTATATGGATAGATTAGAGAGAACTTTAGAGGCTCTTAAAAGAAGTGATATAGTGTACGTACATCTAAAAGGACCCGATGAACCAGGACACGATGGAGATTTTGAACTAAAGAAGAAGAAGATTGAGGATATAGATAGATACTTTGTTCAACCACTTCTAGATAATAGACCTAGTGATTTAGCGATATTAGCCACCGGAGACCACGCCACACCACCTAGTAAAAAATCTCATACAGATGATCCCGTACCTATAGCATTGAGTATCCCCGGTGTAGAGGCTGATAGTGTGAGTAAGTTTACTGAGAAAGAATGTTTGAGAGGGAGTCTGGGAGTTTTTGAGCATAGTTGGGAGATGCTACCAACTGTCCTCAGAAAATACTTTGTCTGACTAATAGCGCTACCTCTATCTCCTTACTTTACTGAGATCTAGGCTCTATCCCTAATATTTTGTATATGAATCCCATAACATCACTCATTTGCCTAGCTTGAACCTCTGGCAAGGCTCCGAGATGCCCCGCTGCCCTCTCTACTCTTAAATAGGACTCGTTGCCGTACTCTATTAATTTGGAGTGGAACTTAAATGCGTGTGCCGGGTGAACTCTATCATCATGTAGTCCTGTGTATATATACGTGGGCGGGTACCTAACATCTCCCCTAATATTGTGATAAGGCGAGTATGATAAGAGAAAAACTCTATCACCAGGATTATCAGGATCCCCGTATTCAGAGACCCATACTCTTCCTATGTAGAGGAGATGAAATCTCAACATATCGAGAATAGGATAACCAATCACAGCAGCCTTCAAGAGATCTGGTTTCATAATCATTGTAGCCGCAACCAGTAAACCACCATTGCTTCCACCCATAGCAACTACCTCAGAACCTCTTCTTCTCAGATCCTCTATAACAGCTATGAAATCTCTGAATACATTAATCTTCTTCTCCCTCATACCAGCCCTATGCCACTCCTCACCATACTCAGATCCTCCTCTCAGATTAGCGACTACAAAAACTCCACCGTCCTCAATAAATGGTATTGCCCACGGATAATACATTGGTGTTAGAGCTATACTAAACCCACCATAGCCATATGCCAAAACCTTCTTTTCATCAGCATCTCTCTTCTTAACAACGAAATAATGTATCTTTGTTCCATCATGTGACACAACCCATTTATCCTCAATAGATACATCACTTACCTCACGAGACGAGTATATTGTTTCAAACATATCTCTTAACGAATCATATCTCAAAACTCTTATTCTCTGAGTAAAAGTCGTGGTCTCGAGAATAGCTCCTGATAAATCGATCTCCTCAGAAATATTCTGTATAGTCAATGGCTTATCGAAGCTTACTTCTTTAATTAATCTCCCACTCAGATCATAGATCTTGATATAACTAGAGCAATTCCTCGAGATGTATACCACACCTAGTTTATCCCTCAGTAGGAAAGCATTACTTAGATACTCACTAGACTCTTTCACTAATTCATACACATTATCTCTCTCGAGAACCAGTATTCTACCCATACCATTCTGATCATACTTTACGAATAATATTCTCTCTGAATCAATATATTCAATAGGTGTATTTATCACATCACCACCGTGAATTACCCGCCATTTAGACGGGTCTCTTATATCACCTGTTAACAACCAAGTCCTTGTCCAACCCTCGCTAATCACTCCAAGGATCTTGTCAGTGACTAATGAATCTTTTATACCTATGAAGTAACCTGTTAATATGCCTGATCCAAAGACTTCCTCATCCTCCCCTCCCTCCCTTATAAACACTCTCTCACAAGGAGGTGGTGTTCCATCAGGACACTTGTCTTTTCTAAAGAATTTTGTGTAATAGATCTTTTGATCACTTAAAAAAATTATGTTCCTTATATCACCTCTTATCTCGTCAATTATTTGCTTCGTTGATGTATCAATAATTAAAGCACGACCTTCATCTCTACCAGCCTCGGATAAATATACCGCCAAAAGATCCCCTTTCCTCGATACATAAAATACTGGTACTATAATATCTCTTCCTACGATATTCGCGTCAAAAACTATTTCCTCTGTTCTATCTCTATAGATCCTTTTTATATAGTATGTCTTGTCTCTATAAATATAGTAGTAGCCTACTAAAGATGTCTTGAAATTATACACAGCTGGCTCAGTGTATAGATTTAGTAATCTGTGATAGAGCTTATTGGAATATTCTTTAACAAATTCTTTAGCTCTCAGATCCTCACTCTCAACAAATTCTCTTGTTTTCTCACTACTCAGATCCTCTAGCCACAAATAAGGATCTTGGGGATACTCTTTATCACTACTATCTATACTTCCTCTAATTACAGTATCACTATTAGTAAGAATTAATAAGATCACCTATTAAAATAGGTCACTAAAGTTTAAATACTTTATAGTCTAAAATATCGATATTCCTAGATCTTTGCTAGTTCAGCAAGACCAGAGATAATTAACCTCACGGCCTCATCATATGGAACTAAATATCTCCTTTTCTCTAAATATACTCTATCACCTATTCTTACATCAGCTAACATTTTGATCGGTATTCTCTCAAAAGGATCCAGAGGAGTGTCATAGAGATATCTCATATAAAGATCTCTTAACTTATAAACCATTCCTATGAAGACATCTTTTTTTAGAGTATCTCTACTCTTGAGAGATTTAATAATACGTATACTAGCTAGAGAAGTTAAGATATTTCTGGTGACCTCAAGATATCTTTGGCAGAGATCTCTCATATCAACTCTTCTAGAACACCATATCATAGTGTTTTTGTGATTATCTATTAATTCACTTATGTCTCCTCTACTAATCTCCACTAGATCTTCCGCTAAAAGCTCATTCTCCAAAATCCTACTCAGAAGATCCATTGACATAACTACTCACTACATTATAAATTACTCAATAAAATTAATACTATAGGTGTGTTCTCACGAAAGTCAGAGTTGGTGTCAGAGGTATAGAAATCAGCATGATACACTCAACAACTAGTTTTAGCGAGGAATTAAATAAACCACATGGACACACATTAAATATAGAGTTCCTAGTGGAGGGGTCTCTCAATAACAGAGATTATTTAATAGATCTCACTGAATTAGAGAAAATAATAACAGGTGTAGCAGAGAGCTACAATAGAGCATTAGTAATATCGAGAGAGAATATTATTAAAGAAAAACACTTAGATAAGATCTTTAGCAAAATAGTTTATGTAGAGAGAGGAGACGCTACTCTTGAGAACATAGCTATAGAAATAAGTAAGAAGATATTTGATGCCTTAAGAGATCATGGGTCTATTGATAAAGTGATCCTGAGAATATACGAGGGAAACAGATATATTGCAGAAGTAGAGTATCCATAGAAGATCATAGGTAAATTAATAAGTCAAGTAGTTATTTATTATATAATGGCGGGGCTGGGCAGCGGGGTAGGGCAGCCAGGTAGCCCGCGGGGCTCATAACCCCGAGGTCCGAGGTTCAAATCCTCGCCCCGCTACCACTTAGATATTATGAAGCTTAATGAAAAAGATATTTCATCCGGTATTACTCCTCTCTATATATGCATATTACAGGGATTATTTTCTGTAAGAGGTATTCTATAAATTGATTTATGATATATAATTATCTCTGGAGGATTAGAGAAAAATAATTAGAATACCACAAGAGTTATGTATTAGATGCAGAGGATCAAAGTATTTGTGTGGACTTAGCTACTGCCCTATTCTAATTAAAGAGTTTAAGAGATCTTTCTCATCAAGTAATTATTTAGGTAGTGAGGTAAGAGGATCTTCTCCACCAACAGTTTTCGTAGGCAGGATCGGATACCCGATTGTGAGGGTTTATCCATCGGCTCCCCCAATTATCGGAGACACATCGTTTCTCGAGAAACCTTCTAAATGGCTTAATATGAGTCTCGAGGAGTTTATTGGTGCTAGATTATCACTAGTTAGAGGCAGCATCCACTATAGAGTTTATTCTGCAAAGAACCCGGATAAGATCTTAGGAGAGGTACAGGAGATCGCGATGTCTCATAAACCTATTTATATCTATATGTCTCTCTCCTCTACTCCTAAAGGAGGCTTATTCACTGAGGAAACTCCTCCACTGGGTCCATGGGCTCCTCTTAAGAAATTAGAGTTAAGTGATTCTCCTAAGATAGATAGAGTTGTTGAGAAAGTCTACTACGACGCAGATCTAAGGGCTTCACAGGCTATTTATACACTCTATAGAGAGGGTCTGGGTATTGAGAAGATCTCTTCTATTCTTAGCGTAGGTGCCTTAGGCAGGTGGAGAAGTAGGAGGCTAGTACCAACTAGATGGGCTATTACAGCTGTTGATAATCTAGTTTCCGAGAGATTACTAGATGAGATAAAGACTTTTCCCGAGATCAGTGAGAATAGAGTTTTTATTAGAGAGGTCAGAGGTAATCTCTTCACAGCGATTCTTATCCCTAGTAAATGGATGTTTGAGTGGGGAGAGGCTTGGTTCCCTGGATCTACATGGAACCCCTGGGGACTAGAGGTAGAGATCGAGATTGATTACGAAGGAAATACTGGTAGAAGTGATTATCCTTCAATAGGTGGTTGCTACTACGCATCTAGATTAGCTGTGGCAGAATACTTATATAAGCTAAGGAGACAAGCCGCAGCTATTCTATGGAGAGAGATCTACCCAGGATTCACATTACCAATAGGTGTGTGGTTTGTTAGAGAGAATATTAGAAGAATGCTCAGTGAAGAACCTATTAAAGTAGATAACTTCTCTGAGGCTCTCGAGATAGTAGGTAGAAAGCTTCGTGTACCACTAAATAAGTGGGTATCCAAGTCATTTTTGGCCAAGATCTTAACAGGATCAAAAAGATTAGATGAGTACATTATGGGTAGGAGAGAGATTAAATGAATCTACTCAGCAATAAAGTAATTATTAGAGAAATCAGGATCAAAAGAGCCCTATCTGAGTCAGGTCTACCTGAGTACTACTATAGTCTGAATCCATATATAGGTTGCCAGCATGCTTGTGTCTACTGCTACGCAATTGATTTTACCAAAGGAGAGCCTGCAGAGAGATGGGGCGAGGTTATATACGTCAAGATTAATCTAATTCCTATACTAAAGAAAGAAGTTCACAGATATAGACCAGGGATCGTGGGAGTATCAACCATAACAGATCCTTATATACCTCTCGAAGCCAGATATAGATTAACAAGAAGATCCCTCGAAATATTACTTTCACATAATTTCAAAGTCTCTATACAGACTAAATCAGCATTAGTTATAAGAGATCTTGATATTTTAAGAAAATATAAGGATAAAGTTGATGTTGGTTTCACAGTAACTACCCTAGACCCATCGATTAAAAAATTGATCGAGCCAAACTCCTCACATCCACTAGCTATTGAGAGAGCCTTGAGAAAAATTTCCTCTGAAAGCATTAAAACATGGATCTTCATTGGGCCTATTATACCAGATATAAATGATGAGTTAAGAAACTTAATAGAGATAATAGATCTTGCTAGAGAAACAGGTAGTGAGGTAGTGATCGATCGCCTCAGACAACATCCTAAGGCAATGATTAATATGAGAACTAAGTTAGGAGAGAAATTAATGGATAAAATATTGAGCAAAGATACATATTCTTGGTGGAGAAGTGTTTCTGAGAAAATACTTAATATATGTAAGGAAAAAAATGTTTCGTGTAAAACCGCCTCTGAATACTGGAAAGAGCTTAACACCAGATCTAGTTCAAAAACTCTTTTTTAAGCACATATCTCTCAACTATATCAACAAAGCCTCTACCAGCCTCATACCCCGAGAAACATTTAGCTACTTCTCTTAACCTCTTTGAGGCATTAGCTACAGCACATCCTATCTCAGCTCTCTCGATCATATCGACATCAATATCTGAGTCCCCGATTGCTAAAACATTTCCCCAGCTTAAGTTTAGCTTCTCAAGAATTTTTTCAAGAGCATATCCCTTTGTGTATCTAGAGAAGTTTATGTGAATAGCTATTTTACTACTAGCTATAAAAAGATTCTCAAAACCCAAATCCTTTAGATGACTCTTTATATCTCTGATTATGTTCTCAGCATCAATATCCTTACTCACTCTCTTAAAAGCCTTGCTACATCTCATAAATGTATTCTGCCAACTACTTCTCAGGAACTCCCTGAATTTCTCTGAAACAATTTTCTCTAACTCCTCAAGTGTCTCCTGCTCCTTATTAGTGCATAACCACATGATCTCATCACCAAAAATAATGGCTCCTCCATTCTCAGCGATAGCTATGTCGCTTGCACCAACGTATCTAGATAAACCAATAATCATTGGTATACTATTTCCACTAACTAAAACAACGTAATATCCTTTTTTAGATAACTCGGAAATAACTTCCACAGCCGGGGTATACAGTAGGTATTTATCTGATGATATTGTTATTGTTCCATCAACATCAACAGCTATCAGTTTTATTTTACTCATGACGAAACTATCCCATTAACTATCTGGAGCTATCTCTGTATGAATCAGATCAAGTCTCCCATCAGATTTAATCCAAGTCTTGTAGCCACCATCTCTTTTATTGATTATTAGCCACGGAACAGGCCAAGCATCCATACCCTCAAGATCCTTGAAACTAGGAATAGGAGGATAACCTAGATGCGTATGAAATAAAGCCACGATCTCTTTACCTCTATTCTCTATCTCTTTAACGACACGTATGGTGTCTAGAGGATCCATTAAAAACTCATTTGGATCCTCAGAAACATTCTTTACAAAGAATACTTCATCAGCGAGATACACATTATCTATTCTTCTACCTGCTAAAAAACCACAAGACTCTTTTTCATCAGATGATTCATTAAGTATCTTCTTATAAACACTCCACTTAATTCTCAGAACCTTGTTAGTTGAGATAATACTCTTCTCACCTCCTCTGGAAGTTTCTCGTACTCGATCTCCTCAGCATCTTTAGTGTTCTGCTCCCACACCATCTCCTCATTATTTTTCACAAAGGTATGCTTAAGACTTTTTTCGATAACAACAAATATTTTACCATCTCTACTTCTCCTAATCTCTACAAAGATCTTCCTACCTCTCTTATTAACGAGATATTTCTTCTCTACCTCGGTCTGGATCATTATTTATCTATCACTCCTAAAAAGATATGCAGTCTCTTATTATAAGCATAACTTACTTATGAATTAATAGATTAAGTGAAATAAAGAATGAATGAGAAACCTCATAAATCAGTGAACTACTCATATTATATTTCAGCTACGAGTTCTTTTCGCGACTTCTCCTCTGCTGATCCTCAGTATTGAGGCGTAGATCTCTCTTTTAGCACCAAATATTGTAGATAGGATCTTTGCTATATACTCGTCGTCTGGAATCCCTCTTATACCTCCTAGCTCAACTGCTATAGCTTGTTTATAGGCTTCCTTACTAGTCCAATCTTTGATCTCTCCTCTTAATATAGCTTCACCGACTTTATAGGCTATATAAAATTTGCTT
>JBMFIR010000041.1:0-12295 GCA_049976205.1 Sulfolobales archaeon | reverse complement strand
GAATGAAGATATTACTAAAATCACTTAAGTGCTTCATAACATCTTCCGCAGATCTATTCACTATGAAATAGTTAATAGTCTCACTCATATAGAGTTCATCACAATACACGATTATAACTTATTTAAATTTTCTGGTCGATCTAATAGAGTAAATTAATTAAGACCCTAATACTCACAAAGATTATCATTGATTTAAATGCTTAAAACTGTATTAATGTGTGATACTATTACACCTGAGTTACTCAATATACCTGCCAGGAATATATTCCCGAACTACTTTTTTAATTGCTCTTCTAAGAATCTCATTTAATGTAGAGGGTTTGATGCCGAGGATCTGTTTGAGCTCTGATAGATCAATATTTTTGGGATAATTAAAGTAGTCATATTCATATGCTGCTATTAGAGCAAGTAATTGCTTAAGTGTTAATTTAGCTATGACAGGGTCTCTAGAGATATTGATTTACTAGTGTCGATACATAACAATATATTTCGCAGTGAAAATTAGGTTATTGAGTAGTATCTATGAGCCGTGCTTGAGGAGTGATCTTCTTGAGAGCTTATGTTTCAATTGATATTGGTGGGACCTTCACTGATGTTGTTGTTTTGAGAGAAGATGGCTTAATTAATTTCTTCAAGGTCTCGTCTACTCCCAGAGAACCTGAGAAAGCAGTGTCTGAGGTGTTGAGACTATTAAGAGATAATGAGATTATTGAAGTTGTTCACGCAACTACTGTGGCTACCAACGCTGTTTTTGGTCAAATTGGTCTCGAGATCCCTAAGACAGCTCTTGTGACCACGAAGGGTTTCAGAGACGTGATTGAGATCGGTAGACAGAATAGACCTAGGCTCTACGACTTATTCTTCGATAAGCCAAAACAATTTGTTCCTAGAGAACTTCGCTTCGAAATTAATGAGCGTGTTGATGCTTGGGGCAGAGTTGTTAGAGAGCCTGATGATAATGAACTTACTCGCTTAGCCAAGAGCTTAGTTGATGAAAATGTTGTTAGTGTCGCTATCTCACTGCTTCACTCATATATTAATCCATCTAATGAAGAGAAGATCGAGGGTTACCTCAAGAAGTATATTAAATACATATCTTCTTCTCATAAGGTGGCTCCTGAGCCGAGGGAGTATGAGAGAACATCAACAACTGTTGTAAATGCTGTTTTAATGCCTCTTGTGGCGAGATATATTGATGCTTTAAAGAAGCTTTTTGAGGAGTATCGTGTCCAGAGATTCTTTATCATGTCTAGTTCAGGTGGGTTAATAGATGATTCAGAGGCCGTGGAGAGACCCGTTCAATTAATTGAGAGTGGTCCTGCGGCTGGTGTTATTGCCTCAGCGGAGTTCTCTAAGGCACTGAATATCGCGAAGATAATTAGTTTTGATATGGGTGGCACAACTGCTAAGGCTGGAACCGTTGTTGATTATGAGATAAGTATAACTACTGAGTATGAGGTTGGTGGAGAAGCTCACTACGGGAGAATTACTAAGGGATCGGGGTATCCCATAAGATTCCCCTTCATAGATCTCTCAGAAGTCTCAGCTGGTGGCGGAACAATTATTTGGAGAGATGAGGTAGGTGCTCTCAGAATAGGTCCCTTAAGCGCTGGTGCTGATCCTGGTCCCGCATGCTACGGTAGGGGTGGAGCTGATCCCACGATAACAGATGCGAATCTATACCTAGGGAGGATCCCTGAGAAATTAGCGGGTGGATTACTCACGTTGAGCAGAGAACTTGCTGAGAAAGCCCTAAGGAGACTAGGGGATCCGGAGGAGGTCTCTGCGGAGGCTGTGGAATTAGCTAATCTAGAGATGGCTAGAGCAATTAGGCTCGTGACCATAGAAAGAGGTTTAGATCCCTCAGAGTTCACTTTAGTGGCATTTGGTGGAGCAGGTCCTCAACATGCTTCTGAGATCGCTGAGGAGCTGGGCATAAGAAGAATTATTATTCCTCCTCAGCCAGGTAACTTCAGTGCTCTAGGACTACTACTAGCAGATCAGAGATTTGAGGTTAGGTCTTCTTTTCCGAGGGATCTTGAGAGAGAGTATCAGCTACTGGAGAAAAGAATTATTAACAGGATCGGTTCAGTAGATTACTTCTTGAGATACGCTGATGTAAGATACCTAGGGCAGGGATGGGAGCTTACTATTCCAGTTTCTAAACCAGCCGATATAGATAGAATAAGGAGAGATTTTAACGAGAGACATTATAGAGCATATGGATTTATTTTGGAGGAGGATGTAGAGATCGTGACTATAAGAGTATTTGGTGTGAAGAAGAGACATATTGATATTAGTAGTTTAACTAAGATTATCAAGAGATCTTCTGAGAGAGTTTCGCCTAGGGGGTCTAGGAGAGCGTATTTATTAGGAGAATGGGTCAGAGCCTACGTGTATTATAGAGATGATCTCGGGATTAATCAGATTATTGAGGGACCAGCAATTATTGAGGAGATGAGTTCAACAACTATTATTCCTCAAGGATGGATAGGTCGCGTGGGATCCTATGGAGAAATACATATGGAGAGAAGGTGAAACAAATGGTTTCTTGGGAAATTATTGCTAGAGCCACGATATATATTACTGAGGAAATGGGTGTTGCTTTAAAGAGATCTGCTTTCTCACCTAATATTAGGGAGAGAATGGATCATAGCTGTGCAATAGTTGATGAGAGAGGTAGAATAATTGCGCAAGCAGAGCATATACCTGTTCACTTAGGATCATTTAGAGTGGGCGTGGCTAATCTACTGAAGTGGATTGATAAAGAAAATATTGTTCTTGAGAAAGGTGACATGGTGCTAGTCAATGATCCCTATATATCAGGTACTCACTTAAATGATCTAATGCTTCTAGCACCTATATATTATAATAACAAGTTAGTGGGGTATGCAGTAAATAAAGCTCATCATGTAGATGTCGGAGGTCCTGTGCCTGGTAGTATGAATCCTGAGGCTAAAACTATTTATGAAGAAGGTGTTATTATCCCACCAATCAAACTCCTCAAAAAAGGATCTGTTGATAGAGAGATCATGAGATTACTTGCTGAGAACTTTAAGAACCCAAGGATCGCGGTTGGTGACTTAAGTGCTCAAATAGCCGCTAATATAAGAGGTATTGAGATGATCACTTCATTAATCAATAAATACGGTTTAACAACTGTAGCCGAAGCCTGGAGTAGAGCGATTGACTACTCTAAACAGCTCTCTCTGAAGTACATAAGTGAGTGGCCGAGAGGGGTGTACGAGGCTGAGGATTATCTAGAGTATGGTGACAAGGATCTTGTTATAAGAGCTCGTGTCGAGATACTGAGTGAGAAAATAAAAATTGATTTCACAGGCTCCTCCGAGAATATTCAAGCACCCGTGAATGCCGTTTATGGCGTGACTTTCTCGGCATCTTCTTTCGCAATAAGAGCTCTTATGGGAAAAGAAGTATTTGTTAATGAAGGATTCTATGAGTTGCTTGAAGTGATTGCTCCTGAGGGGACAATACTTAATCCAAAGAAGCCTCTCCCAGTATCTGGTGGGAATGTAGAGACGAGTCAGAGAATAGTTGATGTAATATTCAAAGCATTAGCTAAGGCACTACCAGATAAAGTCCCAGCAGCGGGTTCAGGAACCATGATGAATGTGATGATCGGTGGCTTACGTAGAGATGGTAGCTACTGGAGCTACTACGAGACCATCGGAGGAGGCACAGGAGCCAGGCCGGGTAAAAATGGTGTCTCAGGTGTACATGTTAATATGACTAATACTCTTAATACACCTATTGAGATTGCGGAGAGATCTTATCCACTTCTCTACACTAGATACATGATTAGAGAAGGTAGCGGTGGTGAGGGTCTTTACAGAGGTGGAGATGGCATAGTTCGAAGCTTTATATTATTAGAAGGATCAGCGAAATTATCTGTCTTAGCAGAAAGATTCCGCCATTCTCCATGGGGTCTATGGGGAGGAGGATCAGGAGCACCTGGGAAAGTAAGGATCCGGAGATCCAGTGGAGAAGTAATTGAGATGCCCTCTAAATTCTCAATAGAGATCTATGAAGGAGATGAAGTAATTATAGAGACCCCTGGAGGAGGAGGTATAGGATCGGAGATTAACAAGATTCTCAGTAAGAAGAGTCCTAGGCTCTAACCACATATATTCTCAGGTTCTTCTGAAGGATATTTTAATTAACCAATATATTGATCTTATTAAACCAGATATATTATCAAGATTTATTGTGGAGAACTCTAGGCTCCTCAAACCTTTCGTCTCTTTAAGTTCCTTAAAAATCCATTCAATGCTGCTAAATACTTTATCTATCATATGGGGAATAATTTTCTTTACGAGTCTACTCTTTACACCAGCTGTTAAATTAGGTATTAATTCTCTTGTTATTCTCAAATTATATCTCCATGAAATATATAGAAGATCCCAGTACCTGCGGGGGAGTCTCTCAATTGTTGGTAGAGGATAATCTCTTATTCTAGTTGTAGCTATGGGCACAAGAGGTAGTGGAAAGATCCATGCTTTAAAACCATGATCTATTATACTCTCAACTAGTTTTATGCTTTCTTCGACGTCTTGATCTGTTTCCTCCGGGTAGCCAATAGTCATTGTGTAGCATGGGTAGATATAATTATCATTCATGATAATTGTCGCGTCTATGATCATATCTCTCCACTCCTCAGGCCTCCATGGGTAAACTTTAGCTCTCATATATTTTTTGAGTATCTTAACGCTACCTGTTTCTAAGCCTACAACAGGTGAAACTACTCTGTCTCTATTATACCCGGCTATCTCAGAGATTGCCTTGATCGTCTTCGGAGACTCTCTCACGGGGGCAGCTGATATATGAGGGAACCATATACCTTCAGCACCCATCCTCATGGTCTCTGTGAATAGTTTTACTAGGGCGTCGTGATTCACTCTTAATTTTTCTGATCCGTATAGCAAGAGATCGTCTGTTAAAAACTCTACTCTTCTTATACCGTGTTTTAAATTGATCTCTATTTCTCTCTTGATTATCTCTAGAGGAAAAGATCTGAAGGTTTCAGGAGTGACAGAGCAAAACCAACAACCTCTTGGACAACCTCTTGTTATCTGAACCTCGCCTAATCTAGCGGGATTTATTATTGGGGGGATCTCTTCTATAGAGGGAGTCTCACCTCTAATCACCCGAGGGATCTCCTCACCTGAAATAATTTTCTCGATGATTTTTGGGAGAGTTCTCTCAGCCTCACCAATAAAAATTACATCAATTGAATCATATCTTGAGTCATTAATAAGTTGCCAAGCGCCCGGTCCACCAATTAATATTTTGAAACCCATAGATCTCTTCAATATAGATATTTTCTCAATTAATTCTCTAAAGAACTTAGCCGTCCAAGTCTCTCCACCCCCAAATATCATTGATAACTTAAGACTCACAGGCTCTATCCCCAACGGATCATGTGTTGAGACACCTACCACATAAGCACCTTCTCTCTTAAGAACCTGAGAAATATGTTCAGGGGATACAACCCATGTCTTAAATCCCTCTTTTGACAAGATAGCCTCAATTTTTCTAAGAGGATAAGGAGCGATCAATGCTCTTCCTAACTTATCACTCTTAACATACGGTGTGAAAAAAGTGATCCATGAAGAACCTCGGGACAAGTCTACTAGGCATACAAGCTACATATCCAAGAGCACTATTTCCCCCATAATCTGTGAAAGTTCCTTGATCAGCTGTTAAAATAACATCAAGCCTATATTTATGAGAAATACTCACCGACCTTACCCAGCCCAAAAAATTGATATTTATCTAAAGAATTTTAAGATCATTCTCAAAATATTCTCATGGCAAATAATTGGATACGGGATCTAGAAACCTCACTGAAGATTCTTTCTATGGCAGGAAAGACAGTTAAAGCAAGCTAGTAGCTTTTTATTAGTTTTTTACTTCTTAATGAGGTTCCTCACCAGAAATAATTCTTTTGTTGTTCGATAAGCCTTACTTATTAATTTCTCAGCTACCTTCTTTATTCTCTCCCTTGTTGCTGTCTGTTGATCCTCTTCAAATACGTATCTCCAATTGATCCTTGCTAGCAAATATGAGACATATAAAGATATTAGTAAAAACAGTAGTGTTGAGGCAACAAGGCCTAGACCTAATGTCTCTAATGATTCTAGAACGGCTATTCCTAGGAATAAAGCTAATGCCGTAATTATTATCTTACCTATGAAAACAGCAATTGAGTAATGCAACAAGTTATAACCTGCAAAACCTGCAGGGAGATTAATTATGTCATCTGGAATAGGCGTTGATGCAGCTATTAGAATAAGAATGAATCCATACAAGCCTATTTTACTTGATAAATACCTCAGATTGTCCTTAGTTTCTTCGGAAGCTCTGTGATGAGCGAATCTCCCTATTGAGTATATAACTAATTTACCTATTGATGCTCCAGCTACAGAAACCAATATTATAGCTAGATACGTTAAGGGATCTTTAGCCACGATGCGAGCAATCACTACTACAATAAATAGATATGGTAAACTTGTGAAGGGCACCGCGTTTCCTGCGATAGAGACTATGAACAGAAAGATTAGTGGATTATGAAAACTAGCCTCCCAAATTATTTTTAGTATCTCTCTGAATGTTAAGAGAATCATCTCTGTAATTATCCCATGAAGAGTCTTTTCCGAAGAAATATATATCAATAGCATAGATCTATTAGAGGCCGATGCATAATTTTTCAATAACTAACTAATAATATATCTTACAATGTGTCTGATTATGATGGGTAGTGACATGAAGAAGATTTATAGTACTCTAATCAGGATTATTTTAGTGATCGTTTTTGTCGCCTTAGCTAAGCATGTATTCGATAAATATATTGTTCCGAGCCAATTAGTTCCGGAGTGGTTCAGAGTATTTTACACCGAATATATAGCTGTTATTGATGCTGTGATAATATTTGTTATTGGCATCTTAGTTATACAGATGATCTCTGCAACAATTAAGTATGCTACGAGGAACCTAGGCAGAGAGGCTCAGTACGTAATTAGTAACACGTTCATTATAATAAGCTATGTAATACTCGGAGTAGTCTTGATCATGAGACTCGGAGTAGGTTTAGAGGCTTTGGTGGCGAGTGCCGCGTTCTCAGGTCTTGTGCTAGGTTTCTCTTTAGGGCCTATCTTATCAAATTTCTTCTCTGGACTAATCATATTAGGTACAGGCTATGTTAAGCCAGGGAGATATATTAAAATAAGCTCTTTCAGCTTCCCAATATCACTTATAGCGGCTCCCGCCTACAAATTCTTTAGTAGAGACATAACGATCCCTACACTAAGAGGAACACTTCTCGAAATAGGTCTCTTATACACAAAAATAATCTCAGTAGATGGAGAATTAGTTAAGATACCTAACAGCATGCTCCTGAATAACAGTATTGTGGCAGAAGATTATGAGGAGAACAAGAGAGTTCAGATCAGATATGAGCTTCCAGTAACCTGCGATCCAAGGATCGTGATGAAAAAGATAAGAGAAAATCTAGATAAAAGCATTGGAAATAATGCTTATGAATTATTCATAGAGGAACAAAGTGACAAAGACTACTACATAGTTCTACTAACCTCTACAGCACCACCGAATACAAGAATTAGAGAATACAGATCCCGTTTACTACAAGAGTTAATTAATGTCCACAGAGACCTCTTGAAAAATAATGTTTGTCAGTAAAAGTAGTGGAATACTGAAGTCTTCATATTCCTATAAAGCACACTCAAAAAATCTCTTAGATAGTTTAAATTGAGACCAATAAGAATTGGGGGTTGATAACGTGTCTACGAAGAACAGTCTAAAGATCTTTTTAGAGTTTATTATAGATTAGCACATGATCTTCGGTGCTCTTGCTATGCTCTAGAAGATATTTATCTAGTAAAATGTATATTTAGAGAGGGTTCTGAGTTGGGTTATGAAAATGAATTTAGAGATGTTCACGAAGGAGGCGAGTTTTCCTGGCTTCAGAGAATAGCTGATCACATTAAGTATAGAGGATTTAGATATGAGGCTCACGGAGATAATATACGTATAATTCTTGGAAAAGGATTCACTATAGATTTTGGTAGTGAGCCTGATGGATTATGTTTTTACACAAGAACTTTGTTGCCTCTAGGAGATGACTATGATGAGCTAAATAACTACCTTGATTCACTGGAATTATTCACGAGAGTTACGGCATTGTTTAAGAGACCTGTTAAGTACTATGTTGATGATAGCTTAGGCAACTACGTTATTCTGAATGCTAAGAGTTGTTATAAGACCCCCGAGGAAATTATTAAAGTTATTGATAGATTCTATGATTATTTGATGAGTAGTAATGAATGAGTTTATTTTTAGGTTAGTAGTCATTGGTTTAAGAGATATCTCTGTGGCGGATTATTTATGTAATGTTTTAACGAGTAGATTCATGGGATCTGGATGTGTCTACGAGTTTCTTGATGAGGTTCCGAGAGATTATTATGATATTAGAAGAAGACAGTATAGAGCTGATCTCTTAATTAATTTCTATGCTGAGTTCAGAGATTCCGAGAATGAGATAATTGTTGCTGTAGTGAATGAGGATGGTTATGTTCCAGGACTAAATTTTGTTTTTGGTTTAGCGGATCCTATTAGTAGAGTTGCTTCTGTTTATTTGAAGAGGCTTTATAAGCTACCTAATCTCGTAGATGAAACCTTTATTCATAGACTAAGGAAAGAGGTTATTCACGAGATAGGGCACGTGTTTGGTCTCGGGCATTGCAGAGATCCTAGGTGTGTTATGAGTTTCAGCAACTCCATATTTGAGGTTGATTATAAAACAGATCTTTTCTGTAGCAAGTGTTTAGATGCGTTATCAAAGAGGGGTGTAGTTGTTAATCAGTAGTAATATATTTCTATTTTATACTCACTAAGTATAATAGTAGTATCAGTGATATTAATTGAATGAATAATGTGTATAGTGTAGCTATTAGTGCGTCCCAGATCAGTATTGAGTATATGAATGCTCCAATTGTCCACGAGATCCCGTATAACAAGCCGAAGACTCCGTAGGCTAGGGCTCTTTTCTCAGGCGATACTATATCTGCTATTGAGGCTCTCATAATTGTCTCGTAGCAACCCATTGTCAAACCCCATAGAGCCGCGGAGTAGTATGCGTATAAGTGGTTTGTGGAAGAGAGTAGGAGTATTGTTAATGCTAGAAGTGATGATATAGGTGTTATCAATAGGCTCTTGTATTTAATTTTGTCATATAGGTATCCTATTGGAAAAGCTATTAAAGCATCAATTAACATCGCTACTAAATAAGCAAGTGCGATCTCCGGATCGCTTAGAATACCTTTGTTCCTTAAATAATATGATACAATCATCCAGTGGACGTATCCTAGTGAGAGAAAAATCATTGAGAAAGTGTATATCCAGAAACTTTTGCCTAAGCCTCTGAAAGATATTTTTGGCGCTGAGATCTCTATACTCTCTATACTTGGGTAGAGTCTATTAGCGGTTAATATAAATATTATTGATAGCATCCCAGGGATCAATAGTATTAGAAAGGATCTTGAGAACCCAAAGAGAGATATTGCTACAGCTAATATCGCGGGACCCAACACCGCACCGATCTGATCCATGACTTCATGTAGGCCAAAGCCTTTCCCTCTACCTATGTCTCTAGTCAATTCAGCTAATATGACATCTCTAGCAGGTGTCCTGATACCTTTCCCAACTCTCTCAAGGAGATAAAGTAGAGTTGCGATCTCCCAGGAACCTGAGAAGGCTAGTAGTGGTAGAGTTGCTGTAGTTAATACGTAACCTAATATCGTAAACCCCCATATAATCGCTGACGAAGCATATACCGAAGCTAATAATCCACTCAAAAACCTTAATGCGTAGCCAATTAGATCTCCTGAGCCTGCTATTGCTGAGGCTATTGGCGTAGCTCCTAAAAACTCTAGATAAGATCCTCCAACTGATCTAGCTCCTTCATAGACCATATCAGCAGTTAATGAGGTGAGACCGATGAAAATAAACGTTAGAAGAATTCTTCTCGGAATCGTCTGATTATCACCTATAAGAATAAGTTGTCTTAACAATTAAAAAGAGTTTACTACATTACCTCTTTAAATTTTTCCTGATCTTCTCTATACTTCTCTGATAGATTCCTTGGAGCACTAAGAAGAAGCCTACTATAGAAATTGAGAAACCAAATATAGCTAAAAAAATATTTTCTATGAAACTGATTAGGGTTCCGAGAACTGTGAGTAAAAAACCCATGACTATTCTTCTTCTCCACATATTTTTAGCCTAGGTCATCTCGATGCTCTCCTCAGTCTAGGCTCAGCATATGTCTCGAGTGCTAAACCAAGGAATATGAAGGTCATTGAAGTTATTGTTATCAATATTCCGGGTGGAAAGATCCACCACCAGTAGGTTATGTATCCCTTTGTTCTAGCATCTGCTAAAATGCCTCCCCAAGTTGGTAAGCCATGTGAGATGCCTAGTATAGCTAGTCCCGCCTCCGTAACTATTGCTCCTGGCACGGAGAGAACCAGGCTAGCAAGTATATAGGGTGTTATCTGAGGTAGTATATGTTTAAACATTATTCTCGTATTACTTGCACCAAGTGCTCTGGCTGCTTCAACATACGCTTCTCCTTTAATTGATAATGTGAATGATCTTACTACTATTGCCAGCCCCGGCCACCCAAATATAACCAGTATAATTAGTATAATACTTAGAAGAACCCAGCCCTTGGTCACGGGGTCTTGAATAGATACTATAAATGAAGCGGTTTGAACTGCAGAGGCTATTAATACTAGTATTGGTAAGAGAGGTATGTTGCCCATTATATCTACGGTTCTTTGAATACCCTCATCTACTAATCCTCCGTAGTATCCACTTATTATACCTGCTAAAACACCTATTAGAGTTGATAAAACAGCTACGCTAAATCCTATCGCTAGTGCTATCGGGAAACCATAGAGTAGTCCCATTGCGAGATCTCTGCCTAAGTAATCTGTTCCCATGAAGCCATAGCATGTACCAAATATCACTAGAATAAGTGAGGTTGCTACTGGTGTAGGTGGTGTGACCATACCTGAGTAAATAATAGTTAACTCGAATAAGTATTTACCTGGAAGTATCTTTACCTTAGATATAAAACCTTCATCAGTAACATTCAAGATCTTCTCAAAGATTAGTTCCTGAGCTCTCCCTTGGATCGCTAATCTATTAACCGTGATACCCTCTGCTAGGTACTGAGCCACTATATCTCTTGATAATATTTCGCTACTTAATCTAAAGGTGGTGGTTACTTTTGTCTGATTGGGTTGAGGTGTTAGTGTGGTATCGAAGAGTGTGTAGGTGTAGTTATCAGGTCTCGTAACCTTCAAAATAATCTCTATATTATTAGCTAATGGTGGTGTAGATAGATCCACTGCTTTAACGAGTATATTCCCAGGCACCTTGTCTGTATTATCTGGTAAGGTATAGACGTATTTGTATGTAAGTGTAACTGACGATGATCCTATGCTTATAGAAGGTCTCTCTAAAACAAGATTCTTCTCGATATGAGGTAGACACTTATATCCTATGTACTGAGCCCATTCAGGTGGGACATTGGGAGGATTCATTTCCCATGCTTGCGGCTGCGTCCACTTGACTGGGAGATCTGGTGGTATCGCTATTAATGCGTATATTGACATAAAAATTAAGAAGCCTAGTAGGGCTAGAGATACTCTACCGGCTAGTTGAGAGATTATGTATTGTCTTATGAAATTAATTAAAGAATAAATCTTCATTAAGACACTCATCAGTATCTCACCCTAGGATCAAGTAATACATAAAGGATCTCTAGAATGAATCTCGCTATTACGTATACTAGCATGAATACATAAGTTAAACCCAGTATTGTTGAGGCATCTCCAGTAGTTATTGCCGCGTAGTACAGAGACCCCATCCCGGGCCAGTCAAATACTGACTCAGTAATTATGAACCCCCCGATAGTCCCTGCTAATCCCAGAATTATATAAGTTGATATTGGTGGAGCAGCTGCTCTAAGTATGTAGCTTCTATAAATTGTGTTTTCAGCTAATCCTTTTGCTTCTGCTACAAAAACGAAGTCTTCTCTAACGATTCTTATTAGAGTTGCTCTAATAATATATGCTGTTCCCCCAAGGAAGTTTATGACTATAGTGACTATAGGTAGCCATGCATAGTAGAGAAGTTGTTTTAGTGCTCCTATGTCTCCCTGAGTTAAGGAGTTTATTGCTGATATAGCTCC
>JBMFIR010000040.1:0-13216 GCA_049976205.1 Sulfolobales archaeon | reverse complement strand
GCGGAAGCCAATGATATGAGCTCCGATGAAAGAAGCTCTGAGGCAATGAAGCCAAGAGTAGAGAGCTTGACATCAAACAATATAAAGCCCTATCAAACCCGAACCCCATAAAGTAGAAAACAAAGAAAAATAAAGAAAATATATTTTTTCTCAGCCATTTATACAGGGGAAGTATATTTTACGAGAAGTCTTCTCCAGAAGAATTATATAGAGTATCTCTCTTACTAGGTAATGAGGCTATAGCACTTGGAGCATTAGAAGCTGGTATTGGTGTCGCAACCGCCTATCCCGGAACTCCTTCGTCAGAGATCATTGGAACTATAGAGAGACATGCTCGTGAACTAGGTGTTTATGTTGAGTGGTCAGTTAATGAAAAAGTAGCTTTCGAAATCGCTTGGGCCGCAGCTATTTCAGGAGTGAGATCTCTAACAGCCATGAAGCACGTGGGACTAAACGTTGCTTCTGATGCGTTGATGAGTAGTGCTTACACTGGTGTCTCAGAAGGTTTTGTTATTGTCTCGGCTGATGATCCTTCTATGTGGAGCAGTCAAAATGAGCAGGATAATAGATTCTACGGATTAATATCTTATATACCTGTTTTCGAGCCCGAGAATCCTTGGGAAGCGAAAGAACTCACTAAAAAACTCTACGATATTAGCTCTGAGAATAAGCATCCTGTGATCCTAAGAACAACAACAAGAGTAAGTCACACTAGAGGTCCTGTGAGAGTAGGTGAGTTAAGAAAAATTCGTGTAAAAGGATCTTTTAAACCAGAGCCTAAATATGTTCTTGTACCGAGCAATGCCAGGGTTAATAGAATAGATCTTTTGAAGAGATGGAGTAATATAAAGACTACAGTAGAGAACCTGGAGTTCAACAAGGTATACGGAGATGGGAGAATAGCTATTGTGTCGCCATCAACAGCTTTCTCACACGTTTATGAGACTGTCTACAAAAGTGAACTAATAGATAAAGTGAGGTTAATAAAGCTATCTAGTGTATATCCCCTACCCGAGAAATTTTTAGTAAGTAATTTATCTGATGTAGAGAAGATCGTGGTTATAGAGGAGTTAGAACCTCTTGTAGAGATGCAGTTGAGAGATATCTTAAATAGAAATGATATCAGGATCCCTGTGCTATCTAAGCCTTATGAGTATAGAGTCTTTGAATTAACCATAGATAGAGTAAGAGAGATACTCGAGAAAATCCTTGGTGTAGCCCTGAGAAAAGAGATGTCTACGAGAAAAATTGAGGGAGAGATAAAGCTTCCTCCGAGACCACCTGTGTTTTGTGCAGGATGCCCATATAGGCCTCTATTCTTTGAGTTAAAGAGGATCTTAGCTAAGGAGAGAGTTAAGGCTGTGATAAGTGGAGATATTGGGTGCTACTCATTAGCTTACTACGACCCCTTCAATATGCAACATACAATAGTTGAGATGGGTGGTAGTATTGGATTAGGAAACGGATTCAGTACAGTACTGGACGAGGCGATTACGATATCAATTATTGGCGACTCAACATTTTTCCACGCGGGAATACCAGCATTAATTAATTCTGTCTATAATAGGCATCCTCAAATAATTATTGTACTCGATAACATGGTTACTGCTATGACTGGTCACCAGCCTAGTCCTTCAACACCGCGTGAGGATAGATATGTGAAAATCGAGAGGTTAGCTGAAAGCGTAGGTGTTAGATATGTTGCTGTTGTGGATCCTTTCAATATAGAGGAGTTTCGAAAAAATTTCCTAGAGGCTCTCAGAGTAATTAAAGAGGAGAGAGAAGTCGCTGTAATAGTTGCTAGAAGAAGATGTGCTCTAGAGGCTTACTGGAACATGCTTAGAGACGGTGTCGAAGTAATTCCCTATACAGTTGACCAAGATAAGTGTATTGGTTGTGGAATTTGCTACAATCTATTTGCGTGCCCAGCAATATACGCAGGCGAGAATAAGAAGGCTTATATCGATCCTGAGCTCTGCATAGGTTGTGGATCATGTGTGGTTTCCTGCCCATTCAATGCTATCAAACCTCTTAAACCAGTGGATCAAGAGACGCTGAAGAAGTATTGGTTCTAGAGTGATTCTATGAGAGAACTAAATATACTCGTAACAGGTATCGGTGGACAAGGACAATTATTTCTGTCACGGATCATAGGAGAGATTTTTCTGAAGAACAATATCCCAGCATATATTGCTGAGACCCATGGGCTTAGTCAGAGAGGAGGTACAGTAGTTGTTCATGTTAGAATAGGTAGAGAAGTCAGATCTCCTCTGATACCTATTGGAGAAGCTCATATAATGATTAGCTTAGAGCTTATTGAAGCATCTAGATACATTTACTACCTGAGGAGTGATGGTGTCGCTATAATCAATAACAAAATGATTCCTCCACCAGGGAAAAAAACCAATCTAGAACCTCAGCAACTCATAGATTATGTTAGGAGTAGAGTTAAGCATGTGTATATTCTAAATGCCTCTAAAACAGCTCTTGAATACAAGATGCCTATCTCAGCGAATATTTATATGATCGGTGGATTAGTTAAATTACTAGATCGATTAGAGATAATAAGTGAGGAATTAAGCGATATTATTATAAAAGATCTTCTTCCATCAAGAGATAGAGAAATTAATATTAAGATCTATGAAAACGGTAAAAAAGAAATGAATTCTCTCTTATCCTCTGAGGATATATCTGATCTATTGAAAATTTTATCGAGATGAAGAACATGAGGAATACTTTAGATTATCTTTTTAATCCATCATCACTGGCTGTTATCGGCGCCAGCGATAAGGTAGGTTCTTTGGGTAGAGGATTAGCTGAGAATATACTCTCAACATATACTGGAAAGATCTATTTCGTTAATAGAAGAGGAGGCAAGATCCTTGGTTTAGAAGCCTTTAGATCAGTAAAAGAAATAAGTGATATAATAGATCTGGCCTTAATAATAACTCCTTCACATACTGTTCCCGAGATCCTGGATGAGTTAAGAGAGAAAGAGACTAAGGTGGCTGTTATATATAGTGGTGGTTTTAGGGAGGCTGGTAGAGAGGATCTTGAGAGAGAAGTTATTGAGAAAGCTAAGATAAATAGAATAAGAATCTTGGGACCAAACTGTGTTGGTTTCATAGATAATTGGACACCTATTAACGCAACGTTTGTGTCTAGAGAGAGACAGGGTATTCCTAGAAAAGGTTATGTTTCTTTGATTTCTCAATCTGGTGCTCTAGGATCCCTCTTCCTAGATCTGATGAGTTATAGAGATATTGGTCTAAGACGCTTCATTAGTGTTGGAAATGCAAGTGATATAAAGATCTCCGAATTAATAAGATACTTAGTAAATGATCCTGATACTAGGGCTCTAGGTCTATATATAGAGAGTATAGCTGAGGGAAGAGAATTAATTGAGTCACTAAGAAAATTTTCTTCGGTAAAACCTATCGTGATCCTAAGAGGAGGTCGAAGTAGCAGAGGATCTAAGGCAGCTTTATCTCATGTGGCAGCTTTGTCAGCTTCTCCTAAATTAGTAGATGGTGTTTTAAGGATCTCTGGAATAACACAGGTCTACACCATTAGGGAATTTCTAGCTTCAATGGAGGCTCTTGAGAAATTAGAGAGACTCTTGTCTCTAGAGAAAATTTTTGCTATAACAAACACCGGTGGAATGGGTGTTTTGGTGTCGGATGCGTTAGATATTAGTGGTATTGAATTGACTGATTTCTTAGATAATCAATTAAGAGAGCTAAGAAGCATCGTCCCACCCTACATGAGTATTGGAAACCCGATAGATCTGTCTGGTGACGCACCTACAGAGAGATTTCGAGAGGTTTTCAAGATCCTTATTAAATATAAGCCTGATCTTCTGATCATAATAAATCAACCTCAAACGTCGGCTATGGATACTGAGAATTTCGTGTTATTCGCCGAGGAGTTAAGAAATTATTTAAAAGATCTAAGGATACTACTGCTTGTCTCCGGAGGAGAATACGCTCGGAACTTTGCCTCAAGACTCAGAAAAATAGGTCTTCCCGTAGCTGAGGATCCTCATGAGTTAGTTGCTATGATTAGGAGTCTGAGAAAAGATATTATTAGAGGTGTCAGAGTAGTTGATCTTGTCGAAAGCAGAAGAGAAATGGTTAATCCAATCGTACTTAATACTTTATTAAGCGGAAGAAATCTATTACTCGAGTATGAGTCTAAAGAGATCTTATCTAGACAAGGCTTAGACATCCCAAAGGGTTTTGTAGCGAGATCACTTAATGAATTAAAAGATTTGTTTTATGAGAAGAAACTCGTATTTCCTGTAGTTGCTAAAATAGTTTCACCAGATATCACTCATAAAAGCTCTATTGGTGGAGTTGTATTAGGCATCAGAAATTTTGAGGAGCTAGAGAAGGCATTCATAAATCTTTATGAGTTGGCGAGAAATAGAGGTATTAGATTCCTCGGTGTATTAGTTGAAGAAATGATCAGAGGATCTCCAGAATTCTTTGTTGGAGGCTATAGACACGAAGTTTTTGGATCAGTAGTTTCATTCGGTTCAGGTGGAGTATTCGTGGAATTATTAGAGGACGTGGCCTTCAGATCTTATGATGCTGATATAGCTGAAATATACTCGATGATTAGTGAGACAATGATATTTAGATTACTAAGCAGAATCGAGAAGAAAGAAGCTACTCTTAGTAGTATCATTAAGACTATAGGTATAGTCAGTCGATTATTAGAAGACAATCCCGAGATAAAAGAAATTGATATTAATCCAGCGACTTTATATCAAGAAAAAGTATATGTGTTAGACGCCAGAATAATATTAGGGAATCCTCTGAAAAGCTCCAGTGTTTATTAACGAGTTAGCTAAGATTATCTTTGGATGAGGAAAGCCGTGAGTCTGAGATATGATGATGGCCTGTGTTTCTGATCAATAGAAACCTGGTTTTCTCTTATTTACGACTTCTTTATTAACTAGAGTAGGCGGGATCTCTCCTTTGTAGAAGGCTATTAGATTATCAGCAACGATCTGGGCCATCGCTAATCTCGTTTCATATGTGGCGCTACCAATATGAGGTGCTAACACAACATTCTCAAATTTTGTTAATGGATGATCTGGTGGGAGAGGTTCTTGCTCGAACACGTCTAAGCCTGCTCCCGCGATCCATTTCTCTTTTAACGCCTTCACAAGAGCCTCTGTATCTATTACTGGTCCTCTAGCGGTATTTACTACTATGGCTGTTTTCTTCATTCTCTTAAGAAACTCCTCATTAATTAAATGATATGTTTCTTTTGATAAAGGTGTGTGTACAGAGACTATATCTGAGACCTCAGCTAATTTATAGAGATCCATGTACTCAAAACCGTATTTCTCCTCGAGATCTCTTCTCCTAACAACATCGTAATAAACAACTCTCATACCAAAGACCTTACCTATCTCAGCCACCCTAGACCCAATCCTCCCGATACCAACTATACCTAATGTCTTACCGGCTAACTCTATACCAAGCATCATCTTAGGATGCCAAGCAGTTCCACTACTCAACCAACCACCACTTCTAACGAATTTATCTGCTTCAACGATCCTTCTAGCAGTAGCGAGTATAAGAGCCCAAGTGAGTTCAGCTGTTGCCTCTGTTAATACACCAGGTGTATTGGTCACGTATACTCCGTAGCGTGTTGCGCACTCAATATCTATGTTATCAAACCCTACGGCGTATTGAGCAATTATTCTCAGATTCTTAGCTCTCTCGAGTAATTCGCAATCTATTTTATCAGTTAATAATGTTGCTAAGGCATCGTACTTAGAAGCTTTCTCAAGAAGAACCTCTCTAGGAGGTGCATAGTATTTGTCCCAGATCTCTACTTCATAATACTCTTTTATTCTATTAATAGCCTCGTCGAACAATTCTCTCGTAATAAATACCTTCGGTCTCTTAGAACTCATAAATCTACACCTATTAAATTTATGATCAGGAAAATTATATCTTTCAAAGACATGATCTGAAGCGAGAAATTTTTCAATAGATCCTAATTCAATAAATATTATAGTTATTCGACTCCTAATACTACTCAAGGTATACCCAATTACAATATTTATATTGTGAATAAGACTTAGATACTATTGGGTGTAAACGGTTTATGGTGAGATTCTCAGATGAGCTATACTCTGTATTAAAAGACATTGCTGAGAGAGATCAAGAGGGTGTCTTGTGGTTTAGAACATATTTAGCTGGTGAATGGGTGGGTCATGAAAGAATTAAGGAAGTATCTAATGTTTATAGTCCAATTGATGAGAGTGTAATAGCCAAAGTTCCTAAGATCCCCTATGAGTTGACTAACGAAACACTAGATAGATTATACAAAGGTGGGAGATGGAGCGCTAGAAATCTACCTGGTCACAAGAGACTACAGGTTTTCCAGAGAGCTGCGGAGTTGCTTAAGGAGTACAAGAATGTCCTCACAGAGATCTTGGTTCTGAACGCTGGTAAAACTATATCGGGTGCGGATGGCGAGATCAAAGCTTCAATCGATCGTTTCGAGAGAGCTGATATGGATCTCAGAAAACTACTAGGTGACTACATACCTGGTGACTGGAGTGATGAAACAGTAGAGACAGAGGGTATAGTTAGGAGAGAACCAGTGGGTGTTGTACTAATCATTACACCATTTAACTACCCACTATTCGACGCGGTTAATAAAATAGTCTATTCATTTATCGTAGGAAACCCATTTATTCTTAAACCAGCCTCAGCAGATCCTTTACCGGCAATAGTTCTAGCAAAGATCTTAGAGAAGGCTGGGATGCCGAAAGACGCATTTGCTGTAGTAACTATACCAGGTAAAGATATGGATAAATTACTTCCTGATAAGAGAATAGCTGCTATTAGCTTGACAGGTAGTACAGAGACTGGCGAGCATGTTCTCAAAGTAGCTGGTATTAAGCAATACGTTATGGAGCTAGGCGGAGGAGATCCTGCGGTAGTATTAAGTGACGCTGATCTTGCTTGGACGGCTCAAAGAATTGCTCGAGGAATATACAGCTATAGTGGACAGAGATGCGATGCTATTAAATTAATATTGGTTGAGGAGCAGGCTTACGATAGATTAAAGGAGTTCTTGATCCAGGAGCTTAAGAAAGTTAAAGTAGGTGATCCTAGAAGAAAAGATGTTGATATGGGTCCGTTGATAGATTCTTCATCAGTAGATCTTATGGTTGAGGCTATTAAAGACGCTGTTTCTAAGGGCGGGAAAGTGCTTGTAGGTGGAAATAGATTAGGTTCAACATATATTGAACCTACACTTATTGAAATCGATAAATCAAAGGCAAAAGATCTATTACTCTACCAAAAAGAGATCTTTGCACCAATAGCATTACTGGTCAAGGTAAGCAATATAGATGAGGCTATTGAATTAAGTAATGGTAGAAGATATGGTTTAGATGCAGCAATATTTGGGAAAGATATCAATAAGATAAGAAAACTAATTAGACATCTAGAGGTCGGTGCAATATACATAAATGATTATCCGAGACATGGAATAGGATATTACCCATTCGGTGGTAGAAAAGACTCCGGGATAGGTAGAGAGGGTATAGGTTACTCCCTAGAGTACGTTACAGCGTATAAATCAATAGTCTATAACTATAAAGGAGCTGGCGTGTGGGAATATCTATAGTCTACGAGATCCTCCTTATAAGAACCTCTTATCGAATAACCAGAAATTTTTTATAGCTTTATTCCATATAGCTTTTTGTGATAGAGGTTTTTAATGTGATCGTTAGTATCACACCTGAGATAGGTATTGATGAAGTACCTATCTACGCTGGTGGATTAGGTATTTTGGAAGGAGATAAATTTTTAGAAGCATCGAAACTAGGGCTTGATTATACAGTGCTAACACTTTTCTATAGAAAAGGTTATGTTTACTATAAACCTGATCCTCAGAGAGGCTATGTTCAAGAAGAGCGAGACTTCTCATATCTACTAGAAAAATTAAGAAGAGAAGATCCGTTAGAGACATCCTTCAGTAATACTCGAGTAGTGGCTATTCCCTACGTATTTGAGAAGAATAATGCAAAGATAGTATACTTCTACGTTCAGGAGCCTGAGGATATTGCTCGAAAGATCGAGAGACTCTATATAGAGGAGGATTCAAGTGTTTTAGAACTTAAATACAGTCTTTTTGCTAAATTATCTCTCGAGTATATGGATAAGAGAATTGGCTTTGATAAGATCGATGTTGTTGATATGCAAGAATCACTTGCCTCACTTGTATCAATTATGTTACCTCACGGAGTTAGGAGACGATTAATTATTCACACACCAGGTCCGTGGGGGCATCCTAGATTTTCTCGCGAAACACTTACCCGAGAATTCGGCTATATTGATGGAGAAACAATCTTAACGAAGATCTCCGCAAGTAGATCTGAGAGAATATTTACAGTATCCGAGAAACACTATAGAATTACAAGAGCCACATTCCCAGAATTTGAGAGCAAACTTGATTACGTCACCAACGGTGTCAGCCTAGATCGGTGGATGCACCCAAGGATCAAAGATCTTATTTCTAAGGGTTCTCCGAACAAAGAAGATTTCTGGAGAATACATATAGAGAATAAGAAAGATCTATTGAATCTATTAAGAAATTATAAAAGTGATATAAATGGTGATATTAATAAACCAATTATTGCATGGACACGAAGATTAACTAGATATAAAAGACCTTATTTCATGATTAGATTAATAGAAGACACAGTATCCTCTGATGAAGCAATATTCATATTAGGTGGTAAGGCTCATCCAAGAGATCTCGAGGGATTTGGTTACATGAAAATATTCAAGGAACTCCACGAGGAGTATAAAAATGTTATCTTTCTACACGACTACGACGTTGAGAAGGCCAAGATCATTTTTTCAGGATCTGATCTAGTGCTATTCACACCTTTCCCCGGCTGGGAGGCCTCAGGAACTAGTTTCATGAAAGCTGGTGTAAATGGTGTACCTACCCTAGCTTCCAGAGACGGAGCAGCTCTCGAGATCATAAGAGACGGATTCAACGGATGGTTCTTTGGATCAGATATTGATTACCCCATAGATCTATATTCTTCAAGTGCCTCGGAGATCGATCAGAGAGATTACAAAGATCTTTACGAGAGATATAGAGAAATAGTCTCTCTATACTACAACAACAAAGATCAGTATATTGATATAATGGTTAATGCTCTCGAAACATTTCGTAGAGAAGCTGATGTAAATCGTGTTATTAGAGAATACTATTCGGAGTTTCTTAAGAAAAGGACTTAGTTGATATTATCTAGTCATCATAGTTATTCTTTTATTTTTAGCTAAAGTTGCTGTTATGGTTATTAATTAGATAAAGATTAATCTCTTAGAGAAGCACATGAAGATACTAATCATCACAGCTAAGATTCCTGAGAAACTTATTAGAGAGATAGTAGCTTCATATATGAAGAGTAAGAGCAACGCTGGTATCTCAATTAATGTGGTGTCCTCCGAGAAACCTGTTGCTGCGTTAATGAGTAAATATGATCTTGAGAGTATTCTGGAGAGACTTAAGCAAGATCTAGGTAGATATGATCTTGTAATCACTCCAGGTCTATTATTAGGTGATATAGCTGATGTATGCAGTAAATATGGTGTTAAATGTTTCAAAGGCTCTAGATTCGCTGGGGATCTCCCAAGAGTTCTCGACGCTGTTTCTAAAGGGATTGAGTTATCCACTCGAGAACCAGCTGATAAGTTTATTGAGGAATTAGACACTGATTTTAGTAGAGAGATTGTTTTTAGTAATTATCCGGAGGCTTTTAGATTAAGAGATCTTGCTATTCCACCAAGATCTCCACCGCTTTTAATAGCTTCGGAAATTGTTGTTTCAGGTGATCTAGGAAAGGATCTTTTGAGATTAAAGAGATTCTCTCGCTACAGCGATATTGTCGTCATAGGCACAAATGTTGATAGTGATAAACCTGACTATATAAAATCTCTTGTTAGAGAATTAAATAAAGAGTTTCAGAAGGTTCTCGCCATTGATTCTCTGAATATTAGGGAGATTAAATCAGCTGTTGAGGAAGGAGTCTCTCTTATCATGAATCTTAGCAGAACATTTGAGAAATGGTTAGATGATCTAGGTTCTCTTAAAAAAGAACTTGGCTACGTAATAGTTCCTGACTACGTAGGTGAGGGAACAGCTGAGGAGAGAGCTAGATATTGTATACAAGAATATGAATACTTCAGATCTAGAGGTTTAGATAAAATTATTCTGGATCCTGTGGCTCCGCCACCACTCTTCGGATCTTTAGAAGCTATCTACGCAATATCTATTCTTAAGAGAGAAACAAGTCAAGTTCCTGTTCTTCTCGGAGCCGCAAATATTTATGAGTTAATTGATGCTGACCCTGCAGGATCTATTGCTCTACTCACTGCTTTCGGGATTGAGTCAGGTGCATCAATTATTTTGGTCACCGAAGAAAGTTGGAAGACTAGAAGATCTGTTGAATACGTTAAGAGATCCGTTGATATGGTTCATAGAGCCTTCATCAAGAAGTCTCCGCCTATTGAGGTTGGTATAGATCTTTTTGTTGCTAAAAGTAAGAAAGGAAGCGATTATATAGAAATTGCTTATGGTGAAGATTTATTGGTTCAGAAATATATTCCTCCTAAGAGAATAAATCGGGATAAGTTCTTTGTTATTCAAGTAGACTATGATAATGAATTAATTGAGGTCTACATATTCGCAGAAGATAAAGAGAAAGCTCTCTACAGGGTGAGAGGCAGAGATCCTAGGAGCCTAGGTAGAAAAGCTATTGAACTAGCAGGTATAGACGATCCCGAGCACGCATTTTACCTAGGCATAGAATTAGCAAGAGCCTTCGAAGCTTTGAGAACTGGTAGAGCATATATACAGGATTACATAGAGGATAACAACAGATCTATTGAATAGCAATTTAATTTAAAGTCTGCGTAGAAATAATCTTTTGAGAAATATTAGAGGAGATTGATATGACGTACCACATATATAGAGATGATTCTTATCAAAAAGTATTTTCAGGTAAAATAGTTAAGATAAGTAGCGAAGGTGTTATTCTGGATAGAACAGCTTTTCACCCAGAGAGCGGAGGTGTAGCAACCGATACTGGTGTTTTAAGATGTTGTGGCAGAGTCTACAGAGTTGTTAAAGCAGTTCATGTGAGAGATACTGATGAAGTAATTCATGTACTAGATAGCTATGAGGGCTTATACGAGGGAGCTGAAGTTGAAGGCGAGATTGATTGGGATAGAAGATATAGATTAATGAGACTCCATACGACTGCACATATACTATCTGCTATTATGTACAGAGACTACGGAGCCTTAATAACAGGTGGACAAGTAGAGCCTGATTATGCTAGAGACGATTTCTCTCTCGAGAGATTCGATAGAGCAGTCTTCGAAGAAGCTATCTCTAAGGTCAATGAAATTGTTTCTAGAGGTCTTGAAGTCAAGATATACTATATGGATCGTGAAGAAGCCCTCAAGATACCGGGGATAACTAAATTAGCAGAGAAAACTCCACCAACCTATAGAGTACTTAGAATAGTTGAGATCCCGGGAGTAGATATTCAAGCAGACGGAGGACCACACGTAAAGAATACAAAAGAAATAGGTGAAGTAGTCCTACTCAAAGTTGAGAATAGGGGAAGAAACAAGAGAAGAATTTACTACACAGTAAAACCCTAGACACAGTACTTGTGGCAGACTTTCTCTACGAGATTAGAACTACCTCATTCTTAAAAAGATCTCTCTTAAGTTATGAATTTATAACTACATCGATACTTTAGAATTAGAGAAATCATATTGTGATGACAGGCAGTCTAGCTGAGTATGATGAAGTGGCTCCCTCACTGATCTTTATTAAAACTATTTACCCAAAAATTAATATCATGATTTAAGATATTCATCAATTCTCTAACTGAAGTTTTTAAAGATTCAAATATGCACCATTTACATAAAAAGGTGCACCCTAATTAATAGCTTGGTGAGTAATATTCTTATTGGACAAGAACCTCTCAGAACAAGTTTTCTTATGAGTAGAATACCTAAGATCACTTTTCATAGAATTGTAGACACAGATGCTCATATGCTAGAGATTAGAAATAATATAGCCTCGAGAGATATAGGTATATATATTCACGTGCCTTATTGTCGAACAAGTTGTTTATTTTGCCCCTACTTCAGAACAGTTCTTAAAGATAAGAGTGAGATAGATAAGTATTTTAATTACTTGCTTAAAGAAATAGATCTGTATGGAAGATTCTTAGAGAAACATAGTCTTAAAGTAATAGAGCTACATGTGGGTGGAGGAACTCCTAGTATTGTTCCAGGCAAATACTTTAAAAAGATCCTGGAGAAATTATCCGAGTATTTTAATGTAGAGACTAGTATAGGTTTAGAAGCTAATCCTGAGGATCTATTGGATCTTAGGGTCGCAGAAGATCTATATAGTAATGGAGTTGATGAAATTAGCTTAGGTATACAGTCTTTTAGTAAAAAGATTCTTTTGAGTCTGGGGAGAAAACATACTCCTGAGGATAATATGAGAGTTATCGAGAATTGTCTCAAGACTAGATTTAACTGGGTTAATATAGATCTGATGTTTCTCCCACCTAATATTAAGAATTTCGTAAATTACTCACCCGGTGAAAAATTAGAGTTATTTAAAAAGGATCTCTTAATATCAATTGAGACCGGAGTAGATCAAGTGACATACTATGCGACTATTATACCTAGTTACTCACCCGGTGGGAAATTAATTGATCTTGGAAGAATAAGTCAGGAAGGGGAAGAAATAGATATTTTCATAAAATCAGCTATTGAGATCTTGTCATCTCATAAAATGTATATGACGAGGATCTATAGTTTCTCGAGAGAGAAATATGAGTACGCAACTGTTAACTTAGAGATGATAGGCCCGCTAATAGGTTTTGGTGCTGGTGCTTGGAGTAACACAGGTTCTTATCAATATATAAATACACATAACATCCTAGAATACTCAGAATTTCTGAATAAAAGTGTTTCTTCAGAGATCTATGCGAGAAAGATAAGTACTTTCAATTCTATAGAAGATCTCTTTGCTGAGGTCATAGACTGGTTACCGTTTGTCCCTAGATGTTCATTCCAATCATTTTATATGAATTCATGGTCTCATCTAGGGACTTCCACCTCGCCCACAG
>JBMFIR010000039.1:0-13243 GCA_049976205.1 Sulfolobales archaeon | reverse complement strand
TGGAACTCAATAAGATAAATGATTATAAGAGTAGTTCAGTTGTGTATATGTATATTTATGATATGAGATTTAGTTCACTAAACTCTACAAGCTATTATGAGGGGTGTTGATAAAGAGTTTAGAGGTAGGAGTTATGAATCCATTAATTGCTAAAGAAAATGAGGTGAATATAATAAATATGTTCTAAATATGTTCAAGGAGTCTTCTGGGGCAAGTAATTAAAGATCTAGAGATAGGTTGTTATGATAAAGGTGTTTCTGCCGAATACTTTATTTTAGGTGGAGCCACTGGGGATCCGTTAAGAAGATTAGTTGGATATGTGCATATAGACACGGAAAGATCCGTAGCTGTGTTGTTGTAGATGTTGGAGATTATTTGAGACATCTAGATGCTCCTCATCCACTTCTGGGGACATGAATTAATCTTTGATTTCCATATTTTATTCTAGGGTTTCTCGAAAATGTTTTCTCTAAATCTTGTCTATGACGAGATCCACCGTCTTCATAGGGATCCTAATAATTATCATCCTGAGAGACCTGAGAGAATTGATTTAGCAATGAATTCTCTGAGATCCTCAGATGTGTGGGGGAGAATTATTGTTAGAGAGACATATGAGCCTGAGCCCGAGATACTCAGGGAGATACATGACCCACAGTATATCAGTCTTATCAAGAGATTATCTGAGAAAACTATTAGCTACATAGACCCTGATACATACGTCTCTCACAGAACCTATGAGGTGGCACTTAGATTCACAACTACCGCGTGGAGAGTCGTCGAGGAGCTTCTCAGGGAGAGAGGGATCTGGTTTATCTTATCAAGACCACCAGGTCATCACGCTGGTAGATATGGTGTTGCGATGAATGCTCCTACACAAGGCTTCTGTATATTTAATCACGCGGCCGCCGCGGCACTAGCTGTTGTTAGGAGAGGTGGTAAGGTGGCGATAATTGATTTTGATGCTCATCACGGAAATGGTACACAAGAGATCCTCTGGGAAGAGCCCAAAGCTCTACACATAGATATTCATCAAGAAGGCATTTATCCTGGAACAGGTGATGTAGAGGATATTGGTGGCAGAGGCGCTGAGGGAACAAAAATAAATATTCCGCTAGAAGCTGGTAGCGGGGACGAGATCTATAGATGGGTTCTTGAGAACGTGGTAAAGGAGTTAATAGATAGATTCAGACCCGATGTAATTATTGTATCCGCGGGTTTTGATGCTTATAGAGGTGAGCCAATAACTTATCTAGGTGCTACCGAGAAGACATATGCTCTATACGGATCCTACCTCTCAGAGCTATACTCCGAAGAGAGAATAAGAGGTGTAGTGGCGATCTTAGAGGGAGGATATGACATAGGACTAAGACTTGGTTTAAGAGCCTTCGTAGAAGGATTAGTAGGTGCTAGAAAAGAAGTATACGTAGGAGCCAGAGAGCCTCCGGATGAATTGAGGAAGAGACTTTCTGAGATACTAAGAGAGTACTGGGGATTTGAGCTAGAATAACCACCGCTATTAATTAGCGACAAAAATTATTTGCCAGAGAATAAGATGATTATTAATTTCATTCATTAGATAATTTTAATTTTATAGCGCTTCGAGTCGATTGAATATATAGGATGACACCGTGGATATAATAATCACGATCCCAAAGAGATTAGCTGAGGAGATCACTAAGAGAGGTCTCAGCCTTGAGGAGATCGTGTATAGTAGCTTAATTGAGAAACTCAATCTAGACCCAGTAGCAGTCGCCGAGATACGAATCGAATTAGCTAAGAGATACTATGATGAGGGAGCTGAGCTCGTGGAAAAAGATCCTGTTCAAGCCAGCGAGAAACTCTACGAGGCGGCAGAAGAAGTGGTGAAGGCACTGGCAACATATCTAAATCTAGATAATATTCTGAGAGAAGTTGAGAAGAGAGATAGATGAACCGTAACAGATCTTGAGAGAGCCGTAGAGATCATAGGTGATAAAATTGGTAAATGGTTTGAGGAGTCGTGGGATAGAGCTTGGACTCTTCATGTATGGGGGTTCCATGAGGCAAAACTAGATAGTGAGGCTGTTAAGAGAAGATTACCATATATAAAGAGAATGGTGGAAGAAGCCGAGAAAATAATTAGTGCTAAGCAGGATCAGAAGAAAGCATCATAGAGGTTTAATTTTAATAACAACTCTTCAGCAGATAAGAACTTGATCACGTAATATCATTTATAACCTAACCATAAAACAAGGTTGGTGCTATCATAGCACTACGGCTCTTAACCCAATTAACAAAGTTACTGCTAGCTTAGATAGATCTATGATTTTGTTAAAAGTCTCAGTGCTTCTTGTGGTGTGAGATACTTCAGCTCTCTTAAACCCAGATATCTTTTATCGTAGCTTATTAATGTCTCATTCTCAATCAAGGCTACTGATGCGTGTAAACTATCAAAATAAGTTAGACCATATTTTTCTCTGAGCTCCCATCCCTTAGTCAGGTGTTTAGGATTTGGTTTGATTATCTCTATATCATAATAAGATAGCATCTTGCTAAAAGCCTCATAGAACTCAGATAATTTTACTTCTAATCTATTAAATAATATAAGAAGATCTAATTTAATGAGAGCATATGGCGACATCTTTAATGTTTTAATGCTTCTAATGATCTCAACCGCCTCCCGGTGACGCTTATCTCTACTAGAGATCAGTGTTAAAATAATATCGGTCTCAATTACTGCCATCTATCCTTGACTTTAGCCTCAGCCTCTTTAAGCGCCACCTGTCTCAACTCCTCGATCTCGATCTCAATATTCTTTGTTCCATGTACAACTAATGATGTGAGAAGATCCTTAGGATCTTCTGTTGATTCAATGATCTTTTTTCGTATTAATGTAGCGATCTGATTAGCAATATTCATTATCTCAGAGTATTTACTTGTTTTTTTAATTTTATTGCATGCATCTTCACTCTTTAATTCACTTTCATCTAGATCTAGGTTAAAGACCTCTTCAGGTTTCGGATCAAAAATCACCGCTATAACTCTATCGCCACCAATTTTCTCTGCACCGATCATCACATGTATTTTATCAACTCTATCATATTCTTTGAATATATTTTTAATATATATTCCTCTAGAGGTTCGCCAATTTTCAATGTCGATAATAAGAATAATTTTCTCATTGCCATACACTCTCCTAGAAACACTTTTTAATTCTTTTAAGATCCTGTCTCCACCGAAGAAACCCTTATGAATTATTTTCCCTCTAACTTTAAGCTCCTCAAGCAAAAGCTCCGCAAAACACTTGTTAAGAAAACATTCCGGAAGAAAAATAATCACTTTTCTTACACCTCTATTACCTGATCTCAGTCTCCTTCTTTGCTCTCTCGTAGTTTCTAATCATCTCACTAGGTCTTAACTCAACTAAATCATCTGTTGTTCTAAGATCCTTCGCGAATTTCTCTATATCTAACTCGACAACGTTTGTCTTACCACTCTTTTTATCTCTATAGACATAGTATGTCTTGGCATCCTCAAATCTATCCCAGATCAATGATACAAAGAGGGGGTTATGAGTGGATATAATTATATAGACATTGTCCTTAGCTTTCCTTATCCAATCGACAAGAGGCTTAAATAGGAAAGGGAATATGTGAGCCTCAGGCTCCTCGAGTCCAACGATTAACCTCTTCTCAAGACCATGAATCTTAGCATATATTATGGCAGTCTCCAAAGCCGCAAGATAATATAGCATACGATAAATTGAATCTGAAATAGCTGGCGTCTCTGACTCTAGATCATAATCATATATTACTACATCACCTTCTCTACCAACTTTCAATTCTATTTTTTCCTCTAGATTCTCCAGCAACTCTTCGTTAATACGATTCACTATTGATCTCTTACTAAGCAGTGGAATACGAACGAAATTCCACGCAAGTTCACTTAGAATATTTACCGGATGAGATTTTTTTAATCTCCCCCTGGCTTTGTAGCTAAAACCGCATAAAGTATCACTGCTACATTCACTTATAGCTAGCCCATATCTGTCAAAACCATATAATCTCGAATCAATTAAATTCTTCGTAAACATCTTGAGAGTGTTTACAACCCTTGGCAGAGAAGAGTGAAGCTCATATTTATTGAGATTCCATGGTATCGCGATATCATTAATCGACAATTTAGGCTGACCTTTCTCATATTTAAGACTTAGATCTTGAGTTATAGAACTATCTTTTATTAATATTTTTACTTCCTCGGCTATATTAAAGTCTCTGAACAAACTTTTGGGCTCCTCATATCTCGAAGTTACATTAAGTGGCTCAAGATCATAATAATCATTTTCGTATTCTTTATCAATTAACAATAATCTATTAAAATAGCCTGCGAATGAGACAGCGTCAAGAATATTAGATTTTCCTGCTGCGGGGGGTCCCACGAGTAATGTTACGGGGCTTAATTCTAGGGATACGTATTGGATGCTTTTGAAATTTCTTATCTCTATCTGTATATAAGGCCACCATTATATAATAAGAAGGCTTTATTTTAAACTAAGTAATGTGTTCTATGATCACGGCCTGAAGATCTCTATTTAGTATATTGTGATCTAATCAGGGGATCCCTCATATACATATGTTTGCTGAATAGTTTCTTGTACATTATGAATTATCTCATAATTCTTCTCTTTATAATTTTTCAGAATAATTATTCTTGGGTGGTTATTAAATAGATCCTTTAGCTCTCTTGTTTCTCATGGTCTCTGTCTTGATCATATTTATGTTTTTTAGAGTTAATATTGGAGTTACTTTGTTTATTACAGTTTTCATTGCCTCAGTACTTTACTCGGGCTCCTTGCATATCATTGATCTATTAATTTTTACATTGAGAGACCACGTCTCTCAACTCTTAATGGCTAATGTTTTTCTGATCGCTTTTTTCGTCTCACTGTATAGGGTTAAGGGATTAATTAATGCTATGAGTAGTGGTTTTATGAGGATCCTAAGAAGAGATTATTTAGCAATTACACTAATACCAGGTCTAATAGGTCTACTACCAGTCCCTGGAGGAGCTCTGCTATCTGCTCCTATAGTTGATGGTGTCGGTGATCTCAGGAGATTATCTAGGCCTCAGAAATTATTTGTTAATGTGTGGTACAGGCACACTATATTATACTTCTATCCTCTGAGCACAACAATTATATTTACTGCGGCAATAACGAATACGTCTCCTTGGAGACTGGCTGAGTACGCTACACCGATTGCTTTCGTAATGTTTTTACTGGGCTACTCAGTACTTATTGGCAAGAAAGCTAGTAGCGGTGAGAAACTCGTCTTAGGCGAAGAATCCGTATCAAGTGAGTTGAGAAGCACTACACCAATACTCGCAACAATACTTATTAGTCTTGCTCTTGGTTTTTCTGGAAATCCACTTTTATCAAATGAGTTATATGTTATTGTCTCTGTATCTATAGGAATAATTCTACTGATAACACTAAATAGATATTCTCTAAATGATCTATTGAGAAGCCTCAGAGACTATAGATTATATGATATGGTCTTCTTAGCTTACTCACTAATGCTCTTCAGAAACTTCTTTAGAACAATAGATCTGAGCACCCTAGGAAGTGAGCTTACTAGAATCGGTTTAGACCCCCTGATCATTACATTATCAACACCTATAGTATTCTCAGCAATTAGTGGGCACCCAACAACAGGTGTTGGAGTATCAATTCCTCTCCTAGGCTCACTAAATATTAACATGGATCTCTCCACTATAATGATTGTGTACACAGCCGCGTTCTTAGGCTACTTAGGATCTCCGTTTCACGCATGCTATCTGTATACCGCGAATTATCTAGAGATATCATTTGTGAAAGGATACAAATACCTGATCCCTCACATAATTATCACATTAGTTATTGGTGTAATATTGTTTAAATACATACTGGCTCTATAAGAAGTATTCTCATTAACCAAAAACAATTACTTGTCTATATACCACATCCTCTCGCTAACCTCCCTATAGCCTCATTAATACTTTACTAATTGCTAAAGAAGAATACCGGTTCTTCATTATAGAATTTATATATGTAATTGATTATATTATCCAGTCTCGTTGATTTAAAGATATTCTTGATTAAATTTATTAGGTGATTAATATTCTCGTTATTTCAAAAAAAGAGATTGAGAGAAGAATTCAAAGAATCACTTATGAGATGAGTAGAAAGGGTCTAGACGCCTTGTATCTAGCTTCTGTATCAAATATTGCTTATGTAACTAACTTCTTTCATATCCCTACTGAGAGACCTATTGCTGCGTTGATTCTCTCTAGTGGTGAGAAGATTCTTTTTGTTCCTAGGCTAGAGCATGAGCATGCTGAGAAATACTCCTACGCTGATAAAGTATATAGCTACCCTGAGTATCCGGATGAGAAGCATCCTATGCTAGTTATAGCAGATTACATGAAGCAACTCGGGTTAGAGAGTAAGAGAATTGGTTTTGATACTGATGGATACGGTCACGTCTTCGGCTACAGAGGTCCTAGGCTCAGTGAGGTTCTGAAGGCTTCATACAGTTATGAGAGAGATCTCGTCGAGAGACTCAGGATGATTAAGTCTGAGGAGGAGATTAGACTTCTCAGAGAAAGTGCTAAGTGGGCTGCACTAGCCCATAGACTACTACAAGAATATGCTAGACCAAGTGCTTTGGAGGATGAGGTATCTATGCTTGCTTCTATGGAGGCTACACTAGCTATGGCTAGAGCTCTCAAAGATATCTATAGACCAGCTGGCTGGAACTCAGGCGCTAGAGCTGGTTTTAGAGGTCAAGTGGGTAAACACTCTTACTACCCACATTCCCTAACTATTCATGCAGTAATCAAGAAAGGAGATGTCTTGGTTACAGGAGCAACAGCTAATGTAAGTGGCTACGGTGCCGAGTTAGAGAGAACATTAATTGTTGGTGAACCAACACCTGAACAAGAGAAATTCTTTAAGTTAATGCTTGAGGCGAGAAAAACAGCTTTTGACAAAATAAGAGCAGGTGTTAAGTGTAATGAGGTTGATAGAGAGGTCAGGAGATTCTTTAAGGAGAAGGGGTTAATTGATTACTGGAGACATCATACTGGGCATGGCATAGGACTTGATTATCATGAGGCACCATTCTTTGATATTGGAGACGAGACAGTTCTTGAGGAGGGTATGGTTATGACTGTTGAACCAGGTATATACGTTAGGGACTTGGGAGGATTCAGACACTCAGACACTATATTAGTCACCAGAGACGGATTTGAGCTCATAACAAACTACCCAGATCAATTAGAGGATTTAATTATTTACGTCTAGTGAAAAATAGCTACTGACCGTAGCATTGATTCAGGAAAATAATCTCTCTCCTTGTTAATTCCTTAAATAATTTACTCTTTATCTGTGCTCTCTCAATATCTGTGAAACATATGTAGCCATGGATCACAGCATAAATAATTTCTTCACCCTCGGGCTCCAAAACCACTTGTTTAACCTCCTCATTCTCATAAGCATAATCTAATCCATCAGCTATTCTCAAGATAGATAATGCTTCTAGTATCTCTCTACTCAAAGGATCTCTAATCTCTTGGTCACCATGAAACCTCGCTAAATAAGCAATTTTCTCGGCAAATCCCTCGCCCAGAGCCTTATCTATCTCGTTTCTTCTTGATATAATTATCTCATAGCTCCTCTCCCAATGGTTAAGAGGATCCTCTGCTTTACCCACGTCGTGTAGAATTGCTGATGCATAGAGTGTTTTCTCCAGATCTTTGCTTAAAACAATTATATCGAGTTGATTTAATTGTGTATAGATCTCAATTGATAACTCAAGCACCTTAGATACGTGTCTTAGACCATATTCACTATCTCCACTAAATGAGTATTCAGAAGCAATTTTCAGTAATTCATTTAATTCCTCTCTGGAAAATGTCTCAAGTAACTTACTATATAGAGCAAGTATTCTCTCTTGAGTAAAACTCTCAACGAAACGAGGATCAATTGATCTAGTGATTCGCAGAGCCTCCTCGTATCTTAATCTCTCTATGAGCATTAGATAAGCTGTGGCTATTGTGCCAGATCTCCCTATACCACCATAGCAGTGAACTAGAACTGGTTTAGGAGATCTATAGATCTCTTCAAGTAGCATATGTGTAGCGAGTAGCTGAGGAGCATCAATATCTGGGGTTGGTAATCTAATCACTTTTACTCCTCTGGAGATCAGTTCTCCAGGATCATATTCTAACTCGTGATCTTCTACTAAATTAACGACAGTTCTAAAATTATCTGATATGTAGCGGAGATCCTCGATTGAAGGCATCGATGACACAGCTAATTCATTATTGATAATCCATTTAACACGCAAAGAATACACCTCAGAGATAAGTTTATTATTATCTGCCTTTGAGTTCCTCTATAAATTCCCTGATCCTATTTATTCCAACCACTATTCTCTCGGGGCTCTCAAAAGTGAAGTTTAGTCTAATACTACGCTTAACAGTTTCTCCAAAGAATTCTCCTGGGATCACTGCCACAGCTTTCTCTTCCAAGAGCTTCTCAGAGAATACTTTCGCGCTAATATTAGTCTCATCCAGCACTTTACCTAGATCTACTAATAAAAACATTCCTCCGGAGGGCTTCACAAATCTAATATCTCTAATATTCCCCAGCTCCCTAATCATAAGATCTCTCTTCTCGGCACTGACTCTCTTCACATACTCAATATGTCTCTTTCTCAACTCTCTATCTCTGAGATATTGAATTGCTAGATACTGAGCCACACTCGGTGGGTTATAAGTAGTTGCCTCAACAATCATATTTATCTTCTTAACCACTTCTCTCGGGCCATATATGTAGCCAAGTCTCCAACCGGGTATTCCAGGGTCTTTAGAGAACGTGTTTAGAGCAATTGTGTTTTCAGGAGCTAGCTTATACATGTAAACATGTTCTCCTTCGTAAACAAGTGTTCTGTATGGTTCATCATATATTATCCAGAGATCATTGTCAATAGCTATTTCAGCAATATCTCTCGCAATATTCCAATTAATAACTCTACCAGTTGGGTTATCAGGATTAACTAGTATAATAGCCTTTGTTTTGCCCCGGTTAATTCTTTCATTTATTTGATTAGGGTCAGGCATATAGTTACTCTCAATTGATACTGGCACAAAGATTTTCTTGATCCTCATGTAGCTAAGTAAATTAGTGTAGCCGAAGAATGTAGGATCAATCAATATAACCTCATCTCTCTCAGAGAGTGTCGCAGATAGAACTGAGAACATTGCTGACTGCCCACCTGTTGTCGCGGTTATCTGATCAATTGAGACTTCCACTCCGCCGAGATCCCTTAGATCTTCAGCAATAGCCTCCTTAAGCTCTCTCAAACCAGATGAGGGAGTGTATGAGTATAATCTCGCGGAGTCCTCTAGTAAGAACTTAGCTAGCCACTCCCTAACTTCTCTAGGGGGCGGGATCCCAGGCTCTCCAGCAGAGAATCTTATCACATCTCTTCCTTCACTTCTTAATTTCTCGAATATTTTATCAAATGCTCTTGTCGGGCTCTCGATCAAGAGATCTACTTGAGGATTAAGATTAGGCATTTCAATCACTTAAGCATAGTTAATAAAAATTAAAAAATATTAGCCTGAAACACCACTAACCAAAGATTCTCCAGAGAAACAGTACCACTACAGTAGCCAGAGGGATAGTTATATTATCATCTACACCCTCTAGCTTCTCTATTAATGAAGCAACCACACCAGCCACTAAGCCTCCTAATCCAGCAAACGCGTAGCCTATTGGCGAGATAACAGCCATCATAGCGAAGTTACCGTACCAAGACTTAGTTCTCTTCTTATATATGAGATTTCTGAGTATCCCAGTCACGCCGTCACCAATAGACATAAAAACCGCGGGAATCACGGACATAAACATATTGTGAGTAAATAGATACATAAGATATATTGAGAGACCCCATAGAATTGTGAAATGAACCTCGTAAGTATTCTCTGGAACCTGGAACCAGTACATTAATTTATTCATTCTCCTAGGAATGTAGGTCACGGCTCCAAAGAATAATCCTAGGACAAAGGGTATTAATGGATCCTTGTATATGAAGGGGACGAGAAAAGCCACTAAACCAGCGGTGGCTATATGAATAATTTTCCTGTTGTAGTACACAACCACGTTATGCGGATACCTCCTCGAGATCATGTAATGATATATTTTCTTTGTCAAGTAGGCTGTTACGAAGAATACCCACAGCGTCAGGATTATGGTATATATGTAAACAAGAAGATCCTCATTGAGAAACATTTTATCACACTATCATTATTAGGAATCTAGTTAAAGGTATAAATAATTTTGTGCATAACACTAATTTATCATAGGTGGTATAAGCTAAATATTCCGGGAGAGGAGATTTTTGAGTAAGGATTTGTATGACGAAGTAGCTGAATTATTAATTACGAAGAGATCAGCCGTTGCTTTAACAGGTGCTGGAGCTTCGGCTGAGAGTGGGGTCCCCACCTTCAGAGGTTCTGGCGGTCTATGGACAATCTTTAGACCAGAAGATATAGCAACGCCAGAGGCTTTCTTCAGAGATCCTGAGAACGTGTGGAGATGGTACAAGTGGAGACTAGAAAAGTTATTCGAAGCAAAACCTAATCCGGGTCATTATGCATTAGCTGAGATGGAGAGATTAAATATTTTGCGGTGCGTAATTACACAGAATGTTGATGAGCTACATAGAGTTGCAGGTAGTAAGTGTTTAATTGAGCTTCACGGAAGCATTAGAAGAATGAGATGTGTATCTTGTGGATACACTGAGAGAATCGATGATTTATCTAGGTTAGAGACCCTGCCTCCCAAGTGCCCGAGATGCGGATCTATTATGAGACCAGATGTAGTATTATTCGGCGAGCCTATCCCAATGACTGAGTGGACAAGAGCTCTTTCAGAGACTTACAAAGCTAAAATAATGCTTGTTGTAGGGACTAGTGGTAGTGTTTATCCTGCAGCTCTTCTACCTCACATAGCTAAGGAGAGAGGAAGCATTATTATAGAGATTAATCCTGAGGAGACTGAATTATCAGATATTGCTGATATAGTAATCAGAGCTAAATCTGGTGAGGCTCTGCCCAAGATCCTCGAGAGAATCAAAAAATTACTTTAAATGAAAATGAAAGTTATTAGGAAACTACTTTACTATCTTTACTATCAGTGATTAATCACTAACCTCAATATCCACAAATACTCCTTTAGTAGTATCTACGAGACCTCTATCACTTATTCTGAGCTCTGGTAAAACAGTTAACGCTAATATTGAGAATGTCATGAATGGAGACTCAATAGATGAACCAAGATCTCTCCAAGCCTTCTTTAACTTATTAACCTTCTCCGCAACAATCTCGACAGGTTCGTCAGAGAGTAATCCTGCTATTGGGAGCTCAACTAGTGCTAGTACCTCTCTATTTCTGACAGCAATCATCCCCCCACCTACTTCAGCTAATTTATTGCCTGCATGCGCCATATCTTCTCTATCTACTCCTGCAATAATCATATTATGACTATCATGAGCAACAGTACTCGCAACAGCCCCTTCTCTTATTCCAAAACCTTTGACAAAGCCTAGTCCAATGTTCCCTGTGGCTCTATGTCTCTCAACGACAGCTACTCTAATAATATCCTTCTCTACTGAGGGCATGATCTCTCCCTCCATCACTTCTAGCTCCTCAATAATGTGTTTATTCGGCACCGATCCCTCGAAGACATGCATTACACGAACTTTGGTGACACCATTTCTCATTTTTTTACTCATAATCTTGAAGTCATCGGGTTGTAGAGGCTTTCTTAGTCTAATTGTTTTTCTAAAGTGCTCAGGGTATTTAAATGATGGTAGATCTATGAGAAGCTTTTTGTCATTAGCAACTACTTTGCCAGATGCTATAACTAATTTGGGATCTACCTTAGTTAGTGATTTAAGTAGAACTATATCAGCGTATTTTCCAGGGGCGATCCCTCCCACATGATCGGATACTTTATAACATTCAGCGATATTTATAGTGACCATCTGAATAGCTGTGACCGGGTCAACACCCTCTTCAATAGCTTTTCTTACAGCCCAATTTAAGTGTCCTTTCGATAAAAGATCCTCTGGATGAATATCATCTGTTATAATTGTGAGTTTACGAGAATCAATTTTAGTCTCAGTTAATGCCTTAATTATATGAGGAAGATCATGCCACGCGGAACCATATCTAAGCTTAGCACACATACCTAATCTAACTCTATGCAAAACCTCCTCCTTGGTAGTTGCTTCGTGACACGTATGAACACCCGCCGCCGCATAAGCCGCAAGTTCTTTGTAGCCTAGACCGGCTGCGTGTCCAGTTACTATTTTCCCGTATTTCAATGTGGCCTGGATCTTTTTATGGACTTCTTCATCTCCCTCTAGTAGTCCATAGTAATTCATCATTTCTCCTAATCCATAGATCTCTGGTAACTTCATTAACTCCTCGACATCCCTCGAATCAATAGTGGCGCCGGCAGTCTCCAGATGATTTGTTGTAGGCACACAGGATGGGACAGTCCAGAATATTTTTAGTGGAAGATTTCTTGACTCCTCAATGAATATCTTAATTCCCTCAACACCTAATACATTACCTATCTCATGAGGATCAGGGAAAACACCTGTTGTACCCCAAGGAAGAACAGCTCTAGCAAACTGCGTTGGCGTGATCATGCTACTCTCAATGTGCATATGACCATCTAAGAATCCCGGAACAGCATATAACCCCTTGCCATTAATAATAGTGGTGTTTGAGCCAATAACATGGTCAGCTTTTTCACCTACGTAAGCTACTCTATCTTCTTTAATTGCTATATCAATATTATCAAGAATCTCGCCAGAGTATACATTTACCAAAGTGGTGTCTTTAATTACTAAATCAGCTTTTACCCTACCCAGAGCTGTCCATGCAAGAATTTTTGTATCGTATAATCTAGAGATAGTCATATGAACCCCCAAAGAGTTCTCATTTGCATCAATACGTAAAAAGTCTTAAAAGACACAAGAAATCCTCTCAATGAAGCGGATCATAAAATTAATATTAAGATATAAATATGATGTCAAATACTTAGTATCCTTAATGGAGAACGAGATACGCTGAGGAATGCCTCTAGATCATTAATATCCCAGAAGACTCTATCAGCCTGTGTGTAGCCACATCTACGGCATAACCC
>JBMFIR010000038.1:0-13624 GCA_049976205.1 Sulfolobales archaeon | reverse complement strand
AGGAGCCCGCAATAGATAATGGGAGATACGGCTTTGTATGTGTAGAGGCAAGAAAAATAGAATGAACATCAGATACCCCAAAAGATCATCATTCATCAGAGGGCATGACTCACATCATCCAAAAAAATTTATACCCAAGACACTTAATATACTAGAAGGAGCAGAGGGCGGCGGTCGTCTAGCCTGGTCTAGGACGCCGGCCTTCCAAGCCGGCGATCCCGGGTTCAAATCCCGGCCGCCGCATAGAAATTTATCTTATATTGAGACTGTTTCAAGGATCATTCTTAAGGCTATTATTATTAGGAGTATTGAGAATCCTATTCTTAGTTTCTTAGAGCTGGTTCTCTTAGCTATGGCAGAACCTATCTGTGCTCCTATAATTAATGTCGGTGTCAATAATGCCGCTAGATACAAATTAACGTTTCCAATGAGATAATGTGTGGTCGCTGATGACACGGTAGTTATTGTTATTGCCATTGATGATGTAGCTACCGCCTGATGAATCGTGAAGCCTAGATATGAGAGTAGAGGAACGTTAATAACACCACCGCCAACTCCTAATAACCCGGCTACTAAACCTGATAAAAATCCTCCTAGTAGCAACTCAATATATGTCTTTGTACTCCATCTAATTCTCTGCCCTTGTGAGGCTTTTTTCTTGAATGTGTCATAGATCATTCTTATAGAAACAAGTATAAGTGCTGACCCAAAAAGAATTCTTAGTGTGCTAGTATCTACTAACTTAGTTGCTTGAGCACCTAAGTACGCTCCTAAAATAGCTATTAACGCGATTATTAGACCAGCTCTATAGATCACGAGTCTACCTCGAGAATATGATATAGTAGCTGATAAAGAATTAAAGAATATTGCTGTAGCTGAAGTCCCTATAGAGACTCTTATATCGGAGCCTAAGAATGTTAGTAGAGGCACCATAAGAAATCCTCCTCCTAAGCCAAACATTGATCCAAGGATACCTGCCACTAAACCCACTAATAGTATAATAATTATGTTAATTAGATCCGGTGTTATTCTAACTTCACCTGGCTTTATAATTCGGTATGTGTGCATATAAGTTTAATATGGGAAATCATGATGTTTATGTTTTCCTAGATCTCTTTAAAAAATTCTTTATTCTCTTGATATATTCTCCTAACGGATCTTTTGAAGAACACTCATTATCTTCGATCCCCATATATTTCTTTATATATGCACACGGAGGAGGAGGATAATAGATCTCTTCATTAAATCTATCTCTTATTCTCCTTATGATCTCTATTAAGAAACTTTGTTCCTCAGGAATATTTTCTCGAATCTCATTAATAGAGATATTTGAATATGCCAAGAAACTTGTTAGTAAATATAATTCCTCGTTTGAAAGATCTTCGCCAGCTCTTAACTTGCTGAGGGTCTTCTTAATACATTCTGGAAATAATTCCTCACTCCATTCAATGGGGTACTTCTCAATGATTCTTATTCTATTTAATAGTCTAAGGGTCTCGAGATCTTTTTTAGTCTTAGAATACTCGGTCCTCAATTCTTCAAATTTAGCTACGAATTCTTTAATAATTTGATGATCTTTAAATACACTATATGACTTAGCAAGTTCCTTCATCCTCTCTCTAAAAATATCCTTCAGTAAAGCATATAGTGATGCTTTCTCAGGATCCTCATCGAGTATTCTTAAGTAAACATATCCTTTAGAAATAGGATATCTACTTAAATCATACTTCTCACCAAGTTTATAACGCGATAAGATCCTTAGATAATTTAAGAGACCTATTTTCACGTTATATATATTTACTTTTAATTTACCCTTCTTATCAATTGCTTCATAAATCACAAGTTGCTTATCGCATATCTCAACTCCTAGATCAATTCTATTAGCAAGATCAATCAAGTATTTACTCGCAGTCTCTTTACTTACACTAGGTATCGAGGATCTAAATATACTAAATAGTCTATTAAGTTCTCTCTCGATAACCATGTTTCTGATATCATTGTCTTCAATAGATCCTATTAAAACAAGTATTAGATGAGGTATAATGAATCTATCTATATCTAAAGAGCCTCTACGAGCAATCAATTGTGCCTTAGGAGAAATATGTGATCTAAGAATATCAAAACAGTATTCAAAATATCTTTTCGCGACATCTGAGAGTAAGAAATCCTCTATACCTAAACCAAGTCTTTTCCTCAGAACATCCTCTAGATCTTCTGTTAATGAGAATAACTCAAGTAGCTCACTTTCAAAACTCATCTGATACTCAATCAAAAGTCACTTGGTCTAGAGAAATTAAAAATTTAATGTCTACTATACCTATGTATTCTAGAGATTAAAATGGGTAAGTGGATAATTGCTGCGGCTTGGCCGTATATTAATAGTGTTCCGCATCTAGGAACAATACTTCATTTGTTAACAGCTGATGTATATACTAGATTTCTTAAGCAATTAGGTGAGGAAGTAGTTTCTGTGAGTGGCTCTGATGAGCATGGTACCCCCATTGAGCTCGAGGCTAAGAAAAGATCTATTGAACCGATTCAATTAACTAATGAGGCTCACAATTATGTAGCAGATCTCTTAGATAGATTCAATATTAAATTAAGTAATTACTCAAGGACTGAGAGCGAGGAGCATAAGAAATTTGTCTCGGATTTTTTGGTTAAGTTGGAGAAGAGAGGTTTTATATATGTAAAAGAGCAAGTACTTCCATACTGTGAATACGATCAAATGTTCTTACCCGATAGATTTGTAGTAGGTACTTGCCCAAGATGTGGTTACCCTGAGGCTAGAGGTGATCAATGCGACAACTGTGGTGCTCTACTAGACCCTACAGATCTTATTAATCCAAGATGTGCATTATGTGGTAGAAAACCTGTTTTTAAAACAACTCTTCACTGGTTCTTTGATCTTAAGAAAGTAGAGGATGATCTTAGAAGATGGCTAGAGAGCCACGAGAATCTAGATGAAAAAGTAAAAAACCATGCTTTATCATGGATTAAAGAGGGGCTTAGACCAAGATCATTAACCAGAGACAATAAATGGGGTATAAAGGCGCCTTTTAAAGGAGCCGATAATAAAACTGTTTACGTGTGGTTTGATGCATTATTAGGCTACTTATCAGCATCAAAAGAGTATTTAGAGAAAAATGGTAAAAAATTTGAAGATTTTTGGTTTAATAAAGAGACTAAGACAGTTTATTTCATAGGCAAAGATAATATACCATTTCATGCAGTTATTTTGCCAGCGATGCTTCTAGCATCTGGAGACCCCTACGTATTACCCTATCAGATACCTGCTACAGAATATATCTTGTACGAGGGAGAGAAGTTTAGTAAGAGTAAAAGAATAGGTCTATGGATTGATGAAGCGCTTGAGATCATACCCGACTCAGACTATTGGAGATATTCTTTAATGAGGATCAGACCAGAGGAGAGAGATACTAATTTCAGCTGGAGAGAATTTCATAGAATAATTAACGCAGAACTTAATGATAACATAGGAAATTTGATTCATAGAGTACTTAGTTTCATTAAAAGATACTTCGACTCAGTAGTACCAGAGCCAGGTGAATTCGACGAGACAGATAGAGAAACTTGGTCCGCAATAGATCAAAACTATAGAAAATATATAGATCTAATGCTTAGCTTCAAACCTAAACAAGCTCTCGACAGAATTCTTGAGATCAGTAAATTAGGGAATCAATATCTGAATAAAAAAGCTCCTTGGGATGAGATTAAGAGAGATAGGATCAGAGCTTCAACAACACTGTATATATCTGTGAATATAACCACTTTAATAATGCTTTTACTATATCCATTTACTCCAAGAGCATCTGAGAGATACTGGAGATTCTTTGATTTTAAGCATAGTATAGATGAAATCGTGATTCCTAAGAAAGCTTTCTATTCTATTGAGCCTGGCACGAAGATTATGGGGGAGGTAACTCCGATATTCACTAAGTTACCAGAGGATTTTATTGAGAGAGTTCAAAGAGAGATCCTTCCAAAGATACGTGAGAAGATTCAGGAGAAAAGACCTAAGTCTCTAAGATTTTAGGGAGAATTAATGAAGAAGTGCCGAATTAGGAGTGTGTCTAGACTACACATAACACTTATAGATCTTAATGCAGGCTGGGGGATTATTGATGGTGGTGCTGGATTAATATTAAATGAGCCATTCTTCGAGGTTGAGATATATGAGAACTCTTTACTTAATACCGACAGAATAATGATGCTAGATAATAATGAAGAGATCTTGAATGTATCCATTAGATGTATTCAGAGAATAAAGAATTACGTAGAGAATAGATCAAATACGCATAGCCATTACGTAGTTAATCTGATTAAAACATACTCTCCACATATAGGTTTAGGAGCCACTACACAGCTATGTATGTCTCTAGCTACAGGCATATGGATATTGGAGTACGGGGAAGAGCCTGATCATGCATTAATTGCAAGAATCATTGGAAGAGGAGGAACCTCAGGTGTAGGAGTTCACGGATTTGCCCTAGGAGGATTTATAATTGATGGCGGACATTTAAAAGATATTGAGAAGAGAGATTTTTTACCATCTGATTACTCAACAAGTCCTCCGCCACCACTATTAATTCGTGAGGAGATCCCTGAGACATGGAGATTTATTTTGATAAGACCTAAAATAATAAATAAAAGATTCTTTGGATCAAAAGAGTTAGAGGTTTTTAGAAATAATACGCCTCTTAACATAATTGATGTATATGAAGTCTCCTATCATGTATTCATGGGATTACTCAATGGTATTAAAAGAAGAGATATAGATAGATTCAGGAGACATTTACGCAGGATACAAGACATAGGGTTCAAATCAATTGAGTGGAGAATACAAAACGATGAAGTTAGGAGACTCGCTAAGTATCTAGATAAAATAGGTATAGGGTTTGGATTAAGTAGCATGGGTCCCACAGTATTTATTCCAATTGAATCGGACGAGGAACAAAATATGATGAAATTATTACAGAGCCTAAGTAATGAATATTTTATAAATATTGTTAAGGGGAGGAACAGAGGATACGAGGCTCAGTGCTGAGAATATGATTCTTGATCAGACACTTTAAAAATATTAGCTAGTGCTATAAGTCTATTTCTAATGGGTATATAATTAATTGAAGAGAGAAGTAGTTTTACTAGACAGTTTCGATGATCTAGTAGATAAACTTATATATATTTTGACAGAGAATGGATACTCTGTTCATATTATTACTTCACAAGATCGAGGAGAGAAATTTATTGATAAGCCTGTATATATTCACTCAACTGACTTTAATAGTCTCCAGAGTATAGAAAGTGAAGAAGATCTAGAGAAAGTTTTCCACGGCATAGAATTTGAGAGTGTGGAAATAGGGATTTTAGTATTTCCTGACGATGATCTCAATATTAATATAGCCAGATATTTAAGGAGAAATGGTGTGCCAAAAATTATTGTGGGTCTTAGAAGTGATGAGAAAACTATTATTGCGGAGAAAGAAGGTTTCCAGGTCGTTAATGTACCTAATTGCGTGTTAGGGAGGATCCAGAGAATATTGTCTCTCAAGTTCACTAGGATAACGCCTGTTAGAGGAAACATATCTATGCTAGAGTGCTTGATAACAAGCGATATGAAGATACTTGGAAAAACGATCAGCGAGCTTGAGAGAGAGTATAATGTAAGTGTTATTATAATTAGAGATGGAGATAAGATCCTTAATGGTGGTGATGAGGAGATTCAGGAGGGAGATTACTTAATTGTTGTAGGTTCCACGGGTAATTTAATGGAGATGATTAGATGAATGCTTCGAAAAGATTGGTTAAGAAGAGAACTTAATACATTTGATATATATTCACTTGTTCATCACGACTCTCAGTCAACTTATTATTTGATGATGGGTTTCATAGCGTACTATGCAGGTCGAGAATCGTTTCTTGTGGGGATATACGCTGTTGCTCTAATGATAATGATTGCTTTAGTCTACGGCGAGATGGGTTCTCACTTCCCTGAGTCCGGAGGATCTTATCTATATGTAAAGTACTCAATGGGTAGATTCATAGGTTTCTTATCTGCATGGTTTCTAGCATTTGATCAGATTGTGATGATAAGTTATGGTACATTGGATGCGTCTAAATATATTGTCTCTTTAGCATCACATATGAACCTAGCTATCTCACTATTACTAGAGCACATACCTATCCAGATCTTAGCAATATCGTTTTCAACGATATTGTTTATACTAACACTAATTGGTATTAGAGAGTCTGCTACCTCAGCGAAAATAGTTGCTATAATAGATTTTATCTCAGTAGGTCTCCTAATGATACTTCCAGGCATTATAATAACGTTGTTAAATAAGGAGTTTATAGACCCTCCTTATTTTAAGTGGAGAAATATTGATCCTCTGGATCTATTTTTCGCATTGGCGTTAGCCTCGAGAGGTTTTACAGGAATTGATGCACTAGGTCAATTAGCGGGTGAAGCTAGAAAACCATTAATTCAGATTCCTAGAGCAACCATATTAGTGATAGTGATAGGTACTATCTATAGTATATCTCTAATGTATCTCTTAATGACTATGGTTTCCTATACAGAGCTAAGTAGTGATCCGGTGCTTTCAATATTTTTAATTGCAAGTAGTATACCGATATTAACACCTCTGATAGTCTCTGCAGCATCCATCAATATAATACTAATCATGATCCTCGCAGCTTTAACAGGATACGTATCTTTCTCAAGACTACTATATATATTATCCACTGATAAAGTGCTGCCTCCGCGTCTAGGAGATGTGCATAGAAGATTCAGGACACCACATATAGCTCTTCTAATAAGTTTTCTTATCTCAACACTATTTCTTCTACCTGGAGAAATAGAATTAATAATTGAACCATACGCGATAGGCTCCTTAATAAATTATTTACTCGTATCCTTTTCTCTGGCCATATTATCAAAGAGAGGAGGTTTATACGGAGCATTTACCTCGCCAAGAATCTTTGGAGTAGCTATCACAGCTCTATTAGGTATCATAATTCTCTCGGCAGCGCTTGTTATAGTGATTATCGCTAAGCAGAGAGCTCTACTCATAATACTTACGTGGGTGATCATAGGAGTAGTACTGTACCTAATTAATAGACGTTTAGTGAAGTCTTGGGGATGAATCTATTGTTGAAATAATTTATTATAGATCTGATCTAGTAGACTATATCTGATTTCCTCCTCTCTTCTAGGATCTCTTATAATACCCCTAATAATAATCTTCATACTATTCTCACTAATAGATTCAATACTTATACGCGTGTTTTCTATACCTAATTCACTCGCGATCCTAAGAATATCTTCTCTTAGTGTTCTGATACTTGCTCTTAAGGGAATTGTTGTTGGGACTATTATTTCGTGTCCTTCCTCGATTCTAAATTTCTTAAATGATTTATGTAGCAATGTTGTATATGGTATATGGATCAGGTCTCGATGAGGATCTCTTATTATTATCGAGGTATCATCAATCGCTACTATGTGACCTCTGAATCCCTCTATCTCTATATAATCACCGATCTTTAGATCAAATAAATCAGGTACAAAAAGACCACTTATGTATTCCTCGATCACGTGTCTAGATCCTATTATAAGAATTATTGAAGCTATTATAAACAATGTGAATATTATAACAAATATCTCGTGAAAACCATAGAGTATAGCAATTGATGCAATTATAATAGATAACGAGAAGAATACAATAACTATCTCGAAAAGTATTATAAAAGGTCTTCTTAGTGCTCTCGATATATGCTTAAATAGATATTTATGAGTCGATATGTATAGTATGATTGCTAAAAATACAGCAATAATAACGATTAGTATACTCCATAGATACTGAAGAAAATCTTGATCCACTATATTAAGACCCCAGAAAAATTCTATTAATAACATATATAAATAAACAATGATATTTATAGAACTAGATCTATATTTGAAATACAAGAAAGATTGCGACATAACTTAAAAATATATAGCGCCGGGGGCGGGATTCGAACCCGCGCGGGCTCATCGCCCACTGGCTCTCCAGGCCAGCCCCTTAGGCCGCTCGGGCACCCCGGCACTCTCCATAGTAAATAGGTGTATTGAGGGGGTATAAAATCATTCTTTTTAATAAGAAGATTTAAAAGCTAAACTAATAAACAACTATTTTATCCATAGGTTCTCTAAAATATATGTTTTGGCTAAGTCCTCAAATACTTCAACTCTATTAAGAGCCTCGGATAAATTTCTTCCTATAGCAACGATCCCGTGATTAAGCATCAGTACTACAGATATTTCTTTGTCTCTATAAAATTTCTCTGAGACTTTCTCAGCAAGCTCCCAACTCCCAGGGTCATAATTCCCTACAAGGTCATATTTTCCCAAATAATTCAGGGCCTCATAAGATGATTGATAGAATTCGTTGAACCTATCTTTAATGAAAGATGATCTAGAGATTCCTCTGGTTAGAGCATATGTATGGGGTGGGTGTGCATGGATCACAGCTTTTACATCGTTTCTTTTTCTATAGATCATTAGATGAAGTCTGTATTCGGAAGACTCTTTCTCTCCAAATATTCTTTCACCAGATGTAATATCTATGTAGGATAGATCCTCAGGTCTCAGATTATACTTATCTCTAGATGTTGGTGTTATCCAAAATTTTGATTCATCTGATGCTCTAGCACTAACATTTCCCGTGTATGTGGTGTTTAATCCTCTCAAATAAAGTCTCTTCATTACATCAATAATCTCTTTTCTTATCTCGAGATCTAGCAGCTAGCATCACCTAATTAATACAATTAGACATATCAATATTTTAGCTTACTGAATAAAAATATTCTTGAAATGGAGAGGATACATATATTATATGTAGCAGGTCAATTCATTGTTAGAAAAGGATCTGATAAATATCCGCGCGGAGCTGTTCTAGACCCCCTAGAGGTAGCCTATTTACTACACGAAGATAAAGCAGTAGTCTTTGGAGACGGAGGCAAAATACTCACTCTTAAGGACCTAGCCACAATGTATGCTGATAAAAAAGAATGGTGGCTACTTTTCACAGTACTACATGACCTCTACAAGAGAGGCAGAGTTGCTAAAAGAGGTTTTGGGGAAAATGACTTAGTATTGGAGAGGGAGGGAAAGAGATACCAAATATACGTCACTGAAGAAAACGTAGTCGTGCCTATAAGTGAGCTACTGGAGTGGGTAGATAAAGCATTCTCAAAAAATATGATCCCAGTTATCGCAGTAGTTGATATGTATGGTGATGTAACGTATTACAAGGCATCAAAACACTTTTTCAAGAAAATTGATAAAAGTGAAATATAAGCTGTTTCAGAATACTGAGTCAAGAATTTATAAATTAAATAAGGCATTTTTACGTAACCTATGGAGATATTTTATGAAGAAAGTTTATGTGTCTATAGATGCTGAAGGTCTCCCTGGAATGTTTCATTTATCTCAAATGAGTCCAGATGCTAAACTATTTAGTGAATTAAGAGAGGTAATGTCAAAGATCGTGAAGATCATTAATGAAGAGCTTAATAAATTAGGATATGAGATATGGGTTGCTGATTCACATGGATTCATGGGTAATCTAAGCTACCTAGATCTTCCTCACAATGTCTATTTAATAAGAGGTTCTCTAAGACCTCTCAATATGGTGTTTGGTATCGATAGAGGATTTGATGCAGCGATGTTCGTAGGCTACCACCCAGCTGCGGGAACTATTAGAGGTATTGCGGAGCATACATATAGTGGTGTAGCTTTTCAGGAGATCAGAATAAATGGTGTTAGAGCTAGTGAATTTTATATAAATGCTTTAGTTGCCGGATACTACAATGTGCCAGTGATCCTTGTAGCAGGTGATAATACTCTTAGAAGAGATGTTGAGGAGATCTCTCCATCAACAGTGTATGTAGAGTTTAAAGAGAGTATATCTAGATACGCTGGAATTATGAAACCTATGAATATCGTTGAAGAAGAATTGAGAAAAGGCATTAGATTAGCCGTTGAGAGACTTGAGAAGAAACTTATTAAGCCTCTGAGAATAGATCCTCCTATAAAAATTGAGTATGTAATGAGAAGAAGTGAATATGCTGATGCTGGCGAGGAGATACCTGGTATGAAGAGGACTAGTGCTTACACATTAGAGTACGAGGCAAAGGATATCACTGAGGCGTATAGGATCATGAAGATACTAGCTTTAATATCCTCAGCAGTAGATACCTTAGCTAGACAATATACTTAATAGATTACACTACTCAAAAATCATTTGGAGACGTGAAGTATCTAAATGAAACTACTTAAACTACCAGATTACTTAAGGAAAGAATTGTCAAGACCTGTAGGAATATTAGTTGAAGGAAGCAACTATAGAGAGGTTGCTGAGAGAGTAAAAAATCTAATCCTTAAGAGAAGAAGCTGGTGTATAGGAGATGTTGTTGTTAGAAGCATGTTAGACATTAATTTTATCCCAGATGTTGCAATCATCGATCGAAGAACAATTAGAGAGACTTATATTGATTCAAGCTATGTTGAAGAGATCTATACAAGGATCGGTGTTGTGTACAGGATCTATAATCCACCAGGACATATAAACCCAGAGATAAGAGATCTCATAGAATCAATATATAGATGCAATAAAAAAACTTTAGTAATAGTTGTCGGTGAAGAAGATCTTTTATCTCTAGCAATAATAGCCTATGGATCATTTGGAGACGCTGTTGTCTACGGATTACCTAGTAGAGGTGTAGTGGTTATCTACATAGATGAGGATATTAAGAGAAAAGCTCTTGAGGTTATCAGTCTCATGACACCTGTAGATGCTTAATTAAGGATTAGTGTTTGTCATTATAAAATCAAGATATATTATGATGTTTTTTAAATATACTTAAGGAGATTATGAAAGCTGTTATTCTCGCCGGAGGCTTAGGAAAAAGACTTAGACCATTAACAGAGGATAAACCAAAACCTCTTATAGAGATAAATGGGAAACCGATTATTCTGTGGCAAATCAATTGGTTAAAGAAATATGGGGTAAAGGAATACGTTTTATTAGTAGGTTATAGAAAAGAGAGAATAATTGAATCAATAGGTTCTGGAGCTAGATACGACATTAAGGTGAGTTATGTTGTTGAGGAAGAACCTTTAGGAACTGGTGGCGCGGTTAAGAACGCGGAACCTCTTCTAAGAAACGAGGAATACTTCTTGGTTCTAAACGGAGATATTATTACTAACTTAGACATAGATAGATTAGTGAGAGAGTTCTTAGAGGATAAATACGCTGTAGCAGGAATTAGTGTCGTTCCTCTTAGAAGTCCCTACGGAATAATAGAAGTTGATGATAAGCTATATGTGAGGAGATTTATCGAGAAACCTCTATTAGAGGATTACAAGATTAACGCTGGTGTTTATATAATGCGAAAAGAGATTTTTAGCTACTTACCTGAGAAAGGAGATCTTGAGAGAACAACATTTCCAAAACTAGCTGAGGAGAGAAGATTAAAGGCTATATATTTCAAAGAAGCCTACTGGAGATCTATTGATACACATAAGGACATAGATGAGGCCTCTAAAGAAATCGAGAAGATTTTTCAAAAATAGTTACTTTAAGGTGACGCAAATATGAATAGAAGAGATCTCAGAGATCTTGGTATTATATCTCTTCCCGGAGATCCGGGGTATGGATCGAGATTTAAAGAACTCTTCAACTCAAGATTATATATTGTTCATCAAAGAATTTTCCCTGATGGAGAGACTTACATAAGATTAGTTGAGGATTTACAAGATGAGAAAAAAGTATTAATTATTCAATCAATGTTTCCTGAGCAAGACAGAAGATTCTTTGAAATACTACAAATACTCGACATATTAGATAACTATGACAAAGAGATATATCTACTGATCCTATATATGGCTTATGCTAGACAGGACAAAGTTTTTCTCAAAGGAGAACCTGTGTCAGCTAGGATCATAATGAGATACATCACTCAGAACAATAGAGTCAAAAAGATTTATGTTGCTGAACCGCACTCGGATTATGTATCTAAAGAATTTAGCAAGATTCACAGTATTAATCTAATAAAAATTATGGGGGAAATACTACGCGGGAAGGGGATCTCGAGGAGAATGGTTGTGGTATCTCCAGACCAGGGAGGTGCTGAGAGAGCTAAAGTACTCTCAGAGATCCTAGATACAGAATATTTAGTCTTTAAAAAATACCGTGATCGATACACAGGATCTATAAAGACAGAGGCTCCAGAAAATATAGAACTCGTTAAGGGAAGAGAGACGATCATCGTAGATGATATATTATCAACTGGTGGAACAGTTACTGAGGTAGCTTCTTTTCTAAAAAGAAGTGGTTCCGAGAGAATATATGTTCTATGTGCTCACTGCCTATTTGTTTCAGATGCCTTAAATAAGGTGTTGAGTGGAGGTGTTAATAAAATATTCTGTGGAAATACTGTGAAGAGATTTGTTGAGGATTCGCGTGTAGAATATTTTGATTTGTCAAATAGCATCGGATCGTATATAGCAGAAAATATATTATAGCATAACTTGGTGTAATAGATAACTATGACAGAACCTTTGAATAATGTCTACATCGAAGAATTCATAGTAGCATCACTTAATTCAATAGAGCTTATACCACTAGCATACTACAAGCCTGGTGGTTTAGCTTTTACCATATATGTTTTCTCAAGTGAGGAGGGATGTTTCAGCTGTCCATGGAGAGAGTACTATGGATCTAAAAAAGCATTTGATCTTAGAAAGGTCTCTTTGGATAACATCATTAGAAGATATAATGAATTGAGGGCAGATCTGCTATTTTTCTCAGGCGGTGATTTCCTTAGTAGAGATAAGAGTAGAGTTATTCTAGAGATCCTTAGGAGTTATGGTGTTAATGTCGGGGTTAAACATAATTTATCAAAGAAGGTAAATGATAAGAGAAGTTTTGAGAATATAGATGTGGTATTAGCTGAGGTAAATGCGTTAACGAATCTTAGAAAGATATCAGATTTCATAGATAATATCAGTAGGAGGAACATATATGTGGAGTTTATAGTAGATGACATAAGTGAAGATTCTCGTGATAGAGTATTCTTCACTGTATGGGTTAAAGATCTGTGTAGAGTGGGTAATTACGCTATTGCGTTCTATATGGCTGATAAAAGCGAGTATTTTATAGAGAGCTACTCAAGTCTTCTACAGAAATTCTGTGAGAATAAATACTACATAATTACCTCCCATCAAAAATATGTCCCGGAGACAGTTAATTGTATGCATTGTGGAGCATCAATTGGTAGGAGAGTAGACGGAGTAGTAATTAAGAAACTCATTAATAACGATAAATGTCCGAGGTGCGGCTCTAAAGTATTTTTCGGTGGAGAAATCAAGAGATTTGTGGGAAGAACTATCTTTACTCGTGTTATGATATAATATATTTTATAAGAAATAGATGATAAGAAATATTACAATGAGAATATTTTATTCTGGTCTGACACATATTTATTTAGAGAGGTAGGAGATGGTTATTAGATATAGAATTGAGTCTTCCTATATAGCGGATCCCTACACAAGTATCAATAG
>JBMFIR010000037.1:0-13641 GCA_049976205.1 Sulfolobales archaeon | reverse complement strand
TTTCTATATTTTCATTCATTGATTAATAGAGATAAATGCTTATGTATTGAGTGTAGAGATACTCAGAAAATATGGGTTTGGGAGGAGAAGAGATCTTCTGTTAAAATTAGGTGCAGAAGATTCTCCAGGATCATAGCAAAACCTGATTGGATCTCTCTCGAGAGTGTTGTCTCATCTAAAGATACTGTATCAATTAATTTCAGAACTAGCTTCGATGTATACGGAGATTACAGACTATGGTTCGATGTGGAGAGAAGAAGTGCAGCTGGTTTATTCAGATATATTGAGCATATTGATACTGAGACTCATTTCATAGTTTATCCAGAAACTATGTACTGGATCCTTCGGGTAATGGCTTTTCTAGGTCTCTATGGAAGAGGTTTTTTAGAGCCCTCGGAGAACATAGGTTTATTATTAACAGACTTCGGAGAATACGTCTCCTCAAGAGAGTATTTACCAGGAGACTCTCTTAGGAGAATTGATTGGAAAAAAACCGCTAGAAGAGAGATTCTTTACGTGAAAGAATTCTCTGTTGGTGGAGGATTATCTAGTGCTTTACTTATAGACACTAAATGCTTAGGGAAATACACTTGTGATAGAATTGCTTCAGCAATGCTTTCTACTGCTCTAACTATTTCGAGAGAAGATCTTAGAGAAACTATTATTTTCTGTGATATTGTCGGTAGCAAATGTTTCGTGTTTGGAGATGCTAGAGAATTACTTATGCATGTGCTAAACAAGGTTTTTGAGCTAAATATTGTTGAGTATAACCGGTTATATGAGTTCGTAGAACCCTCAGCAATTAATGTCTTAAGAAGTTTTCTAAGAGATCTTAGAAAAAATCCTGTCTCCAAAGATCAATTTGATACATTAGGTGAATCTAGATCCCTCTACATAGCCTCAACATTGATGCACGACACAGAGAAGATCCTGAGAATTATTGAGAAAACAAGATCCAGCGGGGGACAATGTGTTGTTATGACACCCTCTAGACCATGGCTTGACGCAAAAGATATTTTTGATGCATACGCAATCTACAAGACATATAATAATGTTATAAATGCCTTAAGAAGTATTGGTGCTCAAGTAATTGAATTTGATAAAAGAGGTGTCGTGAAGAGATGAGCCCAGTACCTCTACTAATAATAATATTACTTTCTCTATACACACAGAACCCATCTAATATTAATCTTCAATCAGATCCTTGCTCAATAGATACCTTAGCAGATACCTTAAGAGTTATTGAAGAACTAAATAGTAAATACGTTGATACATCCGGCATCATTGACTCTATTAATAAGCTTGTTAAAGCATGTAGTGTAGGTGATAATGCCACTGCCCTGTATTTGTATAATAACATATCCTCTACATTGAGTAAATTAATCTCCTCAGCTGATCATGTTTACTGGGCTAATATAATCAGCAGAGTAATTATTTCAGCGATTCTTTTATCAATACCTGCTCTAACATATCTCTATTTACCAAAGATCTATTTATATCTATGGTTTATTACCAGGAGGAAGTGGTTAGTGGTGAGAAGAAAATGATTCTTGATGAAGAGGTTTTAGCTGTTGTAATAGCGATATTACTGATCGCATCTATTATTGGAGTTGTTTTTATATGGAGATCAGGGGGAGAAGGCTTCACAGCCATAGGATTATTAAATGAGAATTGTAGAATAGGCTACTACCCAACAAATGTTGTGCAGGGACAGAATCTTACCTTGTGCATATTTGTTTATAATCACATGAATAAACCAATTATATACAAGGTTATTTATAAGTTAGTCTATAACTCCTCTGAGCTTCCGACAAATACTACTCCATCACCAAATCCAGAGATCGCTTCTTGGGTAGGTGCTTTAAATAATGATGCTAATGCGACTTTCCTGGTGAGTGTCTCTGTGCCTAGAAATGAGAGTATTGTTGGTGGAAACATATCTCTAGTTTTTGAGTTATGGTTGCTTGATCCTGTTAATAAATCATGGATCTATACTGGGGAGTGGGTTAATCGATGGGTGAGAGTAGTAGAGTAAAGAAACAAAAAACCCTGGAGGAATATGTAGGATCTTTATCACTTAGGAGAAAAGATATTCTTAAAAACATTGAGAAGCTGTATAAAGAGGTTGTGGAGGGCAGAATTATTTTAGAAGATCCTGATCCTCCGAAGAATTATTTTAGATACATAACAAGACCCGATTATAATCTCTGGCTATACACAGTGTCTATATTGACTATATCAACGATATTAGTTGTTGCTCTAAACAATGAGCTACTTTCTCCAATCAGGTGGTTTCTCGGAACATTATTTGTCTTATTCATACCGGGGTATTTAACAATAGAGGCACTATACCCCGAGGAAGAGTCTTTGAAGCCTCTTGAGAGAGTTGCTTTATCAATAGGTCTCTCACTAGCTATAGTTCCATTGATAGGATTGATCCTTAATTATTCTCCGTGGGGTATAAGACTAGAGCCTATAATGATTTCACTATCAATATACAACATAGTTCTTATGATAATAGCTAGCTATAGAAAATATAGATTACTTAGACTAGTTCTAGAGATCAAGAGAAAATAGATCTGAGATAATCACTGATCCTTAATAACTATTTTTAGTTTCGATATATTAAAACTTCTCAGGTAATAACATGATAACTGAAGACTCTAATATCATCAACACACATCATAATTCTCTTAACACGGTTCGAGAAAAACATTTTTACGCGAAAAAGATATTGAGATTAAGCACATGATATGATTCGTGAGATGTAATGAGAGATCTTCAAGTAATTGTTGAGGCTCTGAGGATCGTTACACTAGTAGTGTTGCGTGGAAAAAAATACATATCTTTACTCATAATAGTTGTTATCGCTGTGTCTCTTCAAACACTAATGATTCTTATACCACCTATAGTAGATAATCAAATTAATCTATTAACAAAAAATTATTTTGAGAGAACTGATTTCTATGATCTAAGCCCCTATAATTATTCCAATGAAAATTGTTATAGACTAGAAATTGCTTCAGCAGAAGCTTATTACAATAATAATTCTGTATCTAGCTTCATTATTGTGCCTGATCAAGATTTTATCAAAGACTTCATAGGGGTCAAAAGAATTGGTTGTGGAAACAGATCTAATGTATCTGTTTCGGTGGGAGACGTTTTTGCTGAGGCTCTCGGCGTCGGAAAAGGCTCTTTTGTAAATATTATTTGTGGAGAGAGGAGTATTAGTGCTGAGATCACTAATATTCATAGAATAGATGGTGTCTTTAGAAACTCAATAATTGTTTTATGTGGAGACTCGTTTCCTAATGGAACAATTCTTTATATGTGTAGATCTAGGCATAATCCTGCTTCCAATATTATTTCTAGTTTATCAATTGAGTTGAAACAAGATCTGTTTAGGATCTACTTAATTTTCACATTATCTACCCTACCAATAATAATTTACTCGGCGACAAGATTCATTCGTGAGTTAGAGAATGAATTCATTATTCTCAGAGGACAGGGTCTGAGCCTAAGATCTATTAGAGTCCTCGTTGTTCTTGCTCTCTCAATAATATTATTCGTATCTATGATACTTGGTGTTTCTATAGGTGTGTTAGTCCTAGATGTATCTATTAAAATAGCTAGTTTACTGAATATAATTCTTATTAGACCAAGCATAGATCTTTATTATCTAATTAGTTTATTTTTGTATAGCTATCTCTCTTCACTGCTTCTCTCAGTAATATTCTCGCTGAGGGAGATTAGAAATGTTTATTGAGATTGCTAAAAGTCTTAAACTCAGCTCATATATTCTTTTAGCAATTGTTCTACTGGGTCTTGACACCGCTCTGTGGGTTACTGGATTAACTATTTACTCACTGATTAATGTTGCTGAATACTTAGTTAAGGTGTCTTCTGACGAGATCTTGATTACTTCATACTCTATTTCTCCATTTACTTCTCTTGTTAATATTAATAGTGTTAGAGAAAGGATCGGGGATATATGGGGTAGATGTGTTGATTCTTTTGAACCAATTAATTTAGCTTTAGTGAATATTAACTCAACACTTATTGTCCTTAGGGGAGTAAGTGATGCTAGCAAGATCACTGTTTCAGAGGGTGAGAGATACGATCCTTCTTGTTTAAATTGTGCATGGATCGGGGAATCTGTTAAGAGAGAATTAGGCTTAGAAATCGGCGATCTCATTGTCGTGGAGTCAATATTTATCAGAGTACCCATGATCCTTAGGGTCGCGGGTATATATGAATCAGGTTATTTAAGTGATAAAGAAATCATTGTTTCTTATAAGACAGCTTCTATTCTAAGAGGCGCGGATCCTAGTTATGCATCTATACTCATTATAAGACCTAGGAATAGTGAGTGTATTAATGAGATCTTGGCCAGGATCAGTTCTGAGAAATTTATTTCGCCGGAGAGAATTATTGTGGCTATAAGATATGTGAGTGCTAAAAATATCAGCTCTAAGCTAATTAGTGCACTCAGTGATATTTACCTAGCTAGATTAGGTCTTCACAGAGATATATTCACTGTACTAGCTATATCGATAGCGATTATCTTAAGCTATGCATACTTCATAACTGGCTCAATAATATATAGGCTAAATACTGATAGAATAAGGATCCTGCATAACATAGGTGTTTCTAAGAGAAATATTTTTGCGGCGTCCCTGATCCTCTACGTACTTATTTTCTCAGTAGTATTCATATCATCACTATATTTATCTATTGCATTGATCTCTATGAATATAAGGATCTTTGGTTATGAGCTTTTGCCTAGACCAGATATCTCTGTAGCCTCATACTACTATTTGCTCACCTTAGCCTTGGGCGTGATAGGTCTCTTGAGAGAGGGTGGTGGTGCTAGAGAATGATTAGAAAAGCTCTGTTTATTCTATTGATAATTGCTATTTTCGCTAGATTAATTCTCTATCTCTACTATAATAATCCCACATCACTGGATGTATGGCCTCTGATAAGATCTTCAGATATCATTATTAGAGATCCTATGATCAAGATATGGAATGACACAATTTTTGATGGATACAATAATCATTGGCCAGCAACAATATTGACAAACACGATTCTCTCACTAATTCTCTTGATCCCTCCTGAAGAAGTTTACTCAATAATTTCGCCAGTTGCCATAGTTACATGTATTATCTTGACTATAATTGTTTTTACGAGAGATCGATTCTATTCATCCGCTGTACCAATAGCACTAATGTTTCCATTTGTTATATTCACATCAACAGCTCTCAAAGAAGTATATTCTTATCCACTACTTCTATTAATTCTCCACATAATTTTTCAAAAAACTTTCTCGAGAAGAAATCTATTTCTACTAGCTGTGTTATCAATAGCTAGTGTACTGAGCCACTATTTCTCTACACTAATCTTCATAGAAATATTTCTTTTCTCAATCCCGCTCTATATGTATATCAGAGATATTCTAGGAGTAAGATCAGTTAATATCGATATCAGAAATATAGTTATAGCTCTACTATTTCTAGCAGTATTATTCTACGTATATAACTCTGTGTATGGTCTCGGACCCTATGGAATGAATCGAATTATTCCTGATGTGTACTCCTATACTCTTTATTCACTAGGTATAGGTCTCGTCTATATTCTGTCTATGAGAAGATCTGTTGAGAAAAAATTTGTGATAGCACTATTCATAGTAATTATTTCACTAACTTTATCCACAGTGTATTTAGGTATAATTCCTCGAACATACACTCATAGATCTCTTTTTGAATTATATGTATTTTCTACATTCATACCACTACTTCTTCCTCTTGTGATAAGTAGATACTATTTGCCGAGTTATGTAAATGTTGTGATTCATGGTTTAAGTATGATGATAATTATTAATATTATGTACATAGTGTTTTTCTCGGGAACATACTCTATTCTACATAGATTTCTGCTATATATTGCTTATTTAAGTGCTTTACTAGCCTCTAAATCATTGAATAAGTACTTACATACATATATATTTGCTTTATTAATGTTTCTGATATTTATTTATCATCTAAATAATTTATTCGTAGGTCTTGATGAGGTAGTTAATTCTTGGTTCTTTAATTCTCGAGAGATTTATACAGCTAATATCGCTAAATATATTGACCCAGAACTAGTGGTTTCTTCTGATAGTAAATTTAGTTACTTTCTCGCATTAGTTCATCCAGTTGATGTCTCGAGATTTGTTGCTTTTGTATCAATGAATTCATTTAGTGTCTGTAGAGATTGTCTACTAATTATATATAGCAGGGGTTTGGTCAATGGTTTTGTTGTGAGTACAGAGATCTATAGATTGAGTCCGGGTTCCTCAAAGATTTTTTATGATGTTAGCAAGATCTTTGATATTGGTGGAGAAGTATTTGGCTACACAACATAGAGGCGAGATAATATCTCTTAGAAATATTAGGAAGAGTGTTGAGGGATTAGAGATTTTACGAGGTATTGACTTGGCTGTGGGTAGTGGTGAGATAATTGTTATTCGTGGTCGAAGCGGTGTTGGTAAGACTACTTTGGCTAGGATTCTCGCGCTAATAGATCTTCCTGATAGTGGTAGCGTAACCTTCATGGGTATCGATGTAAGTAGTGTTAATGATCATGTTAGGTCTTGGCTGAGGATTAAATATATTGGTTACATAGATCAGTTTTTTCAATTGTTTTCTAATATGACTATTTACGAGAATATAGAGTTTGTGCTGAGGATCCTTGGTATTCCTAGGAGCAATAGATCTGAGATGATCCTTGAGATACTTAAGAGATTAGGTATATTCGATAAGAGAGATAAGTATCCTAATCAACTCTCTGGAGGTGAGAGACAGCGAGTTGCTATCGCTAGAGCAATTATTAAGAAGCCTGTACTAGTTGTCGGCGACGAACCATTCTCTAATCTAGATGAGGAGACTAGTAAAATTATTTTTGAGTTATTCAAGGAGTTAATTAATCAGGGAAGCAGTGTTGTGATCACGACAACAGATCTCTATGCGGAGTTTCCCTCCACGGTGTCCAGAGAGTATTTACTTGATAAAGGTTTTTTAAGAGTGTTGAGATAATATTGTATTAGTGTCTTTATGCCTGATCTATTGACCCATTATGCTATCAGTCTCTTGATCACAGTTATTGCTCTGAGATCATATTTATCTGTGATAGTCGCTTTATCAGGCTTACTCCCTGACATAGACGCATTTTTATCAATGCATAGATCACCTACACATAGTCTCTTACTCTCTGCACCAATTACGTTGATATCACTATATCTCTACACTAGAAATATGGGTAGTAAGCTGAGAAAAATATTGTTTTTAACATCTACTCTATACACTCTCCATATTTTAATGGATCTCGCTTGGTCTCCAACACCAATACTCTGGCCACTAACAGATCAGGGCTACTACTTAAGTATAGATATATCTGGGGGTAGAGTAGGTGATAAGATAAGTATTAGTGCAAATATTAATTTAGTTACTTCAGAGCATGGGATCGGATCAAGTAGTGGAGGACCATTAATAGATCCTCATACATGGCTCGTTTCATTAATCATAGTATTCATATCATTATTTATGTTGAAGATAATTGTTCGGAGAGAAACCCGTAGTATCTAAATAATTTAATGAGCTCACGCAGTTAGTATTTAAATTCTTGGATTCTAAATAAATACGGTGTTGTATCTCAGCATGGTTTTACTGACTCACGAGTTCACTGATTACTTGATGAGGAAATCAGCCACTGAATCATTTTCGGAGGCACGGAAGCTTCTTGCTGATCTAATTATTCCTAGGAGAATTACTGGTGATGTCGTGGATAAGTATTTTAGAAAGGCTATTCGCGTGGGTGTGTGGAGAAGATTTAGTTCTGAGAGGAGGGCTCTTCTCTATCTCTCTCGCTTCCTCGGGATCATCAAGTCTCCTGTGCTCAGATCTATTCTTATTGAGATATTCCTCGAGATAGAGCTTTACACGATCCGTGGGAGAGCCTTGTTCTACGGTATTCTTGTCTCACTCAGAAGTCATTTACATAGGCTGCGTGAGATTCTTCGAGACGTCTCTAAGCTCTTAGTCATAGGATTATCTTATCTACATAATCCACCTATGTACAGAGTATATGGTTAGAGCCTGGGAAGATCCTCTGGGTAGATGGATGCGCTGTTAGGAGGCGATGGAGAGACCGAGAAGAGTTTTGATGAAGAGAATTAAGCTTCTTTTTGCATCTGGTTTAGAGATTGAGTTTGTTGATAGAGATCTTGGGTTGAGAAGAGTTGTTGAGTGGGCTGAGAAAGGTGTTAGTGATGTTAAAGTTGTTTTTGGTCCTGAGGGTTGTGGTAAGAGTGCTTGGCTTAGACAATCAGCTGAGGTTTTGAGAGAGCTTGGTTTCGATGTGATTTATGTGGATCCTCTCATGAGAGATTTTATAGCTTACACAGATCTGAGGGATTTCATTAAGAGATTTGTTGACGCAGCCTCAGAGGTTCTTGGCGTAGCGTCTCTGAGGCTGGCTTCTTTAGCAATAGATTTTGGGAGCTACGCTCTCAGGGCTGGTAGGAAGAAGATTGCGATTTTAGTTGATGAGATTTTTCAAGCTATTGGATTAGATAAGGCTGCGACTTATGTTAAGAGTCTGCTTAACATCATTGAGTATCCGCCGAGAAGTTATGATAAGATGATCGCTATTGTTTCTACGAGTGAGGGTGTTTCAAGAAGAGAGATTGGCAGACATAGATGGGCTGAGCCTCTACCTATGTGGAATATGTCCGAGGAAGGCTTCAGGCAACTATACAATGCATTACCAGATAAAAAACTCAGCTTCAATGAGACTTGGAGATTAACAGGTGGTAATCCTAAACTACTAGCACAACTCTACGAAACTAATTGGCGCGTAGAGAATATCGTGGATTCAATTATTGAGAGAAAGAGATTAAGAACCTTCATAGCATCTCTAACACAAGACGAGAAGAAACTATTAAGCGAGGCTCTTGAGGATCCTGATAAACTACTTGAGAGAGGTAGAGAAGGAGTAGAGCTTCTAGAGAAATTAGTAGAGTTGAATCTAGTTATTGATATACCAGCTAGAAAAGATTTCCTATGGATCGATACACCACCACCAGAACAAGACCCTGAGCTAGGAATAGGGAAACACGTAGCGTGGCAGACACCACTACATAGAGAAGCTCTCAAAAAAACACTTAGAGAACACATAACTTATAAATTTTCATCCCCGCCATAAATGGTGAGGCTTTCAGTTGTAAATTAACTTCTCTGGGTATCAACATCGGTTATGACGGAATCATAGTATGTGATGAAGAGAATATTCTTCACGGATTCAGGAGATCAGTGCTTGAATTTATTGAGAAATATGATCTGGTGAGATACAGAACATCTGACGGTAAATACGGTTGGAAAAGAGGAGATAATAAACCTCTAGCCGAGGTCATAGAGTCGGATACAGGATCCTAAGATCCTCAGTAAACTGTTTCAATAAATATTCAGGTACAGGCATCATATTCTTGAAATTCATGTGGTTTTTAATATTAATCTACTAACAGGATCTAGCGAGCTGAAAAAGATTTTGAAGATTTAGTTCAGTAGAGGATGTATACAATGATTATTAAAGATAAATTAACTATTGCTAAGAGTTATTTAAAAATTGTGCGAGAGCTTAAGTCGAGAATTAGAGATCCTCGAGATTTTGAGGATTATGTGTTGAGAGGTGCTATTGAGAGATATCTGCATTTAGTGCTCGAGGCCGTAATAGATGTTGGTATGAGGTTCGCATCTCTCCTCAAGTTATCTAGGCCTGGGAGATATAGAGATATTGCAAAGATCTTTAAAGATTATGGTGTGTTAAGTAGTGAGGAGTCTAAGAGACTTGAGTCGTGGATAGGTCTCAGAAACATACTTGTGCACGCATACGCGGAAATTAAGTATGACGAGTTATTTAAGGTCTTACAAGAAGTAGAAGAGCTTGAGCGTATCATAGATAAAATATATGAGTATACCACGAGTAAAAGTATAGATCCTCGGGAGAAGATATTAGAAAGTATTTTGAATATAATTAAAGAAGTCTTAGAGAAGAGAAGCGATATAGTTTTCGCATATGTCTTCGGCTCTTATGCTACGGGTGAATTTAGAGAGGATAGTGATATTGATGTAGCTGTCTATGCTAAGAGGCCTCTTGGGTGGAGAGAACATGTTGAGCTTATGCATGAGCTTGAGGATAGGCTTAGTAAAAGAGTTGATGTCGTTGATCTTTGGATAGCGCCTCTGCTACTAGCATATGAGGTGGTTTCTAAGGGTCTGGTAGTTGTTGATAGAGATAGCGAGGAGAGAATAAATTTTGAGATTAGGATCATGAAAGAGTATCTTGACATGAGACCGAGACTAGAGAAGTACTATGATGAAGTTTTCTCGAAGTAGACTTCTAAGACACTTTTGGTATCTGAGAAGGATCTATAGTGTTTCTAGCGGATCTAGAAAAATGCTCAAGGACTGAGACAAATATTTCGGCAGTAGCATTAGGAGTTTACATTGATTATGAGGAATAGTGCTCTCTTAAATAAGCTTAGAGACATTGCTGAGAGAATAATCCGTAGCGTAGACAATGTGGTTTGCATAGTTGTTTTCGGCAGTTTTGTTACTGAGTATTTTAGTGGCGCTAGTGACATTGATGTAGCTGTTGTCTTAAGAGATTTTAAGGATATAGATTCTTCTCATGAAATACTTGATGACAGGATCCTAGAGATAATTTATATTGGTGAGGAGAGGTTTTTCGGGATGATACAGGATTCTCATCCATTTATACTTAATGTAGTGTTTAATGGAATCCCACTATATGGAGATGAGTGGCTGAGTAAAGTAAAGTCTCAGATAACGAAACCTGATACCGATAAGTGGATTAAGAAATATTTAGATGAGGGGATCGAGAGATTAAGAGAAGCAAGAGACATAGGAGATATAAACTCAGCACTCACACTTATACTAAACGCATATCTATTATCAAGAGGTATATACGAACTCTCTTACTCCATAGACAAACTTATTAAAAAAGTAAACGAGGAAGATATAATAAATACTATCGAGAGAGTATTTATGGAACAGGATACTGAGAAAGCTAAAATACTCGTAGAGAATTTAGTGAAGAGATTAAAATTCTTTCATGAATCAGTTCAGTAGAACAGCCAGAATTTTTCTTAGAGATGCTGAAGAAGATTTAAAAAGAGGAAGATATGCTAGTTGTGTGATTCATGCACATTTAGCTATAGAGCACACATTAAAGCATCTATTAACAACACGTGGAAGAAATGTTGAATTCTTAAGTTATTTACGATGCGTAGAGGAAATTGTGAGGCTGGAATTAATTGATAAAGGAGTTAACCTCAGATCTTCTATACGTGAATAATTTAAGAAATAAGGTATATCACGAAGACTACATACCTAAGAAAGAGGAAGCAGAGAGATGCTTATTAATAGCAAAAGATTTTCTGAGAAGATATTTGTGATCCTCTGCTCACTAAAGCTTCGACTTAAGATTTCTCTAGCAAGGGGATATTCGACATTAATTATTAAGAGAATTAGATCACAGAAAGAGTTCTTATATAACTATGCTTAGAGCCACAGTCGCTCTTGTTCTTGCTCTTATTCATTTCGGTGTTCCTCTGATATATTATTTTAGCTTGAGAAAGTGGTTGGGTAAGGACTGGGGCTTGGTTAGGGACAGTGGTTATAGACCTTTGGTGAGTGTTGTTATCCCCACATATAATGAGGCTCGTTTTATTGTTGAGAAGCTGAATGATGTCTATAGACAGAATTATCCTCGTGATAAGCTGGAGATTATAGTTGTTGATTCGGCTTCGACTGATGGTACTTCTGAGCTCGCTAAGAAATGGATTAGTGAGCACAGCGATGTTAAGGCTATTTTAATTAGTGAGTCTGTGAGAAGAGGTAAAGTGTATTCATTGAATAATGCTCTTAGACATGCCTCGGGCGAGATAATTGTTGTCACTGACGCCGACTCTTTTTGGGAGAGTGATGATGCCTTGAGTAAGGTCATTGGGTTCTTCAAGGATCCTCTTGTTGGTGCTGTTTCTTGTCTTAAGAAGCCTCGGGGACCTGGGGTTGCGGGTGTTGAGGAGGGTTATAGAGAGTATTATAATATTGTTAGAGTTGCTGAGAGTAAGGTTTGGTCAACACCTATTTTCCACGGTGAGCTGGCTGCGTTTAGGAAAGATCTCTTGATTAAGATAGGTGGTTTCCCAACTGATATTGGTTCTGACGATAGTTATGTCGCCACCGAAATAGTTTTTAGAGGGCACAGATCAATAGTCTCTGATGATGTATGGTGCATAGAGACAATACCAAAAGATGACTACGGGGAGTGGAGGATCAGGAGAGCACAGCACCTGATACAAAGCTTTGTGAAAACACTCAAGAAACATAGACTAGACTCAGCACCGAAACCCTTCAGAAAAATATTCCTAGCGGAGGCGTATCTACATCTAGTGAACCCATGGCTACTACTAGGATCAGCGATATCAGCAATAGCCTCAGCACTAAACAGAAACATAATTGGGTTAATGATATTGGTCACAGGACTACTACTCATACTCTACAAACCATACAGAACATGGATAGCGACACAAATCTACTTAATAGCCGCAGCAATAAGAAATCTCTGGAACAAAGAAATAATCTGGAACAAACAAAGTAAAGTAAGTAACTAGCTAGATGGATGATGTATGAGAGCTACTGGGTTTATTAAAAATACTCGAGGACCTGAGCTTAAAACAATGAGTTGAACCGCTTAAAGAATTTCTCTAGAAGACTACTCGGGATCCACGTAGTGGTCGGGCGGACAGAGTAGAAAGATCTGAGCAAGATGGATAACATAATTGATAATAGAAGATCGTATTGCCGTTAGGAATATGTTGGAAGAGCTTAGCATCTTAAAGAGGGGGTTTATTAGCCTGTTAAATGTTCTTTATAGCCCCTCAATAGAGTTGAGAATCGGCTCTTTGTCTCTCCACGTGTTCACTGACGGTTTCGGATCTATTGAGGAGAATGTTTTCGATAACATCTACTTCACAGATGAGGAAATTAGGGAAGCTGATTCGATAGTCGATCTTGGTGCTCATCACTGCTCATTCACTGTGAGGTCTGTTGTGAGGTCTTCCCCCGGGCTCCACGATAGTAGCTGTGGAGCCTAACCCGCTAGCCGTGAAGTTTTGCATTGATAATATTAGGGCACTTAGATGGTTAATAGCGAGGAAGAGACTTAATGTCAAGATACTTAATAGGGCTGTGTGGGACTCGGAGGGGGTAGTTGATCTGAGGCTCTCATGGTGGAGCGAGGGGCACCACGTGGGTCTTGAATCATACGGTGATGGGGTGAAGGTTAGAACGGTAACACTCAATGATATCCTTAAGCTCACTAAAGGTAAGACGATTATTAAGATGGACATTGAGGGAGCTGAGTATAGAGTACTTAAGAACGCTGATTTAAGAGGTGTTCACATGATAACCGTTGAAGCATATAGCGATCCCAACGTGATAGCAAAGATCCTGAGAGCCTAGGGATTTAAAGTGAGTATCCAACACCACGAGATAGGAAGCCGTTTATCAAGGG
>JBMFIR010000036.1:0-13658 GCA_049976205.1 Sulfolobales archaeon | reverse complement strand
GAAATAAAGTTTGGGGATATGAATTACCATTTATTCTAGATGCAAGTGAATATAGGTATGAATAAATTTTTTATGGTATAGTTATTTCATAAGGTATTCCAAATGTTCCAATAACCCAATTTAAATACATATATCCTACTGATCCTCCAGATCCTGCAGAAATAAATATATATGGCTGTCCTAGATAATAAGTAATTTTTTCTACCAATGGTTTATCTATTTTTCTTTTTTTATATTCTTCTTGATATCCAAAAGTTCCATTTATAAATGAAGTTGGAAAATCGCTACTTGGATAAGTTATTGATGGATATTTATTTAATGCATAATGATGCTCTGCTAAAAATGCAGTTTCGTATGCGTTTTCATAACTTTGTGCAATATATATATAAGGTGGTTGAGGTAATAGGGCTTTTACATGAACTTCTGATGTAAGATATGTCCAACTATAATCTTTTTTTGGAAGTGATTCATTATAAATATTTCCATTCATTAAGAAATATACATTCAAAGTATTTGAATCTCCAGGTTCAAACCACCAATATGTGTAAAATACACCATAGTATAAATAATCTTCATTTTTTCCTTGAGTTTTTGGTGCAAATGGTATATAATCTCTACTACTAGTGAAAGTTCCGGTATAAAATCATTAGGTGGTCTCAGATAAGTTATTGGGATCCCTGAAAAATTATTTGTGGTAGTTTTTTGTATTTATTGTTTTAAGTCCCGGACCTCATTTATTTTGAGGGGTTTTGAGGTGGTGAAGAGACTTGTTGTAGTTGATTCTAATATGTGTGTTGGTTGTCAGTTGTGTGTGGAGGCTTGTTCTAATCGTTTCGGCTATGTTGGGATTACTAAATCAGCTATTCATGTCAGATCTGCTGGAGGGGTTGAGAGAGGTTTTGTTATTATTGTATGTAGGGCTTGTAAAGATCCTCCTTGTGCCAGGGTTTGTCCAACGGATGCCCTGATCCCTAGGAAAGGTGGCGGTGTAACACTTATACCAGGTAAATGCATTGGTTGTGGAAATTGTGTTTCTGCATGTGATATAGGTGCTGTTATGTGGGATTATGATAGTATGAAGCCGCTAATATGCACACACTGTGGGTACTGCGTAGATTTTTGTCCACATAAGGTATTGGCTTTAGAGGAGGTTGAGTAAAATGAGTTGGGTAAAAACATTATCAAAGGTTCTCTACATAGATCTTAGTAGAAAAATATTTTGGGTAGATGATAGAGAAGATCTATTCAGTAAGTGGTTAGGTGGAATAGGAGTAGCAACACAACTCTATAAAGAAGAGGTTCCCAGAAGAGCAGATCCATTAGGTCCCGAAAATGCCGTAATATTCGCTATTGGTCCTGGAACAGGGATCTTTCCAATGGCTTCGAAAACTATCGCAGTATTTAAATCACCTTTAAATGGCTATATGGCTGAGTCTCACGCTGGAGGAAGATCGGCTGCAGCAATTAGATTCGCTGGGTACGGAGCAATAGTCATTAAAGGTGCTAGTGATAGACCCATATATCTAGTTATAGATGATGAGAAAGTAAGATTCAGAGATGCAGGAGCTATTTGGGGAATGAGATCCTCGGAGACCGTTGGGAGAGTACTTAGAGAAGCTCTCCCAGGAGCTGGTATGAGAACAATTATGAGAATTGGTAGAGCAGGAGAGAGACTTATTAGATACGCAAACGTGACCGTGGAAACCTATAGACACTTCGGTAGAATGGGCTTGGGAGCGGTTATGGGCTCAAAGAAGCTAAAAGCAATAGTAGTCATTGGTAGAAAAACATTTAAGCTACCTGATGTGAAGAGCTATAGAGAAGTCTACAAAGAATTATACGAGCTCTCGAAAGGTGCTACCACAAAGAAATACCATGATCTGGGGACAGCTGCGAATGTTCTACCCCTAGATAAAATAGGTGCTCTGCCAACAAGAAACTTTTCCTCGGGAAGATTCGAGGGAGCAAAGGAGATCAGCGGCGAGAAACTTGCTGAGGAGAACTTAGCTAGGAGAGTCGCTTGTGTCGCGTGTCCAGTAGCATGTATACATCTAGCCTACATAAGAGAGGAGTATGAGACAGAGAAATACTTCTACAAAACAGAGTTCGTGCCATATGATTACGAGTTAATCTATGCTCTCGGAAGCAATCTTGGTGTGAGTGATAGAGTAGGTCTCCTTAAGATAATTAAAGCAGTTGAGGAAGAGGGTCTAGACGCGATCTCCACAGGAGTAGTCTTGGCCTGGGCTACTGAGGCTCTCGAGCAAGGACTTATCACAGAGAAAGAGACTATAATTCCTCTGAGATGGGGTGATTGGAGAAACTATGTAAAAGCTGTTCACTACATAGTTCAACAACCAAATCAATTCTATAAAGATCTCGGCTTAGGTGTAGAGGAGGCTGCGAAGAGATATGGTGGGTTAGAATTTGCCGTGGCATTCAATAAAGTTGAGCCTGCAGGATATCATACGGGTCCTCTCTACCACATATCTTTAATGACAGGAGCTAGACACTCTCATCTTGATGCTGGGGCATACTCAATGGATGAGAAGTTGGTTGCTTCAGGAAGCTCATTACCAGAACCCGAGAAAGCTGTCGAATTGATTATTGAGGAAGAATCTTGGAGACAGATCCTAAATTCATATGTTCTCTGCCTCTTCGGAAGAGGTTTATACACTAGACAATTAGTGGCTAAGTCTCTAGCATCCCTAGGCTACAAATATACCGAAGAGGATCTTATTAAACTAGGTAGAGAAATATACTACGAGAAACATAAGATCAAGCTAGAAGAAGGATTTAAACCCGAGGAACTAAGGATCCCAGAGAGGATCTTGAGAACACCTACACCACTAGGCCAGGTATCTGAGACTTATATGAGAAGAGCGGTATCGAGATATAGAGAGTACCTCGAGAAATACTCTCAAAAAATAAGTTTATGAGTAAATTAAATAATTACATATTTCTTCCGCAAAAATAATTAGCTACCTTATAAATTATTGTTATGAGACTATATTGAATAGTAAACTCGATAAAACAAATAATAGCAGTTTCAAGATCCTCATAATACTTGCAGTATTAGCAGGTTTATTTAAAATAATTGGTGGGGTCATTTATTCATCTAAAGCAGTCACGGTTGACTCGGCCACTAGTATAGGAAATATTCTAGCGATCGTGATGGTGAACAAGTACTATAAGCTAAGTAAAATGCCTCCTGATAAAGATCATCACTACGGCCATATTAGACTCGCTTTCGGAGGAGATGTATATACTTTAATGATCTATTCATTTATAGCAGGGTTATTAACAATAGATCTAGTTCAAGGATTAGGTAGCAGATATCAAGTGAGTTTCTATGCCTCAATCTATTCGGCCTTTGGAACAATATTATATGCTATAGTTATAGTACTCAGCAGAAGAATAGGGAGAATATTAGAATATTACTCAAGAGTTTCAGTAATTGAATTAATCGAAGGATTCACAGCAACTTCAGCGGCTTTTGCAGGAGCTTTTATTAATTACTTAATTGATCTCGTGGGAGGATTTAGTCTGTATCTATACTTAATAGCTGAATTACTTAGATCCTCAAGAAAATTAGTTATTGAAATTAGTGATAGATCCTCAGATAGAATTTTACGAGAGGTGGTAGATATTATTAAGAGATATAGAGTGGTGATAAAGAGCGTGAAGGTTAGAGAGGTATACGCAGATCTTTTTTATAGTGATATAGTGATCGGAGTACCAGCGGAGCTCAGTGTCAGAGATGCTCATGATGTAATAGATGAAATAGAGAAAAGACTAAAGGAAAAGAATATTGTAGCAATTATTCATATTGAGCCTATCTAATATTATAAGATGACCATATGGAAAACTGATCCTTGGGTATTTCAAAAAATTATGACGAGATAATTTCATGTATATAAATTTTTGAAAGAATCGTATGAAAACATATGGAGTTTAATAAAGGTTATTCTTAGAAAATTATTTGTTGGGTTAGTGAGATATGAAGAATATTTCAAGAAAAAGCATATCTAGAATCTTAGGTATATCTATAGTAATTATTCTTTTGATATCTATAGGAGTCATTATATGGTATAGCATGAGTAGATCGCCTCAGGAAATCTCGGGAACAACAACATCTAGAATAGCTACTACATCAACATCAATTCAACACGAGACCCTTACCCAGACACAGATCAGTTTAACAAATACGATCACGACTCAACTACCAAGAACATATATTCCGGCGACATTAAATGGTGGCGGATCCTCAGCAATTAATCCTCAGATGCAGAATTGGGCGAAAATCTTTAGAGACGATATTTCAGAAGGGGCTATAACAGTTAATTATCAGAGTATAGGTAGTGGTGCAGGTCAAAAAGGTATTGTTGACGGATCTCTTGATTTCGCGGGATCCGATATACCGCTGACTAAGGATAATTATGACGCTCTCAAGAGCAAGGGTAGAGGGTTTATACAGATACCTATTATAGCTATTTCTATTGCAGTTATCTACAATATCCCTGAATGGGATCAAAGCAAATGTGGACCTCTAAGACTTAGTCCTGAAGCAATAGCAGAGATATATCTTGGGAACATCGTTTATTGGGATGATCCGTTGATAAAGAATCTGCAGAAACCGGAATGCCAAGCGCTTCTACCTCACAAAGAGATATATGGGGTGCATAGGAGTGATGGGAGCGGGTCTACAGCTCTTTTAACAATGTACTTATCTAAAGCATATCCCAAGTGGAATCAAACTGTAGGGTATGGTTTAGTAGTTAACTGGCCCATTGATAATACGGGAAGAGGCATCGGAGGAAAAGGTAGTGAAGGTGTAATAGCCCAAGTTAAGAACACTAAGTATTCTATAGGCTACGTGGAACCCAATTACGCTGAGAAAGAAAATATACCTATTGCTGCAGTAACGAACAAGGCTGGGCAATTCATCTTACCGACCAAAGACGCTATAGAAGAAGCTCTTAAGAGAGGAGCTACAGCACTACCAAAACCAGATGAGTACTGGGGCTCAGTTCCTCTACAATTCGTCTATCAAGATGGAAACAATACTTATCCTATAGTTGGTACACCAATAATAATTATTAGAACAGATCTTCCGAAAGACAAGCTAGAAGCACTCAAACAATTCTTCACATGGGTTTTAACAAATGGACAGAAAGAAACATATGTGCTACCAGGATACTATCCACTCCCGACAGAATTAACTAGCATAGCCGTAAAATATCTGAGTGATTATTTAAAGTAGACGACTTCTAAAAATCTTTAAGATGAATACTCATGAATAATAGGGAAAGAGTTTGAGGAAAATAGATTTTTTTCGGTTCTTTTCGTTAGCTAATATAATGATCCTTTTATTACTAGTTCTTGTGATAACTATAGTCATGTATTATTCCCTACCTATATTCACGGGGGAGTTCTTAGTTAGAGTTCTATTAACTTCAGCATGGGATCCGAATAGAGAGATCTATGGTATTTTATTTGCTCTAGGAGGAACTCTCGTTGTTGCCTTTATAGCTATCATAATCTCTGGAGTATTATCGATATCAACAGCATTCTTCATTGTAGAGATAGCTCCATACAAATTAAGACCATTACTAGAGACAATAGTTGATTTAGGTGCCGTAATACCCTCTGTAATCTATGGATTATGGGGTCTCCTGTTTCTAGCCCCTATATTAAGAGATTATGTAATGAGGCCGTTAACTGAGTATTTTCCTTGGTTAAAAGATTTTTTAGGTACCTATAGCCCATCTGGTGTATCCTTGTTAACAGCCGGTATTTTACTTGGAGTGATGATATATCCATTTGCAACATCAATTATTAGAGAATCTATTAAATTAATTCCATTTAGCATAAAAGAAGCTCTTTACTCTCTCGGTTTAAATAAATGGGAAGTCATTATTCAAGAGATACGTTTCATAACAAGATCCATATTAGCGGCGCTGATGATCGCATTTGGAAGAGCCGTTGGAGAAACAGTTGCTGTGGCAATGGTTGTAGGTAATGTACCTAATCCGTTATTCTACATGATTTTTAGGCCGGGATACACGATATCTAGTCTAATAGCTAATCAGTTCTTGAACGCTACACAAACAATGTTGCCAGTACTCTATTTCTCGGCTTTGATCTTGGTATTATTAGGTTTCGCGATAAACCTCTCTGTAATGTTATTGATAAGACAGAGATGACGGAGATTATGATCAGGGACTTAATATCAAAAATTATGATAGCTATACTAATTATGCTACCAATAATTGGTTTAGTTCCTCTCTTTCACATAATAATAATCACTTTCTATAACGGAATCTCAGTTATGCTTAAAAATCCTTTAGAAGTATTGATAAGCGAGCCTCCAGCCCCAGGCTCGGAGAGTTTAGGTGGTATAGGACCATATATAGTTGGTACTTTGATCCTAGTCAGCTTGGCCTCATTAATAGGAGTTCCAATATCAATTCTTGCTGCAGCGTATTCCGTGGAGAGTATGAGTAGAAGAGTAGGTTTCATCACAACTCTCGTGACTAGGGTGATGATTGAGTTCCCAACAATAGTTATCGGGATCTCGGTATACGGGTCAGTAATAGTTTTAGAGGCGCTGCTAAATAACTTAATAAGAGTACTTGGCGTACATGAATTTATTTACATACCGAGGTTTAATGCGTTATCTGGAGCAATAGCTCTCTCCATAGTAATGATCCCCTACGTATACACCCAGGTGGAGGATGGTTTAAAAAGAGTACCACATCACATTAGGGAGGCGGTGTATTCACTAGGATTCTCTAAAACAAGAGTAGTTATTATACTAAGCGGATATATTAGATCAGCTATTTTATCTGGTTTAATGATCGGGATATCTAAGATAATGGGTGAAACAGCGCCTTTACTCTTCACAGCTTTCGGAAATGACTATTACGTTACAAGGTTCCCTGATATACTACTGAACCCGATAGGATCTCTTACTCTGTGGATATATAAAGCGGGTTTGTCACCATATAATAATTGGATAGAATTAGCATGGGTAGCTTCAATGATACTTATTCTATTCACTATAGTACTATTCTCCGTAAGTCGATATATCATATATAAGAGGTGAGAATCACGAGTATTAACGGTAGCGATGTTATTCTAAAAATAAGAAATCTTAATCTATGGATCGGTGAGAAGCATATTTTGAAGAATATTAATCTTGATGTCTATAGAAATACTGTCTTCACTATAATGGGTCCCTCTGGAAGTGGTAAATCTACTCTACTTAGAGCAATTAACAGAGTAATCGAGCTTATACCAGATGTGAAGATTAGTGGAGATATATTTATAGAGAATACAAAGATCAATGGTAATAGTGTGAGTCCTGAGTATGTTAGAAGAATAGTGGGTATGGTTTTTCAGATACCTAATCCACTACCGCATCTATCTATATATGACAACGTGGCTATTGGACCAAAATACAATAAATACGTTAAAAACAAGGAGGAGCTGGATCAATTGGTTAAGTGGGCTCTCGAAAAAGCTTATCTCTGGGACGAGGTGAAGAATAGATTAAGAGATCCTGCCTCAAAATTATCCGGAGGACAGCAACAGAGACTTTGTATTGCTAGAGCACTTGCTATGAAGCCTAAGATAATTCTCATGGATGAGCCAACATCTAATCTAGATCCTGTGGCAACATCGAAGATAGAGGAGCTGTTAATTGAGTTAAAGAAAATAGTTACTGTGATCCTAGTCACACACTCACCGTTTCAAGCAGCTAGAGTATCTGATCACATAGCTTTTATGTATAATGGAGAGATTATTGAGGTAGGATCCGCAAAAGACATATTTACTAAACCAAAGAATCCCTTAACAGAGAGATACATAACAGGTAAGATGGGTTAGATTATGAGACCTATAGACATAGCATTAGAGAGGATCAGAGAGAAAATAAAAGAGATGACAAACACCACAGAAAGCATATTAAATGAAATGAGTAAAGGACTTAACTATAAGATAGAAGACATATCTCGATACATAGATAAGATAAGACTTCTTAGGGCAGAATTACACTCCTTAGCAACTGAGACATTAGCAAGATACCAGCCGGTTGCTTCTGATCTTAGATTCATCATAGCTAGTCTAGAGATCTCCTACGGGTTATTTAGATTCTCGAGATATGCTCTCGACATAGCATACATAATAAAGAACTTTAGTAAAGAGAAAAACTTGGAATGCGGGTTCGAGAACACGAGAAAGATGCTTCCACACGTAGTAGAGATGATTAGAGAAAGTATAGAAAGTTTCATGAATAGAGATGTGGATAAAGCTAACAAAGTTATTAAATTAGACAGTTTGGTGGATCAATATTTATCAGATGCTTTGAAAAAAGCCTCTGAGAAGAAAGATAGTTGCACTTATCTAGACTTTATCGTAGCTATTTATCTTGAGAGAATAGCAGATCACTCGGTATATATAGCTTCAGACACGATATTCATGATCTAAAGAATTTAGACTCGTCTACAATTTTTAATAGCACTAATAAATCAACTCATTAGGTGGTAATATGAGTCTCTTTAACAGAGCATCCGCAGCTTCTCTATTAGCTGTATTTCTCTTAGGTCTTGTGGTGGGAGCATTAATATTTTATGTTATTACCGGTAAAAAGAGTCTAGAGGAAGTATATGGAGAAACGATGACTATAACGCGAACAATCGAGAGAGCAGGTGAATATGATTATACTGTGTTAATTGATAAAGATTATTATAATGAATTAACTAAGTGGCTCCCTAGGGCTAATTCTAGTGTGTATGTGATCATGTATGTGATCAAATACGATCCTAAGGATCCTAAAGATCCCGTTAATAAAATACTCGATACATTAATTAACCTATCTAAAAAAGGTGTCGATGTTAGAATAATAGTTGATGATGAAACAAAAAGATCTTATCCAGAGACGATAAATTATCTCTTGCAACATAACATATCTATTAAATTAGACGAGAGCTCTGCAAGAACAACTCACACAAAACTTGTGGTAATAGATGGAAAAATCGTTTTCTTAGGCTCTCATAACTGGACACAATCAGCCTTAACACAAAATCACGAGGTGTCCATAATGATAATGAGTAAAGAAGTAGCGAGTAAATTAACTCAATACTTTGACTCGATCTGGAGCTCAGGGAGAGCAGCTGGCTAATGACTAAAATAAGACTCTTATCTATTACTGAGAACGCCAATAAGATCCTTGAGACAAAGCTATTTCTAGAGAAATTGTACCCGAAGATCCATTTTGAAATAGATCCTCTGCCAAGAAATATTCCAAAAATCGAGATACAAAGTAACAATTTAGAGGATATAGCCCTATACTCACTCAAGGAGGCTCTTAAACACATAGAGGATCCCGATGAATGGGATATTATATTTAGAGAAGATGCTGGATTATTCATAGAGAGTTTAAATGGTTTTCCAGGACCTTACTCAAGTTATGTATATAAAACAATAGGTCTCTTGGGAATACTTAAGCTATTAGAGGATAAATTAGATCGGAGAGCTTATTTCAAATCCGCCGTAGCGTATAGATTAAGGGGAGACGATAATATTAGGATAACTATTGGTGTCGTGAAAGGATCTATAAGTAGAGAGATTAAAGGTTCTAAAGGCTTTGGATTCGATCCAATATTTATACCAGAAAAATACGAGAAAACATTTGCTGAGCTAGGTGAAGAAGTGAAGATTCTTATTAGTCATAGATCTATTGCTTTAAGAGAGATGATGAATACTTATCTCGCGAAAATAAACCGTGAAACAACTACATAGAAGATCTCTCATAATTAAACTCTATTCTAACATAGGTATTATCGTAAGACTCTTGAATCTCCAAAAATTAATCTTTAAAAACATTTGAGGAGAAAATACATTGGTTATTTAAAAATGGTTAGTAGCAAGAAGTATATATACGCGTTTCATGAGGGAGATTGGAGTGATAAGAAGCTTCTGGGAGGCAAAGGCTCTTCACTTGCTCAAATGACACAAATAGGACTCCCAGTACCTCCAGGATTCACTATAACTACTGAAGCCTGCAGAGAATTCTATGGATCAAAGAGAGAGATCATTGATAGTTTAGTTAAGGAATTAGAGAAAAACCCTCCGCCTCAAGTAAGAGACGAGATCATCAAAAAGATATGGTCTATTATCGATAGCCTAGATCTTCCCTCCGGTTTAATGGATCAGGTTTTAGAATACATGAAGTGGCTTGAGAAAGAAACCGGTAAGAAATTTGGTGATAAAGAAAACACGCCTCTGCTAGTCTCAGTGAGATCTGGTGCAGCTCTCTCAATGCCTGGAATGATGGATACAGTACTTAATTTAGGTTTAAATGATGAGACAGTAAAGGCTCTAGCTAAAGCAACTAATAATGAGTGGTTTGCCTATGACTCCTATAGAAGATTTCTACAAATGTTTGGCAGAATAGTTCTTGGTGTTAACGAGAAGCTATTCGACGAGGCTTATAGAGAACTTGAGGAGAGATTCAAGAAAGAAGCTGAGGAGAAGTTTAAGGAGGAGCTTAATGAAATAAAGATTCATTATCCGAAGTATAGTGTTAGATTAGATGCTCAGCCGCCTAGAGACGTGGCACCTAATCTATGGAGTAGATCTGTTGAGTATTTGAAGGAACTCGTGGAAAGATATAAGAAGATCATAAAAGATAACTGGGGAGAGTTTCCGCAGGATCCATATAAACAATTAGAGCTTGCAATAAGGGCGGTATTTAGATCCTGGATGAATCCGAGAGCTATATTCTATAGAATAGCGAATAAAATAACACCTGACATGGCTGACTGCACAGCAGTCAATGTCGTAACAATGGTTTTTGGGAACATGGGCTGGAGCTCTGGTACAGGTGTATACTTCACAAGAGATGTTGCAACAGGTGAAGATAAACCCTACGGAGAGTTTCTGCCTAATGCTCAGGGAGAAGATGTGGTTGCTGGTATAAGAGTTCCATATGATCTCGAGGAGTTAAAAAGATTAATGCCTGAGAATTACCAGAAATTAATCGAGGCTGGAAAGAAGCTCGAGAAGCTTAATAAAGATGTTATGGACATAGAATTCACTATTGAAAACGGGAAGCTATACTTCCTCCAGAACAGAGCTGCTAAAATGACGCCTCTCGCAAGAGTTAAGACAGCTGTTGACATGGCTTTGGAGGGAATCATATCTAAGGAAGAGGCCATCCTGAAAGTTCCTCCTGAGACCGTTCAGAGATTGCTATACCCAATGATCGATCCTAAGATCAAAGCGACCCCAATAGTTAAGGGTCTGGCAGCATCACCAGGTGCGGCCTCAGGACAGGTGGTGTTTGATCCGGATGATGCTGTTGAATGGGCTAGGCAGGGTAAGAGAGTTATACTAGTACGAGTTGAGACGAAACCTGATGATGTACACGGCTTCTACGCTGCAGTAGGTATATTAACTTCTAGAGGAGGAATGACATCTCACGCAGCAGTAGTGGCCAGAGGTATTGGTAAACCAGCTGTCGTGGGTGCCGAGGCTATACAAATTGATTATGAGAAAAAGATCTTTAGAGTGGGGAATGTAGTAGTTAAGGAGGGAGACTGGATCACAATTGATGGAAGCACTGGTAATGTTTATCTAGGTGAGTTACCAACTGTTCTCCCAGAGATCAAGGGTGAGTTAGAGACATTATTAAAGTGGGCTGATGAAATAAGAAAAATAGGTGTTAGGGCAAACGCTGATGTACCTGAGGATGCTGAGATCGCTAGAAAATTCGGTGCAGAGGGAATAGGCTTACTAAGGATCGAAAGAATGTTTAGAAGGCCTGAGAGATTAGAGCTTCTCAGAAAAGTTATTTTATCAGAGAGTAAAGAGGAGAGAGAGAAATATCTCAGAGAATTATCTAAGATGATTAAACAAGACTTCAAAGAAATGCTTAAGATAATGAATAAGCTACCTGTAGTCATAAGATTAATTGATCCTCCACTACATGAGTTCCTACCAGCACCAGAAGAAGTATTAAAACAAATATATGATGTAAAAGAAGCTATTAGAGAAGCAGATGCAAAGAAACAAGACACAACTAGCCTAAGAAAGAGATTAGAGGAATTAGAATGGCTCTATAAGAGAGTTACAGTGCTCAAGGAGCACAATCCAATGCTTGGGCACAGAGGAGTTAGAGTAGGTGTTACTCACCCAGAGATATACTACTACCTAGCTAGAGCAATGATTGAGGCAGCAGCAGAATTAATTAAAGAGGGATATGAGCCACATCTAGAGATCATGGTGCCACAAGTATCTCATGTCCAAGAAATTAGATACGTGAAGCAGAGAGCAATACTACCAGCTCTAGAGGATGTCGAGAAAGAATATGGAGTAAAAGTACCTATCAAGATAGGCACAATGATCGAGACGGTCAGGGCAACATTAACAGCGAGAGAAATAGCTAAAGAAGTAGATTTCTTTAGCTTCGGAACCAATGACTTAACACAAGCAACATTCAGCTTCAGCAGAGATGACGCCGAGAACAAATTCCTACCGCAGTACCTAGAGTACGAGATACTGAAAGAGAACCCGTTTGAAACAATAGATGTTGATGGTGTGGGCAGACTAGTAGAGATAGGCACTAGAGAAGGTAAAGAAGCTAATCCAAAACTAGAAGTGGGTATATGTGGCGAACATGGAGGAGATCCGAAGTCAATAGAATTCTTCTACAGAGCAGGATTAGACTACGTGAGCGCATCACCTTACAGAGTAGCAGTTGCTAGGCTGGCTGCCGCCCAAGCAACTCTCAAATACTCTAAGGGCGCTGAAGCCAAGAGATTAGTTGGAGAATAATTCTTTTTATATCTCTCTTAACCTACTCTATAGTTTTTTATGTTGCGTAACTCGTGGATAAATATTACCAGAGCAACAAGAGCAGTTATTACAGCTATTATCTTATCAATATCAATTGATTCATTTAAGATCAGAAACCTAATTAAATATCCTGAGACCACGCCTACAAAGAAAAGTGAGTAAATAAAGAATCTAGGGATAAGATATCTGCCTATCACAATGTATCCTCTTATCTTAATTATACGCGCAATAACGTATCCATCACTTACTCTCTTAACAAGACCAATTCTCTCTAATCTCTTCAGATTATAATGAACAGTGCTCACAGGCATCCCCAGATCTCTAGCGATCTCTCTCACTCCTCTAGGCTCATTCTCTGTGAGCAAATAAAAATATATCCTAAACGCACTCTCACTCAGATCACCTATATCTAATGAATCAGTAATTTCCCTATTCTCTTTATCACTCATATTATCAATTGAATTAATTAATGATGCGAATAAATCTCTTTCTGTGTTCAAGGGTATGAACACTTCTTGAAAGATCTGTTCAGTAGATAGAGTTAAATACAGATCCGGTCTAGAGTATAGATGGAGATCCATATGTTGACTGGGAGATTAATATATTTGCTAGGTGTCCTATCAATAGTTCTCGGGTTATTACTGTCTCTCGCACTACCATTTCTATACAAAACCTCATTTGAGATCGAGAAATATAGAAGTATTCACTCACTCAACACCTCAACCCCAGGAGTCGTGGCGCCAATGAAAAAGAATCTCTCAGATTATATTAAACTATATGAATTAATTAACCCTTCA
>JBMFIR010000035.1:0-15015 GCA_049976205.1 Sulfolobales archaeon | reverse complement strand
CTATTAGAACTGGTTGTTTGCTAAAGATCGATCGTTATCCTCCTTACGTGGAGCTCTTCCGCAGAGATCCTGTGAGATATTGAGAGGATTAGAATAAGAGAGCTAGGAGTTTCAGAGGTGAGAAGCATATCATGGTAACAGATGGGATCTATTGGGTCAGGATATATATGCTGGATACTTAGTCTCGGAGGAATAAGTGTCGGTGTAACAAGATCTTTATAATAAGAAAAGTAGTATAGATACTACTTAAACTCTTCCACAAATACGTCTTCTGGAAGAATATTTGTAGTATCTTCTTCGTGTTTTTCGAGAAATTCTATTAGTTCTCTGTCTCTTGTGAGAAATCTCAATTTATTTGCGAGGGCTGATGTGTATAAGAGTAGATCTATTAAGTCTCTAAATCCTTTCTTCTTTAATTCTAAAGCTTTCATGTAGGCTTGTGTATTTGGTAGAGAGACTTTAAATTCCTCTAGTATTGCTATTAACCCTTGCTCTACAATCTCAGGATCATAGTTTAATCTACTAATCTTACCCAGAGCCTCGAAGAGACTAAAAGGAGAATAGTAAATATCGATCTCTCCGCTCAATAAGATTCTTTTAAGGATCTCAAGTACTTTTGTGATCCCTACTACCTCAACACCTAGGATAGGTAGGAGATATGAGGTGTCAATAAGAATTCCTGCTTTACTTGAAGAGTTCATTTTGGATCTCCTCAGATGTCTTCTCGAATTCCTCGAACGTGATCTTAGCATATTTCTTATTACTCAAAGCCAAATCAAATGGGTTCACAATAGGCTCAATTATCAGCTTATTTCTCTCAACTCTGAGTCTCACGTAGTCTCCTTCTCTTAAATTGAGTTTCCTCGAAATTTCTCGCGGGATATAAATAGTGTATTTCTTGGATATCCTAACCCTATACCCAGACTCCATGTTAGACTTCCAGGAATATTAAATAAGCCTGAGATTATGACCCTAATACCCATTTCAGTCACAGTGATTCCTGAGACTTATGTCAAGTTTATTAGATGCTATTTTATAGGATCCACGAGGTGAATTGATTAAAAATTCTCATTGGTAATGCGAGCTCTAATATATTAGTTTTTGTGTGGATTTTATCTGGTGTGTGTCTTTGAGTTGTGTTGAGGAGGGTGTTGAGGCTCCTGATTTCGAGTTAAGGGATCAGAGCAATAGAGTTTTTAGATTATCGAGTCTGAGAGGTAAATACGTGGTTCTATACTTCTACCCTAAGGCTATGACTAGTGGATGCACTATTGAGGCTGTTGGCTTCAGAGATGTTTATGAGAAGATAACCTCTCTTAATGCTGTGGTTGTCGGTGTCTCTAAAGATAGTGTTGAGGATATTAAAAGATTCTCTGAGAAGTATAATCTCCCCTTCACTCTCCTGGCTGATCCTGAGGGCAAGGTTATTGAGATGTACTGTGTCAAAGGCCCTTATGGTCGTGCTCGGAGAGTCACTTTCTTAATAGATGATAAGGGTGTAGTGATCAAGAAATGGGGTAAAGTGGATCCTAAGAGCCACGCCTCTGAGGTAGTTGAGTTCCTGGAGAAGCTGGCTGGTTATAGAAAGAATTGATTTTTTGGTGAGACTCTTTGGATTATGCTTATGTTAGGAGAGATATTACTCCTCCAGTGGGTATTAGATTAGGTGGTTATGGTCATCGGCTTGGTCTATCGTCTACGCATGTAATAGATCCTCTTTATCTAAGAATACTTTATCTCGTGAATAGATCTGGTGATTCAGTAGTTATTACACAACTAGATCTACTAGGGCTGTACCGTGAAGATGCTGAGAAGATCCGGGATATAATAAGTGGAAGACTTGGCGTGAATAGATCTGATGTAATGATCGCTACAACACATACTCACTCAGCACCCGAGACAATTATCCCAATGTGGACACACACGTTCCCTTACACGAAAGAGCAAAAAGATCTCTATGAGACATGGTTTAGGAAATTACTGGAGATTGTTAAAGAAGCATCAGATGACCTGATCTATTCATTAGACAAGGTATCTTCAATAAGATCAGGGTATAAGAAAGTGTCTAATCTATGCTTCAATAGAGCTTTCAGAGACGGGGTGGTAGACAATGAACTAAGTATATTAGGCGTAGAAGGCGATAGAGAAAAGATTGTTATAGCTAACTACGCTTGTCACCCAGTGACAAATGTTGGTCTCGGGATCTCATCAGATTATCCAGGAGAGATCTCTCGGCAATTATCTAGGAAGGGATTTGAAGTTATTTTCTTAACTGGAGCCTGCGGAGACATAGATCCTTTGCAGAAAGGAGTTAGATACATGAGTTACCTAGGCTCAGTACTAAGCGAGGAAATACTCTCCTTATACTACTCCAGCGAGGAGATACTCTCAGAGGATCTTCGATCATTAGAGGAAGAGATAGTGTTGAGAACCAGGGCACCTAATAAAGATCTCGATAATCTACTCAGAGAATACGAGTCTCTAAAGAATATATATGGGGACACAAGAAATCTGCTATTCGATTCATCGTGGATTGATCTCTTGTACCTCGACGAGGAACTAGACTTGTTGAAGAGAGGTGTGAGAGAGATCAGAACAATAATCCAGGTGATAAGGATCGGTGCAGACAACGTTATAATCGGCGTCCCAGGAGAAGTTCTCAGCGAAACTAGTTTATTAATTAAGGAGCAAGCAAGATCAGTAAAATACAGGAATATAATGATCTCAGCATACACAAATGATTACATAGGCTATATACCGATCGAGAGAAGCTTCATAGAGAATAAGTACGAGGCTAAATTAGCTAAGTGGAGTTTTCTTGAGAAAAACTCCGAAACTTTAATTAAAGAAAAAATCCTCGGGATGCTAATGAAATTAGCACATTGAAAATCTTATTAATCACTACTCAATAATTGTTTTTGCCGTAGAATCATTATGATACGACCAGTAATAAGTTAATAAACTAAAGTAAGTAATATATATATGAGAATTAGAGTGATGAGATGATTAATGAGACATTATTGTCAACTATTGCGACATTAATAACCATAGTTAGCTCATTTTCTGCACTAGCCTATTGGCTAGGCAGAAAATTCTCTGAGATCGATAGTAGATTCATGGTGATCGATGAAAGATTTAATCAAGTAGATAAAAGATTCGAGTCTCTCGAAACAAGATTTAATGAGATAAATAAGAGATTAGATGTCTTAGCTAATCAAATAGATAGATTAGAGAGTGCCTTTCTACAGTTCTCTGAGATCTTGGTGTCTACTTTAGAGACTAAGAATATTTTATCCACAACAGAGGCTCTTGCTCTCCGAGGTGTCGTTAAATCACTGCTTCCCTCCCCCAAGTCTAAGTACTACACTAAAGAGGTCTATGAAAGACTTCTTCAGTTGCTTGATAAGGATCCGAATGAATACACTATGGCAGATATTGAGGAGATGGAGAGAATAGCAGATCTCATTGAGAAAGAGGGTTATGAGAGTAATAGAAGAGATCTGAAACAATACGCGTGGAAACTAAGGTACTACGCCATGATCGCTAAGGTAGTATTCATATACCCAAAGCTTAGAAAAGCGCAATCAAAGATTATATCGTGAAATTATTAGTTAGACTAATATTTATTGGCGACAAATATAGTAATTTGCTTCAACGATAATAAGGTGTATTAGATCAGGGCTAATTTCTTTGCGTACTCTACTAGTCCTAGGCTCTCAATGACTTCTCTAGTAGGTTTCCCATCGTTGTCCCATCCCATGAATTTATAATATTCTTCGAGCATATGATCTAATTCAACAACTTGATCCTTGGAACCGCCTTCTTTTAGTGGTTCACTTAATATTCTTCTAGGTAATGTGTCATCTTTTCTTGAGATACCGTTTGCTACGTTAAATAATCTTTTTAGAGTAAATATTCTCTTGCCAACCACTAACAGATCTTGCACCGTAGTCTTGATCCCTGTAACATATGTGTAGAGCCCAGCTATATGAGCTGGTGGTATATCAATGAATTTACATACTCCCATTGACTCCTGGATCTCACTCCAGATCTGCATTGTAGCAACCATCCAACCCTTTCCTTTTGTTGAGAATCTATCTACTCTCTCATATATTCTTAGATCAGGCATTCTCTGCCCTTGCTCAATTCTCATAAATAATCCATATAGATGATCAGCACCTCTATTAGATGTCGCGTATTGTAGACCTAACCCTTTAAAGGCTCTTGGATCATGCATTGGCATCTCGACACCTTTTACATGCATACAGTATCTCTCTGTGTCGTTTCCTAATATCTGCGATGCTCTTCTACAGCCCTCAGCAAGTATTTTACCGATCCCCTCTCTTCTACCGATCATGTGGAGAAGCTTAATAACTGCTTCACCATCTCCCCACTTAGGCTCTATGCCACCCAGCATATCTTTGTTTACTAAGCCTCTCTCGTAAATCTCAAATAACCATGCGATAGTATTACCTGTAGAGATTGTGTCGAGACCATATCTATTACAGATCTCATTGAATTTAACTATGTAGCTTGGATCATCGATCTTGAGCATTGTCCCGAAAGAAGCTATTGTCTCGTATTCTGGGAATCTAAACGATGTTAGACTCTCTGACTTAGTTATCTTCCAACACTTAACAGGACAAGCCCAGCAACCATATGTTCCAATCATAAGACCTTTTTCTTTGAAATATTCACCAGTTAACTTCTTGTACCCCTCAAAGACTCCCTCACTAAAATTCTTAATAGGCATATCTCCGTACTCATAGAATTCCTCGACCTCACCCGATGTACCATAGAGTGAATAGATCTGTGCAGTCGGTGAAGACATTATTAATGGAAGGAGTCTATTAAGAACACTTGCTACCTTAGAGGGATCTTTCAGTTTAATCCTTCCACTACCTTTAACAACTATTGCCTTAAGATTCTTTGATCCCATAACAGAGCCCATACCTGTTCTACCAGCCATTCTAGGGCCGTAAGGTATAGGATCAAAAGCTATTGTAGCGATCCTTACTAGGTTCTCACCCGCAGGACCTATCAAGCTTATTTTAGCGTTCTCATCACCAACCTCTTTAAGGATCTCTTTTGAGGCTTCATATATATCCAATCCCCAGAATCTTCTTGCGTCTCTAATCTCTATTTTCTCATTCTCAACGTATATATAAACAGGATCCTTAGCTTTCCCAACCACAACTAAGCCGTCGAAGCCCGCCTTTTTAAGCTCAGGTCCCCAATGACCTCCTATATGAGCTTCCCCCCACGCATTTGTAAGAGGTGATTTGGAGGCTACGATAAATCTACTACTACCATACACGGGTGTGCCTGTTAATGCTCCTGTCATAAATATGAGGGGGTTCTCTGGTTCAAAAGGATTTATTTTCGGATCCGGTATATTTTCTACGAGTAGCTTTGTCGCTAATCCTATGCCTCCGATAAATAATTTTATCTCATCCTCACTAAGTTCTCTACTCTCTATCTTTTCTCTAGAGAGATCTATGTAAGCGATCTTACCAGCGTATCCAAAAAATTCTATTTGGGAACACCTCACATCTTGTATAGCTTATAATATAGCTCAACATCTTTCTCAGGAACAACTGGAGGCTCTTTGCCCAGAGCCATCGCGACGAACTGAGCTGTCGCAACCTCCTCCATGGTCTCCGCAATAGCCTCTGCATCATATAGATTAGCTCCTATAGCGACCACCCCGTGATTCTGTAGTATGATAGCTCTAGCACCCTTCGCGGCTTTCTCAGCAACTAATTTAGCCAACTCATCTGTGCCTGGGAAAGCGAATGGAACAATCTCTACCTTTCTCAAAACCATCACAGCCTCAACACTAATCGGTTTCAGCGAGACCCCGGCTAAAGCTAGTCCTAGAGTGACTGGGTTGTGAGCATGAACAACAGCGTTAGCATCTGGTCTGACTCTATATATCGCCGCGTGAAGAGGCCACTCAACCGAGGGTCTTAAGAACCCGTCTAAGACGTTTCCCTCAAGATCTAATTTGACGAGATCATCTGGATTAAGTTCTCCTTTAAAAATGCCGCTCGGAGTTATCCAAAATTCGTTGGATCCCGGTAATCTAGCACTTACATTACCTCCTAAAGCAGATACTAAACCTCTGTTAAATAAGTTCCTCATGACCTTACATATATCATTTTTTAATTGTTCTTCGGATAAGCCCTCTAACTCACTCATTTTCATCACCAAGATAATAGATATGTAAAGTACACATATTAATTATCATAAATAGGTGGAAAACATGATTATAAATTTTTATTTAATTAATTACAGATATTTCACCTAGGTGTCCAGATTAATCTCCGAGGAAAAGATCGAGGTTATAGTTAAGGTTTTACCGCCTTTCACAATAGATATGAAAACTCACGAAACAAAATTATTTGTGAAGAGAGGTGCTACTATAAGAGATCTTATTGAAGTACTTATCGATAGAGGTATTATTGTGTCGAGAGATACTCTGCTGGCAGGGGAGAAATTAAAAAATAATGTGGTTGTGTTAGTGAATAATTTAGTTTCGGAGGATCTAGGTAGAGAGATTAGTGATAGAGATAGAGTAGTAATTATGCCTCTAGTTTACGGAGGTTATTTAGTGTATCGAACCCCTCTTGTTAAGGCAGCACCTGCTACAACCAGTATAGCACCTGTCACTACCCATTGATAGAATGGGTTCACGCCTAGGAGTATTAATATATTTTGTATCAATGTTAGTATTAATCCTCCAATCACTGGACTAAGAGGACTACCAACACCCCCGGCTAGACTTACTCCCCCTAAAACACAGGCGGCGATTGCACTTAGTTCATATCCATATCCTATGTTTGCATATCCTGACTGTAGCTGACCTAATATAAATATTCCTCCTACTCCGTAAAGTAGACCCGCTATAGAGAAGGTTAATATCTTAACTAGATCCGCGTTTACGCCTGCTACTCTCACAGCCTCTTCGTTTCCGCCTATCGCATAGATGTATAATCCAATTGTTGTGTACTTGAGGAAGTAGTAGTACATGACTATTATTGGGAGAAGTAGCCATATGACCAATGGTATCCCAAAGTATCTGTTGATTAGAACACCTAGTTTATATAATTCTCCCCCAGTTATGCTGTAGCCTCCTGTTATTATATAGATCAATCCTCTACCAGCTAGCAAAACTGCTAGTGTCACTACAAATGATGGTAGCTTCGCCTTTGTAACTAGTAAACCATTTAGTAATCCTGTAGCAAATCCTATTAATAGACCTAATGCAACAGCTGTATTTGGGGAAATATTCATAAACACGATCATATAGGCTGTTGATACAGCTACGAGTCCCATAACGGATCCTGGGGAAAGATCTATGCTACCCATCATTATTATAGGAGCTTCCCCCAGAGCCAGTAATGCTATTTGAATAAACATTAGTAAAATAACGATCTGGTTCTCAAGTGTCAAGAATCTACTTGAGAGCACAGCTGATGCTATGTAGAGAAGTACTAGAGCTATTATAGGACCTGCTAATTCATTTGTTTTAATAATTGTAGATAGATTACTTAAGTATTTTTTTATACTATTTTTAGCTACCTCTGGAAAAACGCTCATTTTTTTCTGCACCTAATAGGGAAATGATCATTTCTCTATTTAAATTTTTATTCTCCAGAATATTAGTGATTCTTCCATTAACCAATATTGCGATTCTATCAGCTAGTGTGAGAGCCTCGTCAACATCACTTGTTAACAATATTATTCCGTAGCCTTGATCAGCTAAACTAGAAATTAATCTTCTTATCTCAGCCTTAGCTCCTATATCGATTCCAAATGTTGGTTCATCGAATATAAGTATCTTGCTATTAGTCTCTAAACTTCTTGCAATAAGGACTTTCTGTTGATTTCCTCCACTGAGATTCTTGACTTTAAACTCGATATTGCTCGGATAAATCCTTAGTTTATTAATCCATTCAGAAGCATCTATTTTTTCTTTAGATCTGACTCTTATTATTCCTAATAAAGCTTTATCGGAGGCTGAAGATATCGTGATGTTCTCATAGATCTTCATATCGGGTATAACACCCGATCTCTTTCTATCTTCAGGTAAGTATAATATGCCGTGCTTCATAGCCTGATGAGGATTTCTTATCTTAACTACTCTTCCTCCTATTAATACACGTCCTGAAACAATTTTCTCTTCGCCTATTAATGCTTTCCCAAGTTCTGTTTTTCCAGCCCCTAAGAGACCTAGTATTGCTAGGATCTCTCCTCTGTATAGCTCAAAAGATATATCTCTCAACTCAGTCTCGACGGGAGTGCTTCTTCTAGTTGATAAATTCTCTACTTTCAAAAGAGGAGTTTCTCGCCTAATATCTTTATGCTCTCGAGAAACATATATCTCCTTAGGGTTTCTACCGATCATTGCGTGAATAACTTCTTCTGGAGATGTTTCATCAACTTTTTTTGTAAATACCTTAATGCCTTCTCTCAGCACCGTTACGTAATCGGCTATTTCAAAAACTTCATTAATTCTATGAGTTATGAATATGAATGTCTTCCTTTGTTGTCTCTTAAGATTATCTATTACCTCGAATAGTTTTTTTGTTTCAAGAGGATTTAATGCGCTAGTTAACTCGTCTATACATATTATTTCAGAGTTCTCGGCTAATGCTCTAGCTAATTGAATCATTTGTTGCTCAACTACTCTGAGCTCCTTAACTTTTGTCATAGGATCTTTATTTAGACCTATTATCTCTAAATATTTCTTTGCCTCATCTATTAAAGTATCTTTACTGTATCTAGAGAATAGATGTAGTTTACTTATAAAAACGTTTTCTGCAATGGTTAAATTAGGTATCAGCATAACTTCTTGATGAGTTAGTGTTATACCATATCTCCTAGCATCTGAGGGGTTCCTAATATTAGCCTCGACTCCTCTGATGAATATTTTGCCGCTATCAGCTCTATAAATACCATTAAGGATCTTAACAAACGTGGATTTCCCAGCCCCATTCTGACCTACGATCGCATGTATAGTTGCTTTATAAAGATCAAAATCAACATTATTTAGAGCTATTACGCCAGGAAATATTTTTGTTATACTTCTAGTGTACAAGATCACATCTTTTTCAACCATTAAAGAACCCTTTCTACTATTCTTTAATTAAAAAAGAATAAAAAAGAAATTTTTTATTTTTCAATAAATTATTTTTAGCCGGTCTTTAAGGTGTTTATGAGAGCTGTTACATCAGATACAGGTTTAACATTCTTTGTGTACTCTGTGGGTAGTGGTAGCATGTACTGTCCTTTGACAATGGCTGTATATGTATCGACATTTGCCTTAGTTACCAGAGGTGTTGGAGTAACGATCCAGTTCTTTTCCCCAGCGATCTTAACAGGATCAACACCAAAGTATAGATGAAGCCATGCTAGTAGCACACTGTAGAAGCCCATGACATATGGTGCTTGAGAGACAGTAGCATACATTTCACCAGCTCTAATAGCTTCTATGGCCTCTGGTATGCCGTCCAGACCAACTACTATAACATCTTTACCAGGTGTTAAACCCGAGGCTTTAATAGCTCTTATTACTCCTATGGCCTGAGCATCATTAGTTGATAATACACCATCAATCTTAGACTTAGCTAGAACAGTTAGTGTTACACTATATGCTTTATCTGCTGTGTCGCAACCACACTGAACATCTACGACTTTAATTGTTCCGTTATCAATGAATGGTTTAAGAACGTTTACATAACCCATTAATCTAAGGACGTTGTTAGCAGCTGTTGTGACTCCGTGGACAATCAAGATCTTCCATGGAGTTGGTTTTCCACTCTCTCTAAGAGCCTGTATGAGTGCTAGAGCCTCGGTTTCTGCAGCCTTAACATTGTTTGATCCTATGAAGGGTCTCATTAGACTATCGTTCTCAACAGCATTATCTGCAACTATTACATAGACTCCTTGAGACATAGCTGTCTGAATGGCTGTTTGTAAACCTACGCGATCAACAGGTGTTAGAATTATAACGTTATAAGCGCCTATTGCAGATAGTATTTGATTATATTGTGTAGAAGGATCATATTTACCATCGAAGTAAGTATATGAAGCAGATATCCCATAAGCATTCAAGAGAGATACAGCATCACTAACACCCTGAGCCCATGCATCCCAGTATGGATTACCAGCACCCATTAGGAGTAGCGCTATCTTGATCGGAGGCTTTGTCGTAGGCGTTGGAGCTGTGGTAGTTATATATGAGGTAACTAACTGTGTGAGAGTAGAGACAGAGGGTTTAGGAGACGGAGCCGTCGAGATCCCTATGAAGTAACCAACTGCTAAACCTATTATGAGCAACACAATCATTAAGACAATGGATACGGTACTTATCGCAGATGGGCGAGAACTCAGAGAGCACACCTCATCACATACATTATTAACTTAAGGGGGTAAAAAATATTATAGGGTTTCAGTATTGTTTAACTAATGCTTATAATTAAATAAAACTTTAATAACTTTAATTAATACGGTGAGTCTAATGGTTAGAAAAGATCTTCTAAAGAAATTAGATGATTTCAAGGGGTACTTAGAGGGTGAGGAAATAGATCGTTTCTTGAACACCTTTGAAATAAAATTTGGTTCTGGGACCTGGGTTGTTGGTGATTTTAGCGATAGATTTATGGTGAGAGGCTACAATCCTGGTTTATCATCAGATATAATTAGTAGGCTCGAGAGAATTAAGAGAGCTGGGGTGAAGTATTTTTCTCCTGTTCTAGCTGAATTTCTAAGATCTGATCTGAGCATTGATTGGGGTTTAGTGGATAGTGTCGTGAGATTCGCTAGAGAGAACAATCTTGTGCCTGTGGCTCTTGGTGTTGATATCTCTGGTTTTCCTCAGATGAAGATGGGTTCTTTGACAAATCCTGATCCCTCCCTCAGGAGAAGAGCTCTCGAGATACATTTAGAGGCTCTCGAAGTCGCTACCAAGCTAGGTGTTGACGTGGTCACGATTTGGCCTGGGCAGGATGGTTGGGATTATAGTCTTGAGATAAATTATGGTAAAAGACTATCTATGTTATTTGATGGTTTAAGAGAGATATGTGATAAGGCTTCGGCTAAGAATATTCGTGTAGGTATTGAGGCTAAGCCTAAGGAGCCTAAGGAGGGGAACATGATTATTCCCACGTCGCAAACCTCTATCGCGTTGGCTAAGAAAATAAATGATTCTTTGGGTAAGGATGTTCTTGGAATAATTATTGACTATGGTCATGAGCTTATGTACGCTGTTGAGCCTGCTTACTCCGTTTATCTCACATATTTCATGGATGTTCCTCTGGTCTCTATACATTTGAATGCTTCTAAGTATCATAGTAATGATGAGGATAGAATAATTGGCACAAGTGATCTGTGGCAACTAATAGATTTTCTCTACGCAACAATTGATACGGATTATAAAGAAACCTATATCCTGGATCAATTCCCCTACAGAATGGATCCTGTTGAGGCCCTTAGGATATCTAAAGAGTTCTTCGCGAATATCATGAAGAGAACCTTATTATTATATAGTGTTAAGGACGAGTTTGAGAAAATAAGAGATTCAGGGGATCAAGTCAAGATACTGAGTTTCTTGAAGAAATATGTTTTTGGGCAGATCTAGATGATCATATTAGCATTTGATCTTGGCGCAAGTAGTTATAGAGCTATCGTCGCCGAGCTAGATGAGGTGGAGAAAAGAGTTAGATTCTTAGACACATATAAATGGTCTAATCAAATAATTAAAGTAGGAGAAAATCTTTACTGGGATCTTCTCAAGATATGGGATGATATAAAGAAAACAATAAAGAGCATACATAGAGCCTATAGAGAAAGATTCTATTCAATTGGTGTTGATAGCTGGGGAGTAGATTTTGTTCTACTCGACTCCACCGGAGAATTAATTGGTTTACCACACGCCTACAGAGACCCTAGAACCATAGAGGCCGTTGAGAAAATCTCCGAGAAGATATCTCGTGAAGAATTATATAAATTAACAGGTATACAATTCATGAGAATAAACACTATTTATCACCTATATGCAATGAGACTAAGAAACGATCCTAAGCTCAGTGTAGCGAGTAGATTTCTCATGATCCCTGATCTATTCCATTACTGGCTATCAAAACTAGATCTCGTTGAGTACACAAATGCTTCAACAACTCAACTCCTCGATCCCTGGAGAAGAAAATGGTTATTTGAATTAATAGAGAGACTAGAGCTCCCCAAACATATTTTCCCCGATATATTCGAGGCAGGAGAACTAAAAGAGGATCTTAGAAGAGATCTCATGGAGGAACTAGAGATCCGAGGAGAAATATATGTGACACCACCAGCAACACATGACACAGCCTCAGCTGTGGCCGCGACACCGATGATCGCGGATGATGTAGCTTATATAAGCTCTGGGACATGGTCTTTGATAGGTGTAGAGATTAATCAACCGATAATAAATGAATTAAGCTATAGATATAATTTCACTAACGAGGGAGGGGTCTTCAGAACAATAAGATTCCTGAAAAATGTTCAGGGTATGTGGATAATTGAGGAAATAAGAAGAGTGGTTAAAGAGGAGAGAGGTAGTGAACTAACATATGAAGAGATCAATAAGCTTATTTCCTCCGCCGAGAAACCCCGTATATTTATTGATCCTGATCACGAGGAATTCATCTCACCACAGAATATGGTGGAGGCTATTAGGAATTATCTCAAGAAAACAGGTCAAGACCACACAGTAGGTTTAGGAGACATTATAGTCGGGGTCTACTATAGTTTGGCAATGAAGTATAGATACGTGATAGAATTAATTGAGAAATTAATCGGTAAAAGAATCAACACGATCAATATCATTGGTGGTGGAGCAAGAAACAATGAACTAAATCAATTAATAAGCGATATAAGCGAAAGAAAAGTCTACGCAGGTCCTTACGAAGCAACATCCGTAGGGAACATATTGATGCAAGCCAGAGGATTAGATGTGATAAATTCACTTAATGAGTTAAGAGAATATGTGAGAAACTCCACAGAAATAAAATTATTTGAGACATACAAAGAAGGTGAGTACGAGGATCTCTACAATAAATTCCTTGAGACACTTAATTTAGAGAAGTGATTAGCTGAATATATGAATTTTTAATCCTTTGAAACCAAGTGGTCTTAGTATATATTCATCTCTCCATGTGGCATCTATCACATAGAATGTTTCTGGACCTGTCCATATGGGGTCTTCTCTGTGTAGTGGTCCTAGCGTGTTTCTGAGGCTTCCGACTAATCTGATCTTGATATTGTTTGCTCCTTCTCTAAGTGCTTTGCTTACATCGATCCTGGAATTCTTTCTATAGATAAGTGGCGGGAATTTCACATCATTAATCTCTATCTCGGCTAATACCGCATTTAATTCCTCGATCTCTAGGATTGCCCTGGTGAATTTTTTATCGTTCACTAGTTTAGTGGATAGAATTATTTCTCCTGAGTAGAATGGGTAGCCTTCTTTAACGAGATCTATGCTTCCTCTGATTTCAAGAGATCTCTTTTCTGAGACTATAATAGGCTTCTTACCATTATCTACGAGTTCCACTCCGAATTCACCTAATATATAGATAGGCTCTATCTCGGGCTCTAATGATGATACCACTTCAATATCCACGTGATTCACTCCTTCTCTCAGTACTTCTCTGGGTAATTTATATCTCTTGAAGCTAGGATCTATCCAAGAACCCAGGGGCTTTAAAGGATCTATTTCGTAGTTATTTACATAGATCTTCTTAATAGAGTCTGTGTACTCAATAACTAACTCAAGATCTTTCTCAGGGATCTTTTTTATCTCGAACTCGTATCTCAATAGGAATTTATCACCGATCCTATTGATCATGTAGTCATCTCTTATCTTTGGTAAATACATTGGTTCACTAAATCTACTCTCCTTATCCAAATAAATCCTTGCTTTATCAATAACAAGAATATTTGGACCTGATCTCTCAATAAACCACTCTCCACCAAGATCTATCGTGAACATATGCTCAGAGGAATTCTTCTCGAAAAGTGTTGTCTGAGACATACCTGGGGAGAATACTAGAAGCTCTGATCTCACGGGATCCAGAGTGAATTCTACAAATGTTCTATCACCTGAGTATCTAGATGTGTAAGTCTCTATCTCTCCTGTGAAGAGATCCCATTTCTCAACTATGAACGAGCCTAATAACCCGATTCTCACCTTATAGCTATTCTCTCTACTCACATTGGCTACGAAGACAATGTATTTATCATCTACTTTCCTCACGTGATAAAGTATCTCGCCTGACTTATCATCACTATCTATCTTAACAAGCAACTCTTTTTTCTCAAATAGATCTCTTAACTCATTAAGATCTCTTAAGATCTTTACTCTCTTGAGGAATTCGTCGGGTAATCTCTTCTCTACACCATCTATGTATTTGGGTATTTGCTTGAAGAATACTACCTCGCCACCCTCTGAAACGAATCTTTGTAGAAGATCAAGTGTTTTACTAGATAAATTACGTGAGTAGGGGACGATCACTATTTTATAAGATCCTCTGCCGATCTTAAATAAGCCATCTTCAACTCTACCATATTTCTCGATTATTAATTCATCTCCTAGCTCGAAATCTACGTGGATGCTCAGGAGTTCTCTAAGGAGCTTTATATAGAGATCATTTATTTCTCTAGCCTTAGACTCATTTATTGGCGTGTACGTGCTCCAAACACTACTTATAGGATTAATGACTAGTACCTCAACGGCTCTCTGGCCTCTTGAGAGCACATAACTTAATCTGGCGAAGTAATCCTCTATATATCTATTAAATCTCCACCAAGGCTGACCCCAGTGAAACATTAATCCATAATCACTTTTTCTCCTGCCTTTCAGTGAGTAGGGTACTAGGTGGTGATTAAGTAAATTAACACCTAATGCATATAAGAAGTCTCCGATCCATTTTCTGTCCTCAAAAGTTCCGTAGAGACCGAGACAACCATAGG
>JBMFIR010000034.1:0-16379 GCA_049976205.1 Sulfolobales archaeon | reverse complement strand
CAGAGTATGGTCCTGATCTAAGGAAAACGAATCTTCTATTACATGGCGTAGGGAGAGCCTTCTACAAAGTAGATCCAAGGGCTCTATTCGCTAAGAAATCGCAGAGACCTAATTATTTTTCCGTAGAGATTTTTTGACCGATCCTATTTATTAGTCTGGCGGTGTACTCAATTATTTTAGGCACTGTGTCCACGGTTATATACTCATTAGGTGCATGTGCTCTTCCACCATGTCCTGGTGCTGTTGATATCATTGGCACATCAAGTCTCCTCGTGAATAGATAACCAGGCGCTGATCCTGGGATATTAGGTATCGTGTATACTTTTTGGTAACCCATTTCGCCATATACTCTCCTAGAGATCTCAACATATGGGTTCCTAGGATCAGTTCTACTCCACGTGTAAGCATCGTGAACATGGATCTCTACTAGATTTGATAGACCCAATCTATCAATAATCTTCTTAAGACCCTCGATAACGTCCTCGGGCTCTATACCTGGTACTAATCTGAAGTCTAGTCTAGCCACAGCCTCTGCGGGGTAATAGTCTTTGTTCCAGGCCCGGTGTAGCCTGATGAGAAGCCATCTACATTAACAGTTGGTTTAAAGAATACAGCTATGTAGAGATCATCTCCTGAGAGTCTGGGTCTGTATATTTTGTAGGCTTCGAGCAATTCCTCGAAAGGCATGGCCTCCTTAATATCATCGAGATACTTGAGATCCTCCTCAGTAGGTGTTAGAGCTTTCTCATCTAACCAAGGTATCTTAGGACCCTCCAAAGGATCTATTAAATGAGAAATGACGTGTGATAGAACTACGGCAGGATTGTAGAGACCTCTACTAAAACTACTGTGAACATCATACTCAGAGGTCTTGGATCTGAGCTCAACGAATACTATGCCCTTATTACCCAAGACAATACTTGGTTTACCTATCTTCCTCTCAGAGGGGATCGCGAAATAAACGAGCTCAGATCCTCTTAAATCACTTTGTTTATCTTCAACAAACTTGGGCATTGAGGGACTACCAAGCTCCTCTTCACCCTCTAGAACAAATAAGATATCTAATGGCACCTCTCCACACAGCCTAAGATAAGTCTCTACACCTAGTAAAGCACTTAACAAAGCTCCTTTTGTATTATAAGCTCCTCTAGCGATTATTTTATCCTCAATAATTCTTGCCTCAAATGGTGGGGAGATCCACTGATCCAGAGGCTCTACAGGTTGAACATCATACATATTATATATAATCATTTTCCTACGACTAGAACCCTTGATCCTGCCATAAACAATTGGGTGCCCGCCATAAGTTAATTGAGTAGCCTCGCCACCAAGCCTTGTCTTAATAAACTCCTGTAGAAATGATGCTGTCTCCTTAATACCCAGTCCCGACCCAGATATACTCGGCATTTGTAGAAATCTTCGGACTTCTTCCACGAGCCTATCTCTATTCTCTCTCACGTATTGCGTGATCTTATTTCTGAGATCCTCACATCTCATTAAATCACCAGGTGTTAATAATCTTTGTCTCTTTATAAATAATACTTATAGCTGGTACAAAGACTACGGCTAATACAAGACCCGGAGAATAAAAATGCTACTTAGTTCTTGAGTAGAAATATTTATAGTTTGTAAAAAACAGTTTCTCTGAGGTCTTAATAATGAGTAGAGTATCTAATGATCTTGTGGCAAAAATTAGGCAGAATCTAAATGATTTTGTTGAGAAAAACTATGAGAGATACATAAAGATCCTTGGGGAGTTAGTTTCTATACCCACGGTTGCGGCATATGCCCGTGAGGAAATGAAGCGATGCTCTGAGTTTCTCTCGGATCTTCTTAAAGAGAGGGGATTTAAGGTATATGTGGAGGAGGCTGGTGGGCACCCGGCTGTTCTAGCTGAGATTGGTAGTGGTAGTAGAGTTGTTATGATATATAATCATTATGATGTTCAACCACCTGATCCTCTTGATCTTTGGAAAACAGATCCCTTCAAGGCAGTGGTAAAAGATCAATTTGTTTTTGGTAGAGGTGTGGCTGATAACAAGGGTAATATAGCCGCTAGATTAGGTGCAATTGATTATCTACTTCCTTACTTAGATGATCTTGGTTTAAAAATAAAATTCTTTATTGAAGGAGAGGAGGAGATTGGCTCACCCACACTAGCCAAGATCATTGAGAAGAGAAGAGATTGGGTGAGGGCAGATGGTGGTTTCTGGGAGACTGGTTATGTTAGGAGAGATGGTAGATTAGGTATCTCACTTGGTTTTAAAGGAATGCTCTACGTAGAGATAGTATTGAGAGGAGCTTTAAGAGATGTTCATAGTGGTAATGCTCCACTAATCCCTAACCCAGTGTGGAGAATGGCTAAGTTGCTTACTCATCTTAAGAGTGATAGAGGAGATATTTTGTTCCCAGACATATACGAGGACATAGATCCTGTGTTTGTTAAAGAGGCTGAGGAGATGATTAAGGAACTAGATTTCGATGAGTTAGAAGAGTTAAAGAAAGAACTAGGCTTAAAGGAATTTGTTAAAGGCTTAACAGGCATTGATGCTTTGAGAGAGCTTTATACCAAGCCCTCTCTAAATGTATCAGGTCTCTACGCGGGATACACCGGTAAGGGTAGTAAGACTATTGTTCCTTCATTAGCTGGTGTGAAAATAGATATTAGACCAGTGCCTGGTCAAGATCCAGCCAAGATCCTTGAGAGACTCAAGGGTTATCTAAGTAAATTAGGTTTTAGCGATGCTGAGATAGTGGTTCATGGAATGTATCCATCGGGTTATACGAGGGCTAGTGAGAAAATAGTTAGAGACTCAATTAAAGCAGCTGAGGAAGTTTATTCGAGGCCTCCTGCTGTATATCCATTATCTGGAGGCTCTGGACCAATATACTTATTCACCAACGTGGCTAAGATACCTATGACAGGTGCAGGTGTAGGATACTACGGATCTGCTGCTCATGCTCCGAATGAGAATATTAGAATAGGAGATTTCAAGAATAGTATAAAGCATGTGGCTCTGACACTACTCTACTTCTCTAAATAATTCTCTTTTTAGTGAATTAACTATAAACTGTGAATAGTTTCTAGGTGTCTGATTACGTAACAAGCTACTTATTACCCTCCTTCTCCACTCTAGAATAATGGTTGATTTAAAATGATTAATCTCAGTAAGTTTCTTACACCATTTATAATTCTAATTCTAATACTCTCAGTAGCACCCTATGTATCGATGGATACTGTGAAGGCTCAGCAAGTTGTGGAATTGAGAATAGGTATGCCTGATCAAATAGATAACTTCAACCCCTTAATAGGCACATTTGCAGCCGCGGGTTTTGTGAGAGGATTGTTATACGATACTCTACTGTATGTCTACACAAACGGAACCTATGGCCCATGGCTTGCTGAGAGTTACAGTGTTGATCAGGAGAAGCTCACTATAACATTTAAGTTGAGACCTAATATAAAGTGGCATGATGGCACACCTCTCACATCAAAGGATGTCGTATTCACATTTAATCTAATACTTAAGTCTAAATATGCTGATAAATTAGATAAATGGAATCTCAGGAAATATATTGCTAATGTAACAGCTTTAGATGATAGAACAATTGTTTTCCAACTAACACAACCATTTGCTCCAGCACTATTCTACGTAGGTGCATTAATACCAATACTTCCTGAGCATATATGGTCTCAAGTGGATCCAACAACATTTAAGAATATGGATAATCCAATAGGTAGTGGACCATTCAAATTCTACAGCTACACACCAGGAGTATCAATTGTGCTAGTTGCTAACCCAGACTTCTTCTTAGGTAAACCAAAGATAGATAGACTAGTCATTGTTCTCTATAAGAGTACTGACACCCTAATGCTAGCTCTCCAGAAAGGAGATATAGATGCTATAACTGCTGCCACAGTAGCTCCTGAGCTTGTACCTGTTCTTATAAGAGATCCTAATATAAGAATAGTTACTCTAAATGGATCAGGTATCCTTAGATGGATAGGTTTCAATAACGACAAATACCCATTTAATATACGAGAATTTAGAGAAGCAATAGCTTATGCGGTAGATAAAGTTGCTTTAGTAAACACCGTGATGCTAGGATACGCGTATCCGGCGGCTGATGGATGGATACAGCCTCTATTCGGCATATGGTACAATCCCAATGTGACTTTTAGGCCTCAGAATTTCACTAAGGCTAACGAAATATTAGATAGTCTAGGTTTCAAGCCCGGCCCCGATGGGATTAGAGTGACTCCTAATGGAACTAGACTAAGTTTCACGATACTCACTATATCTGGAATAACAGAATTTGAAAGATCAGCTGAGTTAATAGCTTCATGGCTGAAGAAGATAGGTATAGAAGCGAAAGTTAGTGCCCAAGCTCTCGGTACAGTAGATCAGTTAGAGGGTGTAGGAGACTTCGATATAGGCTTCATGGGTATCGGGATGTCGATCACCACAGATATTGATTGGTATCTTTATGAGAGATTCCACAGTTCCCAAGCACCACCAATAGGTACTTATGCACCGAGAAACTGGGCTAGGTATAGGAACCCTGAGATGGATAAATTACTTGATCTTGAGAGAACAACAATGGATCCTAATGCGAGGAGAGAGATTGTTTACAAGATCCAGGAGCTTATAGCAAGAGATCTTCCAGTACTGACATTATATGTCAAGTACTCAATGACAGCTTATAGAACAGATAGATTCGTTAATTGGAACGAAGCCGAGGGCCCAACCAGCAAAATATCTCTGCTACAAGTGTCTCCTAAGAAACCAGCCGTGGTAACAGAAACAGCGACCCAGGTAGTTACTCAAGTACAGACCGTTATAGGAACACAAACAATACAGTCACTAATACCAACTACGGTAGTTATGGTCGCGACGCCCACTCCCTCAACATCAACTCCTTCAGCTACGGCGCCTTCTGCAGAGACCTACACTATGCTAGCTGTGGCATTAGTGGTTGTGGTAGTTATTATCGCATTAGCAGTTCTTATGTTAAGAAGAAAATAATTTTTTGACGTTATTTTTTTGGGGAGTGTATGTTTTGAGCTCATCATATTCTTATCTGTACAAGAGAATCACTAGATCCTTAATAGTATTCTTCATCATAATCATAATAAATTTTATTCTCCCAAGAGCAATGCCTGGGAATCCAGCCTCTATATTAGCTAATGAGTATCAGCTTCCTCCTGAGGCTGTGAAGATACTTACTAAAGAGTGGAGACTTGATGCACCTTTATACGAGCAATTCATAGCATATATAAAAAGTATTTTCACGGGCAACTGGGGGTACAGCTACCAGTATTACCCTAGAACAGTTTTTGAGATTGTTATGGAGCGTCTCCCCTGGACACTTCTGTTGCAGGGAACAACAACTATTACAGTAGGTTTAACAGGTATACTCCTAGGAATGATAGCTGGATGGAAGAGAGGTAGCGCGGTTGATGCCGGTATAACAATATCTGCGGTTGTTGTGTATGCCATACCTTACTACTGGCTAGCTCTTTTACTACAGTATTTCTTAGGCTATAAATTAAATCTTTTCCCAATAAGTCAAGCACTAACACCAGGAGCTGTTTATCACTCTCCTCTTGATTATGTAATCGATGTATTAAGACATATGGTTCTCCCAGTTCTCGCAGTCACCTTAACGGCTTACGCCTCATATACATTAGTTATGAGGAACACAATGGTGGATCTATTAGGTGAAGATTTCGTATTTGTTTCCAGGGCCGTCGGTTTACCAGAGAGTAAGGTTATGAGAATAGTTGTTAGAAACGCTCTACTCCCTCCTGTTACTATGCTCGCCATTAGAGCAGGATACATTATTGGGGGATCCGTGATTACAGAGACAATATTCTCCTACCCAGGTCTAGGATACTTAATCTATCAATCAATTATATATAAGGACTATCCTGTTCTTAACGCTGCGTTCTTCATGCTTTCCGCGACCATTATAATAGCCAATTTAATCGCTGACTTCATATACGTGCTTCTTGACCCGAGGATAAGATATGGTGAGAGGAGATAATGTTTAGAGGATCCTCGGCTTTAAAGAGATTCTTTGATGCATCAAAAGAGATATTGATCTATAATAAGAAAGGTTTAATAGGTTTCTCAATAGTAATGTTCTTTGTTTTCATGGCTATTTTTGCTGATAGAATAGCTCCATATAATCCATACGCGGTTGTCGGAAAACCTCTTCAGCCACCATCACCAGAGCATTTACTAGGTACAAACGATATTGGCCAAGACATATGGAGTGAGGTTATTTATGGATCAAGAACAAGTCTCTACGTAGGTTTCTCAGCCTCGAGTATAGCTATATTAATTAGCTTAGTAGCTGGTTTACTAGCAGGGTATAAGGGAGGAATAGTTGATGATCTTATATCAGGTGTGATTGACATAATGCTTGCACTCCCCTCACTACCACTAATCATTATATTGGCAGCTTATCTAGGACCTAGTCTAAACAACATAGTCTTGATCTTAGCATTCTTCGGCTGGGTTGGCGGTGCCAGAATGATTAGAGCCCAAGTACTGAGTCTAAGAAATAGAGATTATGTAGAGGCAGCAAGAGCTCTCGGGGCTAGTAGTCTAAGAGTAATGTTTAGACACATACTACCGAGTCTAGCTCCGCTTCTCATAGCGGAATTTGTTATGGGTGCTACATCAGCTATACTAACAGAAGCAGGTCTCAGCTTCCTAGGCTTAGGTGATCCTACGGTGAAGAGCTGGGGTCAAATACTTAGACACGCCGAGGCTTCTTATGCTATGCAACTAGATCTGTGGCTATGGATCTTTGTACCAGGTCTCTTCATAGCTCTTTTAGGAACAGGATTCACATTAATAGGTTTCTCAATAGAGGAGTACACTAATCCACGTATAAAGAAGATGATATAGCACACTAAGTAAATTAATTATTTTATTACTAGCTTTATCTTCTCTGAGTTCTTCATGATATATAATAAACCGCCGAGATAAGTACATGGGTGAAGAGCTGAACACGTCTCGGGTCTGGGATCTCTAAAATCTATTTTCTCAGATCCTCTGAATAAACCTATTAGGAGATACTTTAATAAAGCATAGATCATTGATCTACCACCATACAAGATCTTTTTCTTAGGATCAAAGAACCACGGTAGCTTAATAAACTCCTCGAAACCTAACATGTTCCTAAGCCAAGAAGCCTCATCACTAAATTCACCTACTACATGAATTCTCCTTCTAAATAACTTATGTATCAACCTAGCCAAGTTGTAGCACACAACACATTTATTATCGTAGAAGAGAGTAGGTTCTCTAATACTTCTCACTAAATCAACTACAACGGGATCTGAGATAATGATTTCTTTATCAGTCATTTGACTAATCACTAGAATAATTAATGATATTAAGCAATATTTTATTATCTTTGTTATTTTATCCGAATTATTAAAGGATCTTCTCCTCCTAATAAGTCGAATCAATTCGTTAATCATAATACTCGAAATAAGATCTCTGAAGATCATCTTCTCCTTATCACTAAATACCTCTCTAGTAAATCTCTTCTGATCTTATTAGAGACTAAACATCCGAAGAATAAATTAGTTGGGATCACATAAATAATTTTTTCATCGTTGTGTTTCATATTATTAGCTAAAGCCGCTTAAATTACTCTAAGTATCCTTTATGTCTCTATATACCTAGCCATATACCCCAGATACATATAGGGTGGATATGATAAATCAATAGATCTCTTTGATACAAGTTCTGGGTAGCTCTTGAGAGTAATTCTCTAAATAATATTCTTCTCAGCGCCTCTTTAGAGACCCGTATCTCTCAGTATTCTTAATAGCTTTCTCAATTATTTCTCTCTGAATACAGAATAGAAAGATTCTTATTCTCAAGAAACACAATTTTCTCTCGATGGGGGTCAAGCATCGGAGTATTAAGTCTCCTTCATCAGTAAAAAGATCGACTCATACATATTCATAGACCATATCTCTTGCCTCAGGCTCAATATTTTTTTAAATAATTTAGTCGGACTCAGAAACTCGTCTAGTATTTTTCCTTGTCATATCTCTGTTAGAGACTTTCTCATGATTTCTCCATTGATCTTTCAAAGAATCAGTTCATTACCGACTTACAATAGCTAAGGATCAAATAAAATATGATCTAACCAGTAAACCCTCTTATCTACAGGCGACATTAATGATATAATGATACTTACAGAACAAATAAATATATTTGAGAGGAGAATGAGAACCTTGAATCCTGCTTTAAGTGAGAGATATCTGGAGAAATTTCTTTTCTTAGATAGGAATTGGGTGAGAGATTATGCAAAGTAGCTATAATGAGTATATTGAGAGAGTTAAGTTAGGATATGAGGAGATCTTCTCTAGACTCCCAGACGTCATTGTTTCTGCTCCTGCTAGAATTGATTTCCTGAATACTCACCAAGACTATAAGGGTCTTCCTGTTGTTGCTATGGGAATTAATTTAAGAACTTATGTTGCTGTGGGAAGATCTTTTGGAGATAGAATTGTGGTGGCCTCTAGAAATATGAGGGATCTTGGTGAGAGATATGTGGATTACTTTGATCCAGGGATCGTTAATGTGGATAGAAACAAGTTCTTCGGGAACTATTTAAGAGCCGCCGTAGTAGCTCTGCGTCTCGAGGGATACGATATAAAATCTTTTAATGCGTGGATTGATAGTAATGTCCCAATAGGATCTGGTCTTGGTAGTAGTGGGACGCTAATAGTATCTTTCATAGCTGCATTAAATGAGTTTTTTAGTCTGGGATTATCTCGGGAGAGAATTGCTGAACTCGCCTATGTGGCTGAGCACGATGTCTTGGGCATACCCTGTGGTAGACTTGATCAGTACTCATCAGCATTCGGCGGAGTTATTCTTATCGAGACGAAACCTCCGTATAAGGTTCACGAGATCGAGTTTAACAAGGGTTTTTTCGTGGTTTTTGATACTGGTATTAGACATAGCACAGCTGATATTCACCCTAAGAGACAGGCTGAGATTGATCGTGGTTTAGAGATGCTTATCAATATTGTCCCGGGTCATCTGAGAGATAAATTGGGTATGAGATATTATGATGTTGATTGGGAGCATCTGGACTATGAGGATCTAAAGATCTACTTAGAATCTATTCCTCACCCCTATTCCAGCAGGATCATATATACTCTGAAGACACATAGAAGCACCTTGGAGGCTCTGAAGATCTTGAGAGGTGGTGAAGCAGATCCCTTATTCATGAGAGAGATGATTGATGCAGTCAAGGAATTCCTTAAAATAGATGTTAAATCATCGTCAGATCCCCTTGATCAATTAGGTATCGTGATGACTTATCAACATGTTATGCTTAGCAAATACTATGAGGTTAGTCTACCGATCATAGATGAGATAGTGAGAAAAAGCATTAACTCAGGTGCCTTAGGAGCTAAGTTGAGTGGTGCTGGTTTAGGAGGATCAGTTGTTGCCTTAGCAAGAGACGGAAAGACTGCGGAGAAAATACTCTCAAGGATACTTGAGGAGAGATTAGTGGCCCAGGGATATCTAGTCTCAATTGATCGGGGGATAATAACTCATGAAAAAAGATTATGACAAAATCTACATGGAGCTTAGACACGATCCAGTCCTAAATGAGTGGATTATGGTATCTGATATCAGAAGAAGAAGACAATGGCAACCAGAGAATTTCTGCCCGTTCTGCCCAGGAGCTCCAGAGACTGGCTACGGATGGGATGTTCTTATTCTAGAGAACAGATACCCAATGCTGAGAGAAGATGCCGAGGATCCGGAGCCCCATTATTTCTATAAAAAGTCGCGTGCTGTAGGAAAATGCTATGTGGTTATAGAGACACCTATACATGATCTTGATGATTTAAGTGATTTACCCACTGAACAGATCATTAAAATCTTGACTAAGCTCAGAGAGAAGGTTTCTGAGGAGATGAACAAGCCCTATGCCAAGTATTTCCTCTGGTTCAGAAACAAAGGTAGAGAAATAGGAGTGTCGCTTACGCATCCTCATAGTCAGATCTATGTTACACCATTTATACCAAGTAGAGTAGAGAGAGAATTAGAGAACTCAAGAAAATACTTTGAGAATATGAAACAATGTCTCTTCTGCGACATAATACGAGTTGAAGAAAAAGATAAAGTAAGACTACTTCTCGAGACGAAACACTGGATCTCTTTTATGCCATTTTATAGTCACTGGCCTTTCGAAGCACATATATATCCACGTAGACATATTCAATACATAACTGATCTAAGCGAGGAAGAACTTAGAGAATTAGCCTACATGCTGAAAAATATTCTTTGTGGATTCAAGAGATTATTCACTAAAAAATCCTCACCCTACATAATGGTTATGCATCAAGCACCATTCAAAGAAAAATATGAGTATTACCACATGCATATAGAGATCTATGGATTAATGAGAGAAGAAGATAAATTAAAATATGCAGCCGGAATGGAGATGGGAGGAGGAAACTTCACCTACGACTACGTACCAGAAGAAAATGCTCAGAGACTAAGAGAAGAAGTAAAGAATTGCGTTGAAAAGAATATAGAGGATAAATAATTAATCCTAGCATAGTACATGGGCAAAAATTATTGAGGGTCTAAAAACTCAGCATAATATAATCAAGAAATCGTGTTTATGAATAATATCTTCAAATAAAAAATCTATATAATTTCGATTCTAATGATCATGTATGGGACGTTCCCAATGACTGTATAGTAATCACTGATATATCGCATTCTAAATTTATATATGTTAACAGTGGCTGGTTCACATACTGAAGCAGTTTCTATAGCTAATTGAAAATGATTAAGTGTTTGGCCGTATATAGCCCAGGTGAATGAGAACGATCCCATAGCTATTAACCCTAATACTGAGGCCAGCGTTGATCCATATACTGCGAGAATAGATCCTAACCATGTATATACGAGTGATGATATTAAAGCACCATAGTTGTAAGAACCCATAATACCACTTATGACATTAGTTTCATAGTATATCTCTTTACCGCAATCTGAGTTAATACGTTGCGAATATTGTATCCACTCGAATCCTCTACCTAATTCACTTAGATTCACAGGATCTGGATCGTTGATATTTGTTATTTGAATTGCTGAGTAGTTAATATATGCTGTGTATAGAGGTATGAAGGTTATTATAGGTCTAAATACATAATTGCACCTATTAGGATCCGTGCATTCCTTATATTCATCAACAAAGAATGCATAACCGGCTCCTACACTCTCTAATGTAGTTGGTAAATATATCCAGCGTTTTGCATAGGTATAATATGGCATAATTTGACCTATATCCCCGCCAAAAGATTGCCAAGTTCTCTCCAACCCAGAAATATACCTCCAAACATGGTTATACCTATTTTGTTCTCAGCGTATAGACCAGCCGAGAAACTAAATACCACACCATATCTTTTGAGACCATAATTTATGACCTCGATCCCGACCCCAAGTCTAGTATCTATCTTAGTACCTTCTGATACTATATCTCTCCAATCCCAGCTAGAATCACCTGCATATTTCCATATTAACCAGTCCATATGGTTAACTCCCGTAGGTGGGTAGAAACTAGGTAATACATAATCACTATAGAAATTATATTCAGCCTCCTCCTTAGAACAAGGTGGAGAGGGATAGACCCACTCAATAGAAGAATAATACGCAAACTGTCTCCAGACATATTTAGCTACGTTAGGATCCGGTTGATTAAGCATTCTATTAATAATTCTCTGCAACCATTCCTGAGGCGGATTATTTCGTTGATTATATAGATCACTCCACCAAATCCGAGTATATGGTGCACAGGTACTCATTGGATTAATTTTTTCTATATATTGATTTCTAGAGACAGATTCTTTATGAGATGATAATTTACTTGTTTCCGACTTCTTCACGAGAGAGTCGATCTCTGATATTAACCCCGAAATATTGGTGCAAGAGACAAATGTGTTCCTCTTAGAAACACCAATGATCCCGCCATACTTGAATAAAGCCAAAGGATCTTTTTCAGCCAGTCTGTAAGAGCTCATAAAATCATAACCTTTATCTCTGAAATACTCAATTGAGCTGTATAAGAGACTTGCTGTACAGACTAAGTGATTAGGTGCAGAGGCCAGTATCTGTATATTTATGGTTGGTAAATGACTGATATTCTTAGTAGACCATTTCTCAACGACTCTTCTACCATCAAATAATACGGCGGCGGGGCATCTCTTGCTTGAGACAATCGCATACTCAGAGACAGACTCCCCCCTCAGAGGAACTACTACAGATACCGCCGCGACACCACCAGGGATCTCTCTTAATATGTCGCAATCAATAACCACAGCAATATTCCTAGAGGATCTGCCCGAGGTAAAATAATTTGCATGTATATTGTTTTCTTGAAATACCTCAGGTATAATGATAGGTGTTATAGAGGCTGTTATCATTAGAAATAATACGACTATGGATAATAGTAATTTAGCGACTATAGATACACCAAAACACTAGTTTTATAAGAAAGCTAAAATTCTTATGTATTCTTATCTCGTGTCACGGTACTTCTTTTAATAATGTATCGTTTAGCCTCAGTAGGATGTTGTTAGTTTACAATTTTCCATGATCTATGAATTATTAATTTGATACATATCATTGATCTACACCAACCATTGTGTTAAAAATTAATTAAATTCTATGCCTGTACTATTTCGGGATCTTTGAATCACGCTAGATCCATGATCAATAATCATCTCACTAGTTAATTAAAATATAAATTCATTAAGAAGAATCATACTGCTCAAAACTATGTTATCTTAAATAATCAAAACTGATGATAAATCATATTCGTATATCTAAGCTCACGAAGTATATGTATTTGAAGGAGTATTCTTAGGGGTTAATTTTAATCTTTTGGGATTAATTCATTTAGTGTGAGTATGAGTAAGCACATCCTTATATCAGTTATTCTCCTACTGACGATCATTTCTATGGTTCCATTAGCTACTCCTCAACTGTTAATGAGCAATTTATACATTGAACCATTGTCAGGGATTGGTTCATCTAGAAATATTGCTGTAGTTATTGATTGCGACATATTAAGAGAGATCCCCGGTGGAGTTGCAGCAGTATCGATAGTAGTTCCTCTGAGAGGGGAGCCTATCTCCGAGCATTCAATAGTCTCAAGCAAGAGATGCCCCGCCGCCGTATTATTTGATGGTAGAAGAGTCGTTGAGAAATGGTCTTCTAGGAATACGACTAATTTACCCACGTTAAATATAAGAGTTATCTCGTCAGCGCCTAATCATTTCTTGTGCTTTTCTAATTTAATGTATAGTTCAGTGGATTACTTTAAAGACAGGGGCTATGGTTTAGTTAAGGCTTATGAGGAGGCTGAGAAAGATCCTGTGGCTTTATTCAGGTATGGTGCCATAATTAGATTATCTTCGAGGAATTCATTTATTTCTTGTGTGAATATCTCGGGAGTGATTTCAGAGATCGAGTCTTTAGTGAGTAGATCTAAAAGCAGCATCTCCGGATCCGCAGCGGATCATGCTTCGATGGCTAAAGCATATAGTAAAGAGATTAGCTTAGCTGGGACATGTACACCTTCTACCAGAATTTGGTGGAGTGACCTATATAATGAACAAAATAATCCTCCTAGAGAGTGGCTACAGAGAATAGCTTATGCTCAACGGGGAACACCAGATGAATATCACGCAGGTCAAGCATGGAACATGTTTGCAAGACATTTCTCTATTGAGTGGGTGTATCCATCATCTTGCACCTATGAAGAAGCTAAAAATGATTTCTATAATAATATTTTGCCAAACGCGTATCCGCCTCTAGGTGTTAATTATATGGATGAGTTAGTGTGGCGGTATATTGATCAATATCATTATTGGGAGGATAAAATGAGAGGTGTAATACTAGACACAATCTTTGGCATAGGACTTCAAGTCATAAATAATTATCATAAAAAATATTATGAGTCGCTCAGTTTCTTCGCTGGTCAGTATACTGAAAATAGAATTGGCATAACAATACTTGGGGTAATATTCTTGGGTTTCAGTGAGCCGAAGACTAATATGGGTATGGAATCAGAAGGGATCACACCAGGTTATACCAGCGCAAAACTCTGGATATATTTCCCAACCAGACTAATAGGGCTGGGAGATGGTTATGTATTCTTTATTGATGAATATAAGGAGTGCATAGATCCTACGTGGTGCAACTACATATTTAGACCTGTAGTGACTTTTATACCCATATATGAGGCTAATAATAATTACTCAGCTACTCAAATCACTAATATTTTGCCTATTGATGCTCAAGATCCTGTGAATCTAAGTGATTTAGGCGCAGGACTCACATGGAAACTTCTTAACACAACGATAAACCCTCCATGTGGCGTAAGATTCTATACCGATACTAATATTAGAAATGATGTTTACTCACGTGATTATGGCGCTATAATAACATCTATATCACAAACATTATTAGGTCCTATACTCGCAATCTATCTATCAAAATTAGCCTCGGTATTTGCATCAGTAGCTATGGGTATGGTCTCATTTACATGGGCTATATATGGTCAAACATTTGTTGGAGAGCAACTAATTATACAAAGTGATCTAGGTTGCGAACCCGCCACCATCAAAATCTATAAATATAGTATGAGATATATTAACAACACCTTCTACACAGCGATTAATAATGTGCCATTCATGATTTATAGAATTGAAATTGAGTAAGTAAGAACCTCAGTTATTTTCTCAACTCTAATCTAGTACCTCATCAATGCCTCAGGAGGGACAAGACAGTATTGATTATGCTCTTAAACAGATCTTCTCTCAACTATCATAAATCTAATAAGTTGCTTAAGGATCACAATTTTTCGTGGCCTAGCCTGCCCCCTCAACCTCCTTATGAGGGGCTTAGGGCTATGGATTTTATCACAACCTCAGATACAGGGTTTAATCTTATATACTCAATATATGTATAGCGTATTAATAGAGGCTGGTCCTCGAGACTCACGAGCATCGTTATCATCATCGAAAATGCTAGAGAATACATAAACTAAGCCTATGAATACTACCCCCGCCTCAGAAGAGCGGGACTTTTAGTTGTAATGGTTGTAATAGCTATAATGTATATTATATCATGTGGAAAACATATATAGCAAAACCCACATATCCTGCCAACCCTATCAAAGCTACATCGGGTGTCAATCTTCCTTTGAATATATGATATGGTATTAAAAGAGACACTACCTCTACTATTACTATACTGGCAAGAGATGGTGGATCGAGAGCCCAGCTTGTCACAATAAGCCCAATACCTGTTATATAGTTAGGTAAAGAACCTATTCACCAACCATTGCGGCAACAGCCAGTGTGTCTCCCCCTTATAAGCCCATATAATAGCTGTTATAGATTCTGGCAGAACACCGGCTAGCTCAAGCTTCATAACACTATATGTTATTCTTATAAGCATTAATTATAGCATAGCGAGGGATAAGACAGAGCACGAACAGGATATAAGATCTACGTACACGGGCGAGACAATATAAACAATTCCCAGAACATGATAAAGCCATTCACACATGAACACCCGGGAGATAGCCAGCATACCACTAAAACAATACATTGAGGAGGCTGTAGAGCTCCTCAAAAGATATTGGGTAGCTCTTAACTATGCTATAAGCAAGATACTGAGTCGGTGAGGGGACGGGCCTCCAGCCTCTTTAAAGCGGAAGTCAGTTTTATTTTCAGTAGAAGGTATCATTCTTCTGTTTGGAGCTTCTCATTACTATAGATGCTCACTCTTAATCACCTAGGGGGTTCACAGCTTTGTGGTTCCTGGAAACCCGAGTTGCCAGTTCGGAGGTAGAATATGTGGAACCAAAAGAAGCTAAGAAACCCGGTGAAATAACGAGGGAGTTTAGACTAGTTAGGTGAGAAGCTTCGGCATATATAATAGCCTTAAAAAGCTAAAATAACTGTATAACATCGTAAATAATGTTTATGCCTACCCTAGAGGCGGGGATAGGGTCATGTGTTATTTTATAGCTCCGCAAGAATCACCATACTAGGAAGCTATTGGGAGGCATTAGTTGATGAAAAAAGTGAGATTGAGATTCGTAGACAATATAGAGGTTGATTTTGTAGATAGGGAGCAAGCTTTGAAAAGAGTTGAGAAATGGGCTGAGAAGGGAACTAGATTCGTACAAATGGTATATGGTCCTGAGGGCTGTGGGAAAACGGCTTGGCTTCGGCAGTCTGCGGAGATTTTGAGAGAGATGGGTTTCGATGTCATCTATATCAACCCCCTTGAGAAAGG
>JBMFIR010000033.1:0-16601 GCA_049976205.1 Sulfolobales archaeon | reverse complement strand
CTTAACTGCCTTTGGATTCAATAGATCAACATATGATAACCCAGAGAACCAAGTCTCACCTAGAGAAGCTGTATTCTTCAAGAAGCTCAGGTAGAGATACCTGCTACTACTCTCAGGTTGAAGAATTCTTGTGCATTTAGTCGGTATGCTATTCTCATCTGTCTCGCATTTAAATACAGCTAGAGTATCTTCTCCAAAGAATGTTTTATTATCAATTATCATTAGAAGAGATTTTGGTCTATAATCTCTTGATTCAGCTGGTATAATTCCACTGGCGAAGCCTGAGGGCCATCTATCTTCATCATAGATCCACACAGTCATACCATGTCTCGAAGCCTCTTTAACAGCCTCCCCGAAGGAATTGAACCATTCCTCGCCTAAGAAAGGTGTTATTAAACCCTCTCTCGCGTGGAAGAATACTCCGCCGAAACCAGCCTCTTTGAGATACTTGATGTGTTTAGCTATCTCGTCTCTACTCAATAAATCATTCACTGAGTAGAATGGAACACCTCTAAACTCGTTCGGAGGGTTCTTAAACAGATCTTTACTCAACATTCCGATCCTCCTCCTCAAGGAATTATTTTCCGTTTCCACCTACGAAATAGATCTCTTTGTTGAAAGTCGCAAACTTATTCCAGGCAACATGTGCTAAGAACCCGGCACCTGGGTCAGGCTCTAGCTCTCTGAAGACATCTTCTCTATAGCTCACGTGAACAACTTCACCAACGAAGAACTCGTGATCCCCATAGACTCTCTCATCAATAACTTTACACTCAATATTCGCTAAAGTATTTTCAATAATTGGTGTGGAAACCTTTGATCCTCTTGAGAATCTTAGCTTAGTCTTCTTCAATTTCTCAGGTCCGCTCTCACTACCCACAATCCACACGTCCTCAAGATTCTCTAGGGATGGTATTGAGATAATATACTCACGATACTTCTTAATCAATGAGTAAGTAAATCTCCTCGGAGAAACAGCTACACCCACAAGAAAAGGTTTTGATGATAAGGGAGTGACCCAGTCAGCAGCCATTACATTAAAGACTTCATCAAATGATCCGCTGACAATCAAGTAAGTTCTCATAGGATAAAGCAATCTATACAATTAATCTACACCCTACAAAAAAGTAATAAACACATTAAAATTTAACTTGAACCAGGTATTACCAGTAATAATCCTCATCTAACAACATAAATTATAGTCTACTGATATACTCTTTATACATTTATTACTATTAAAACATTTTATTATCTGATAAAAGTGTGGTGTGTATGAGTGAAAAACCCACAGCAGCTTTCGTGTTATCATTAATTGCAGGAATACTAGTGTTGCTAACAGGAATAATTCTAGCTGTCGCGGGAGGGCTTGTGGCAATGATGCTTCCAATTGGAAAAGTAGTAGGATTAGTAATTGCTTTAGCCGCAGTGAATGTTGTGCTAGGTATATTAATCATAGTAGGTGCTGTATTTATTAATAGCGGTGAGCCAGGGAAGGTGAAAACAGGATCAATACTAGTACTCGTACTATCCATAATAAGTCTTTTCGTTGGAGGCGGAGGATTCTTCATAGGATTCATACTAGGACTAATTGGAGGAATCCTCGGTCTCAGATGGAGACCCACTCAATAAATTATATGAATAGAAATAGTATTTTTTAACGTACTTAGCTGATCCAAATTTTTATTCTAGAGATTCTTGATCTTGTTAATAAAAATCTTCATGAAAAATATTCATATGGTGAATTAAGCTGGAGCTAGAATACTCCGACCCTGAGCAAGCAGGTTTTTCACGAGATAAACTAATAAAGATCCGGGGTATATTAGAGAGATATGTTAATGGAGATTTGATATCTGGGATAGAGTTATTGGTGGCTAGAGGTGGTAAGATCGTTTTTCATGAGGCACTTGGGTGGGCTGAGAAAATCCCTTCTAGAAGACTTCTTAAGAGAGGTATGTTATTTGATCTAGCTTCTTTAACAAAGCCTTTAGTGGGCTCGGTGCTGGTGGGTAAGTTGGTTTCGGAGGGAGTGATTTATTTGAAGCAAAGAGTATCTGATATACTGCCTCAGTTCTCGAGGACCAATGCTGGTTTCAATGAGGTTAAGGATAAAGTGAGGGTGTGGATGCTACTATCTCACTCATCTGGATTACCTGCTTGGCAACCTCTTTACAAGACCGCTAGTTCCAGAGAAGATATTTTTTCTGAGGCTCTGAGGAGTTTCCCCGTGTATGAACCTGGTTCAAGAGCTCTCTATAGTGATTTGGGATTTATTGTATTAACTAAAGTTATTGAGGAGATCAGTGGTGAGAGACTAGACATATTCTTCGAGAAGAATGTTGCTAGAATACTCGGTCTTAAAAACACCATGTTTAATCCCTTAGAGAAAAGCTTGGATCCCTCTCAAATTGTCTCTACAGAAGTTATTAATGGAAAAGCTCTCACGGGAGTTGTTCATGATGAGAATGCTAGAGCAATGAACGGGGTATCTGCTCATGCAGGTCTATTCTCTAACGCATATGAAGTAGCTTTATTAGCTAATGAGATCTTAGAGAGTTATAAATTTAGATCTGATCTATTGCTTCCTCCAGCGTATGTTAGAGCTATGTTTGATACATGGGCTTGTGGAGATAGATGCTATGGACTGGGTTGGTGGATCTATGATAGAAAAAGTATTGAGGCTGGAGGAGATCTCTTGATCAGAGGATTCGGACACACAGGCTTCACTGGAACCTCGGTGTGGATAGATCCTGAGTTTGATCTAGTGATAGTACTCCTAACAAACAGGGTTCATCCAAGCAGAGATAATAATTCTATTAACAGTCTTAGACCAATAGTACATAATATTATTTTATCATCTATAAGAGAATAGATAATTAGAGTGCCTGAGTTATATGAGAATTGCTACTAGACGTATTGTAAGTATAGGAAAAAGATCTCTTGCAGTAACAATTCCTAAGAAATGGATCTCTCTTCTAAATGTGAGAAAAAGCGATCCTGTTATTCTAAGACTTAATAGAGATGGATCAATAACAATATATGTACCAAATAATAGATCCGTTAACAATAATACGTGTCAAGACACCAATAGATCAAGTAATTCATTAACCGAGGAAAACATTAATCTTAGTGAGCTCTTAAATAAGAATAGCAGTGATAGAATACTACTTAAAGAAGATCTCGCCTCCTTAATAACGAAACCGGTAATGCCGTGTATTAGAGAGTCTTCTAGAAAGAATATCAGTAGATACATAGATATTACCCATAGATCATCTATACTAGATCTGTTAGAGGAAGCCTTCGATACATTAAATAGATATCTGCGATTTTCTGATTACAAAGATTTTGAGAAGATACATGACATAGAGTACAAGATGGATATATTATACTACTCCTCAATGAGAGAAACAGCTGATGAGCTATTTGTTGATGTATTTAATGAATTAAACACAGAGGACTTACTGAATCGAGTGATGAATATTATTTTAACAAAGATTTCTGAGGATCTCATAGACTCCGTGGATAGAATTGCCTGGAGAGTATATGATATGAAGATATTCTCTAGAGAATTATCAGATTTTATAAATAAGATATATGACGTACTGCTAGAGATAAGTGGATGCATTAGGTATATATGTAGTAGGAATGAGATCAGAGATTACTTCAACGAGATCAGTAGTATTAGGAGAAGCATTAGATCAGAGATAAATAATCTGCCACAGATATATTCGTTAATAATAGCTGAGTTAGAGAGTATATTAAATAATCTCGAGAATCTAGTGGAGACAGCGCTTATAAGCAGATCAAGAGAGATTATTAAAAGATCAAAGAAAACAACTTACTCTAGAGAGCAATCTCGCCCATAACAACTAGTCTTTGCGCGCCAGTGGCTCTTGGGACATTATTAGGTGCTCCATTAAGTGTTTCATGTGCTAATATAGCCATCCCCAGAGCCTCCTTAAACTTTGGATCCACGCCTAGCTCCTCAACTCTTTTTACCTCGATCCCTAACTCTCTGAGTCTCTTCTCGAGAAATTTCATGAGGGTCTTGTTCCTGACGCCGCCTCCACTCATATAAACCTCCTCTACTTTGGTTCTTGGGAGAATAAATTTCTCGTAGCTATAGACTATGCTTTCGGCGGTGAATAATGTTAATGTCGCGATAATATCTTCTCTTGATAATCCTTTTAATAATGCTTTCTCAATGAATCTCTCAACGAAGCTCTTACCAAATACTTCTCTACCTGTTGTCTTCGGAGGACTGCGAGATATGTATGGATGAGACATCAATTCTCTTAACAGCTGTTGGTCTGGAGATCCTCTTGAAGCAATTTCTCCGTCTGGGTCATAACTCAGATCTTTGTATAGAATTGATACTGCAAAATCAATTAGTGAATTTCCGGGACCTGTATCGAAGGCGTAGACTTGATCAAGATCAGCATTTGGTGGAAGCACTGTGACGTTAGCTATGCCGCCAATATTCTGAAGTGCTCTACCGATTCTTGGGTGGGTGAACAACACATAGTCTACATACGTTATAATTGGGGCTCCCATACCCCCTGCTGCGATATCTCTCACTCTAAAATTCCCTATTGATAAAATACCTGTGTGCTCAGCTAATACCTGCACAGAACCTACTTGTAGACTGCATCTTGTCTCTAGGTCTCCGCATCTAATAAGTTCCGGGTAGTGATAGATTGTCTGTCCATGAGACCCTATGAGATCTATCTCATCACTACTGATGCCATATAGATCAAGTGTTTCTTTAAAAGCTTTAGAGAAGTATTTAGAGACTAAGAAATTTAAGGCGCATATCTCGTGAACCCCTCCTCTCTCTATGCTACGAAGAATCAGTTCTCTAAGTTCTCTAGGATAATCAGTAATACTCTGGTTAATTATCTTGTATCTCAGCTCTCGCCCAGTACCCCATATCTCAGCAATAACAATATCGACACCATCTGCACTAGTACCAGACATTAAACCAGCGACTACTCTATGGCTAAGCATTATTTTCTCAATTAATCTCTTCACAAGATTCATTCTAATTTACACCAAAGAAACAATTAGTATTGTAAATAAAATGAATTAAGCAATAGAGTCTCCGGTGTATAATAAAACGTATTTACTCATGTGATCAGGAGACTTAAGTATCTAATAATTACTAAAATAGTGGTGGATTCTTATCTACCAAATTGTTAGAAGAGAAGAATTTGGCAAAAATAGATTCGGTAGATACATTGTTAGATTCGCAACTAAATGCATTGGTGAGGGAAACCTCTATTTAGTTTCTACATTCACCTCATTCTTTCCTGGAAGAGTGAACATGAAGAGAATAGATGATATATGTGAAACATATGTTAAGTTGTGGGAAGGTATCTACCCATATGTGTATGTTGATAGTTTATTTAATCAATACACTGATCCTGATAATCCTGAGGCAACGGAAATAGATTTGTTTGGGTCAAAATTTAAGGCCTCGTTGGCTAAGGTAGGTATTAATGATCTTGAGAAGGCTCTTAGGGAAGGAGGGATCCATCCTCAATATATAGAACACGACGAGAATAATCCATCATATGTATCTAAGTATCTTGATAAGACTATTGTGCGAATAAGATCTCTAAGAGGAGAAGTCGTAGATGGATACCTTTTTTCTATAGGTAAAGATGGATCTAGAAAGATATATGGATTAGAAAAGATCTTTAGTGACAAATACTACGACTACTTCGAGGCGTATGCTGATAAGGATCTCTCACAGTATATATTTTATCTAAATCTAGGTAATAGAAAAAGCTTCTATGGATTAAACGGATTAGATAGTGAGGATCCTATTCAACCAAAGATCATATATGGGTACTCAGAGAAGCAGTGGTGGATAGGGACTATCTACTACCTCATATTTCCTGACAGCTTCTATAACTCTGATCCATCAAATGATCCTCCAGATAAAATATCTCCTGAGACGATTCCTAGACCAAGAGGTTTCTTAGGAGGAGATCTAAAAGGAATAACAATGAAACTAGATTACTTAAGTAAGTTGGGTATAGAAGCGATCTATTTAACACCTATACACACCTCACCATCTTATCACAGATATGATATAATTGATTACATGAATATAGATCCTTACTTAGGAACACTAGACGACTTCAAAGAGCTAGTTAATGAAGCTCATAAGAGAGGTATAAAAATAGTTCTAGATATGGTTCCTCACCACGCGTCTCCATGTATAAATTATGCTGTGGAGGCGTTTAGTATAGGAAGTGAATCACCTTACTGGAGATGGTTCAGATTCGTTATTAAAGATCCGAAGGAAATAGATGATGAGACAAGGAGTTTATTTATAGAATTTCTGAAGAGTGGATGTAAGAAACTACCTGAGAAACTTAGAGAGAAGAAGTCTTTCTTCGAAGGATTCTATAGGGGTTGGCATATGATTAGTTGGAATCATGATAATGAAGAAGTTGTTAATTTCTTCAAGCAATATGCTAGACATTGGTTAAGCATGGGTGTTGATGGTTTCAGAGTTGATGTTGCACATGGTGTACCAGACTTTTTCTTAGAGGCGGTGTTTAATGAGATCAAGAAATTTGGTGATGATAAAGTATTTATTCTTGAGATAATGAATAACTTAGATAATTACTTACTAGGTCTCGATAGTCTATCTGCTATGAATTATGATTTACTTGGATTAATACACAGATTCTTTGTCTCACGAGAGATAGACGCCTATAAATTCTCCTTGTATCTAAATAAACTATACTTCAGACTCCCAATGTATGTTGCGAATTCAATATATAATCTATTAAGCAGTCACGATACACCAAGAATATACACTGTATTGAACAAGAATACTAAACTTCTAAAGATCCTCTACACATTTCTATTTACCATATATGGTTCCCCCTCAATATACTACGGAGACGAAATAGGTATGGAGGGCGGTCCTGACCCAGATAATAGGAGAGCAATGATCTGGGACGAGACCAAGTGGAATAAAGAAATACTTGATCATGTAATGAGGTTAATTGATCTTAGAAGGAAGTATAGTGTACTTAGATACGGATTTACGAGAGTGGGTGCTGTGAAATCAGACATAATTTATATAAAAAGATTCTTTGATAACGAGGAGATAATTGGTTTATTCTCGAGGGAAGTTAGTAAAAGAAGAGTCTCTTTGAGAAGTAGGGTAATTGGATTAAGAATATATGAAAGAGTTTTTGAGATAGACTTATCGAGAGGATATACTCTTATGAAAGTAAAAAGATCTTACCCAAAGGAAATAGAGTATATTTTCTAAAATAGATTATGTTTGGCCACCGAATCTCTCACGTTTAAGTGTTGTTGATATTGATTCGTTAAGCATTATTAGTCCTGCGCTGAATACCACAATAAATAGAGATGGGTATAGAAGAGACCACCAAGCACCTCTATACAGTGCTCCAGTAGCGAATGACCAGTAAAGTGTCTCTCCCCATGTTGGCTGCTTAATATCTCCTAGACCAAGGAATATTAATGTTGTTATTGCGTGAACAGCGTATACTAAGTCTTGTATAAATGTTATTACTACGAGAGGAAGCATATTTGGTAGAATATGTCTAAATATTATCCTGAGATCCCCCGCACCAATAGCTTTCGCAGCCTCAATATACAGCTGTGTTTTTAGAGAGAGAACCTGTGATCTAATTATTCTCGCACTAGTCGGCCAAGCAAGTACTCCGAGAACAATTGCGGATAAATAATTGTTAGGTGGAAGATATGCGGAGAGTATGATTAAGATAAAGAAAGAAGGTATGACCATAAATAGATCAGTTATTCTCATAAAGATCTCATCTACCAAGCCTCCGAAGTACCCGCTTAATGACCCGGCGAATAATCCTATGAAAACAATTATTGTGGAGGCTAATGCAGCTACTAAAAGAGTGTATGTTGTTCCCACAAGTAATCTTGAGAATATGTCTCTACCAAAATAATCTGTCCCCATAATAAACTCGTTGCTAGGCGATGTGTAAGGAGAAGCAACAATAGCATTTGGGTCGTAAGGGGCTTTAAAAGGTGCTACTAAGCCTAGAAGAACAAAGACGAGAATTGTTATGAAACCGAATAATCCCTTATACGTTGAGAAAACATATCTTCTGAGAATGGCTATGAGATTATATGCATATTTCATTATTAGAGGATTCATGACTTCCATTAGTTTCACCTAAGCTCTACTCTAGGATCTAGGAACGCATATAGTATATCAGCTATTAGATTAGCCATTACTATTGTTATAGATAGCATCAAGAAGATTGCTTGTATAAGTGGGTAGTCCTTATTAAGAAGTGCGTTTGTTAACACATATCCCATGCCAGGGTAGGAGAATATGGTCTCAGCAACTACCGCACCAACCACTGTGTAGCCAAATGATATAGCTGTTGATGTAACTACGGGGAGTATAGCGTTTCTAGCAACTATCCTCGTGACCCTTGATTCTCTAATGCCCACCGCTCTTAGCACGTAAACGAAATCTTCATTTAGTAAAAGAATCATATTATTCTTCATTGTGTAAAATGTTGAGGGTAGCCCTATTATGACTAGAGTTATTATTGGAAGTGCTGAGTGGCGCAGGACATCGATTATGAATTCTATACTAAATCCTTTTTGAATTGATTCGTAGGTGTAGGCGTGAGATAGTGGGAAGAGGTTTAGTTTGACACTGAATACATAGAGAAAGATTAGTGCTAGAAGAAAATATGGCGTTGCTAGTATAAGAGACATGATCCCTGAGACAGATGTATCTAATAAGCTACCCTGTTTCCTCGCGAAATAGATCCCTAGGAGAACCCCTATCAGCACTCTTATAGTAATTGCTACGCCTAGTAGAAAGAGACTCCATGGGAGAGCTGTTAGAATAACTTCAGACACAGGACGCATATTATACGAATAAGATCTTCCCAGATCCCCTCTTAAGAGATACGACATATATGTAATAAACTGCTCAAGAATATTACCCTTTAGACCTAATCTTTCTCTAATAGCTTCAGCTTCTTCATTAGATAAACCATATGTTTGTTGCATAATGTCTACGGGATCCCCTGGAGAGAGTCTTGGGATAACAAATGCGATGATCAGAGTTAAGAATATGATGATAATAGAGTTAAGGATTCTTCTCGCAATATACTTAGAGGCGATCCTCATACAAGACACCTAAAAAAAATTTATTTATAAGCATAGTCTAGATTTTACCTATAGACACAGTCATTTCCTTCTTAGAAGAAGTGCTGCCACTACCGCAACAACAATAATTACTACGGCCACTATAGCGGCTATCTCCAGAGAGCCTAGTCCCTGCTGAGGTTGTGCCGTGGGCGTAGGTGTTGCATAGATTGTGATTATTGTAGCAACAGTTGTCTGCGAGCCTGTCTGCGTAACTGTTGCCGGAGCCTGTGTGGTCACCATAGCAGTTTGTACAATTGTTGTTGCTTGTGGTAGTTGCGTTGTTTGTATCTGGGTTTCCTTGACCCTCACGCTTAGTAGTGTGTCTAGTGTTTGTAGTCCTGTTTGTATTCCCTCTATTCTATCTGATCTATATACTTTTATGTCGTATATGCTGTATAGTGGTATAATATACATGTTTGTGTGAAGTAGCTCTTGTATTTTCATGACGTAGTTCTTATACTCACTTGGATCATCTGTGTTCATTGCGCTCTCTATCAACTGGTCTAGGTTCGGATCTATTACTCTAGCCCAGTTGGTCCCTGGCGTGCTAGATCCTATTGGAGCAGTTGATTTTGAGTCGAATACGGGGTAAAGTATGTATGAGACTGGGTCATACACCGAATAAACACTGTAGATCCTTGATCCGAAAAATATTATGAATGCTCCCTTGCTTCTTATATCAACGTATGTTGGGATCGCAACAAGTCTAATATTGACCTCAACACCAATATTCTTGAGATCAGATGCTATTAATTGTGCAGCAACTAACCAATCGCTTATTGATGGGACAGCTAGCTCAAAGCTTAGTCTCGTTCCATTTGGTGTGACTCTTATTCCATCTGATCCTTTCTTGAAGCCTAGTGAGTCAAGTATTTGATTCGCTTTATTAGGATCATACTGTGTATTTGTTCCATTAACACTTGGATTAACCCATGAATCAGCTATTGGTGGGAAGAAATTATATCTAGGTATACCATAGCCCCCACCAGCTCTATTAGCTAGATTCACTCTATTAATAGCTAAGGAGAGAGCTATTCTGAGCTCTGGGAGGCTCGTTGGGTAAACTTGGTTATTTGTCCATAGATAGAATACGTTATTTGACCAAGGCATTGGCTCAACTGTTATTCCCGGGACCCCCTTAACTGTTGGGACATCTGTTGGTGAGAAATATGCTGAGTCAATATCTCCCTTAATTATTGCTGGTATGAGTGCTTGTGTTGATTCATAGAATTTTATAACGAATCTATCTATATGCGGAGATCCCATGAAGAATTGCTTGAATGCTTTTAGAACCGCTTGAGAATTGGGGTCATAGAACTCCAGTGTGAATGGTCCACTAGTGACTTTAAGAAGATCGCTCTTGGGATCCACTACTAATTTAGCGAAGTCGCTCTCAGTCATATTAGCAACCAATGAACCCCAGATCTTTGCGGGAACAGCTATTCTACCACTAACAACAGCGAATATAAATGAGTTATTCCTTGACAATATGAATTTAAGAACTTTATCACTAACCTTTTCTACAGATACAATATATCTCCATATTCCGAAGGGGTCTAATGTCTTGTTAAATGGTAGATAAATACTCTTCCAAGTAAACACATAGTCGTCAGCAGTTATAGGTGAACCATCACTCCAAATAGCATTGTCTCTTATGTAGAAGTATAACTCAGTAAGATTCTGAGAGACTTGCTTAAACTCCCACTTATACGCGGCCCATGGTATGAGTGTTGTGTTAGGAGCCATCCAAACTAGACTGGTTGAGTATAGTAATCCTGCGATAACACTATCGACGCCAGTAGCTGTGAATGGATTAAGATTTCCTCTACCAATACCTGGGTAGCCCCACACATACTGATTAGTTGTTTGTGAATATGTGTGGATTGGAGTTGTAATTATTTGTAGAATTGATATGATCATTATAATTGATATTGCCAAACCCCAGTATCTGGAGAGGCTGTATATTCTCTTCATCATATGAAACCTCACTAGATTCATTTACAGATATCGTAATAAATTTCTCATTACGTAAATTATGTTGAATAGAATGATTTATTAATCATATAAAAATCTTTGTTGTGAGAATAATTATCTTACCTCGGATTTATATAGCTTAGTCAAAATATGTTTTCACTAGGAGATTCATGTTGTCTCTAAATATTCTCTTCGGGGTCGATTTGTTTCTTGAGAGCGGTGAATGGAGAAGATACGAGAGAGATAAGGTGCTTGTTTTAACCAATACCAGTGCTGTGACTTCTAAACTAAGCTATTCGATAATTGAATTGAAGAAGCGGCTTAATGTATTAGGTGTTTTGGCACCTGAGCATGGTTTCTGGGGTATTGCTCAGGCTGGTGAAGAGATCTCTCATGAATATGATCTTCTGTTGAATTTAAATGTGTATAGTCTCTACACCAGATCTAGAGAACCTGTTTTAGGGATCTTGAGAGAAAGTGATGTTGTCGTAGTGGATATACAGGATCTTGGGTTAAGACACTATACATATGTTTCTGCTCTAATGGATCTAATGGATCTTATGAGTAAAACCGGTGTAAATAAATTAATTGTGCTCGACAGACCCAATCCCTTAGGGGCAGAGGTTGTTGAGGGCCCATTAATTAGACCTGAGACAAGATCCTATGTAGGCTACTATGAGATACCTGTTAGATACGGTGCAACACTGGCTGAGTTAGCTAAGTTATATAACTATGAGAGAGGTCTTGGATTAGAAATAGATGTTTACCCCGTGAGGAACTGGATTAGATCAATGGATTTTCTCGACACAAATCTTCAATGGATCCCTCCATCACCAGCTATACCCACGCCTGAAACAGCTTTCATATATGGATCCACGGTTTATCTAGAGGCAACGAATATCAGTGAGGGCAGAGGAACATACACACCCTTCAGAGTGTTCGGCGCACCCTTCATAGATCCCTTCAAATTATCAGAGGAGTTAAACAAGGAGATAAGCGAACTAAGATTCAGACCCACGAGATTTAGACCATTATTCTCGAAATATAGTGGAGAGATCTGCGGAGGAGCCTATGTGCATCTAATAAATAGAAAAAGTTTGAGAATATTCGAGACAGGTCTCAAGATCTTATCAGTTATTTACAGACTATATGAGAAAAATTTTGAGCTACTTAGATCAGGAGACAAGATTAGATTAGATCTCTTAACAGGAGATCCTGAGGCGAGAAAAGTAGTATTTGGAGAAAGATCTTTGAAAGACTATATTGTCTCATTGAATGATGAATTAAAAGAATATGAAGAAAGACTTAATCCACATAAGATCTATAAGCATTCTATAAGGTCAGAAGTTTCCCGTAGCCTCTAATAACATCCATAATACCAATTTTTCTCAGTGTGAACCAGAGAGAAGCTTGATTACTTGTCACTACTGGTATGCCAAGATCCTTCTCTAGGATCTCTATGATCTCGATTGTTCTAAGATTTGTGCAACTGATAAACAAAGCATCGGCTTCTCCTATAGATACGTTCTTCGCGAATCTATACACTTCCCACGGAGTGATTTTACCGATCTCTAAATTAGATCTTATACCCATTCCCTTTATCGTTAAAACTTTAAAGCCGTGATATTCTAAAAATCTCCTTTCTTCCTCATTTATTTCGTCTATGTATGGTGTCGCGACTATGATTTTATTAGCATTCATTTTCTTAAGCGCCTCAACAACAGCCGTAGCAGTTGTTACAACAGGTTTATTTGTAGCCTCATATATCTTTTTAGATATAGCTATGTCAAAACCAGGTCCCCCAATAAGACTACCACTAGTGCACCCATAGAGAATTATATCTACATCAGCATCTAGAAGTTCCTTAGCGGCTCTTATAGAGTGTTTCTCCATCTCAAGTAGAGATTCCCTTGTGACTTCTCTGAGAGGGATTCTAGCAGTATGTATCGATACTCCCTGAGGAATCATTTGATACAATTCAGGCTCCATTGTCGTGTTTGATGAGGGCACTATGAGACCTATTCTCGCTCTCCATCCATACATTTTAGGAACCCGTAATCAATGAATTAATTAAAGATTTTAATTATTTCTTTAATAAATATATAAATAAATATATATATCAACAATTATTTTATTAACTCTACCAATTCTTTATCCAAATCTCTTTTTTGTAAACGCTTTATATCTAGCCTCTCTCTACATGATTTCTTCAGTCGCATGGAACATAATGGGGGGTTACACGGGATTAATAAGTTTTGGACATGCAACATTTTTTGGCTTGGGAGCTTATACTCTAGCTATTACTTATAATAGTGGTCTGAATCCTTGGTTAGGCATACCTCTAGCAGGTCTTGTCTCTATGATATTCGCGTCTTTAGTAGCGTTTCCATTACTAAGACTTAGAGGACACTGGTTTGCATTGGCCTCAATACCAGTTGGTGAAGCTCTGAAATTATTTTTTAATAACTGGGAATTTGTTGGTGGCGCTAGAGGTATTGAGTTAATGCGAAAAGAATACTCGTTCTTCTGGATATACTTCTCAGAATCCATCACTTATAATTATGTAGCTATCATATTTGTTGCTACGAGTGTAATTTTGATGTATTTAATTATGAGAAGTAGAATTGGTTACTACCTACAGAGTATAAGGGAAAGTGAAGAGACGACTATGAGTATTGGTGTAAATCCTTTTAAATATAAGTATCTAGCTATGATTATAAGCGCGTTTTTCACAGGTATTGCTGGAGCACTATATACTGTGAGATACAGATATATTGATCCTTTTAGTGTAATGGATTTATTTATATCAGTTCAGATAGCTTTAATAGCTATAGTAGGCGGGGTATATAGTTTCTCTGGTCCAATCATTGGATCCTTAGTAATTATTCCCATCGCTGAATATGTGAGGGCTTTAATAGGGGGTATGTATGGTGCGAGATTCTTTGGAATACATTTCTTGGTGTATGGGATTATCTTGCTTATTCTCTCTATGTATGCACCTGGAGGATTAATGGATCTGATCAAGAAGAGATTCAGAGGCATGTCCTCATGAGACAGATTATACTAGAGATTAGAAATGTATCAAAGAGATTCGGAGGTGTAATTGCTCTAAATAATGTAAGTTTTAATATATATGAAGGAGAATTTTTAGGTATCATTGGTCCTAACGGCTCTGGTAAAACAACACTCTTCAACGTTATAACTGGTTTCATAAAACCTGATAAAGGTAGAATCATCTATAGAGGTAAAGATATAACGAGAATGAGACCGTATGAAATAGCTAGATTAGGGATAGCTCGCACATTTCAGATAATGAAGCCTTTAGAAAATCTTAGTGTCTATAATAATTTGCTTATTTACGCACTTCCTATTAGTAAAAACATGAATGAAGCAAAAGAAAGAGCTGAGAGTGTAATGGAGATTGTAGGATTATCAGAGAGGAGAGATATACTAGCCAAAAATCTAAATGCCGTTGAGAAAAGAAGATTAGAACTTGCTAGAGCACTCTTGATAGAACCTAAAGTCTTATTATTAGATGAAGTGCTAGCTGGTCATAATCCCTCAGAGATAGATGAGACACTTAAGCTTCTCAAAAAAATTCATGAAAGAGGTGTCACGATAGTAATGATTGAGCATGTTATGAGAGCTATTATGAGAGTTTCGCAGAGGATTATAGTTTTAAATTTTGGAAATATAATTGCTGAGGGTTCTCCGGAGGAGGTCTCAAAAGATCCAAGGGTTATAGAGATTTATTTAGGAAAATCAACGATTCTGTAGAAACATTAGGTGTAGTAAATGGATCTTATAGTAAAATCTCTTTACGTATCATATAGGATCGTTCCAATTCTTAGAGACATAAATATCGCGGTGAGCAAGAATACTATAACAGCTCTTATAGGTCCTAATGGATCTGGAAAAACAACTTTGCTAAAAACAATTTCAGGTCTTATTAAACCTGTCAAGGGATCAATAATTTACGGAGACATAGATTTACTTCGTTTAGAACCTCACGAAATTGTTGAGAGAGGAATTATCCATGTTCCAGAGGGGAGAAGGATCTTTCCTTACTTAACTGTTTACGAGAATCTTATGTTAGGAGCCTATACCAAGCGAGCCCGCAAAAGATTTCATGATAATCTTGAGAGAGTACTAACATTATTCCCTGTGCTTAAAGAGAGACTAAGTCAGAAAGCTGGTACTTTAAGTGGTGGAGAACAACAGATGTTAGCAATAGCAAGAGCTCTAATGGGAGAGCCTGAAATATTATTAATTGATGAACCTAGTCTAGGACTAGCTCCAAAAGTGATAGATCTTGTATTTAATCATATCAAAAAACTTAGAGACGAAGAGAAAATGACTATTCTATTAGCAGAACAAAATGTTTTTAAGGCTTTTGAGATAGCTGATTATATCTATGTTTTAGAGATTGGTAGGATTATCAGATCGGGTGAGCCAAGAGAATTAGCTGGAGACGAAGAGATCAGGAAAGCATATCTCGGCTTATGATTGGAGTGCAGATCTAGATCAAATAGCTAAACCATAATATTTACTTTTAAACAAAACATTAAATAATGGTGCTTTTCGTGAGAATATGGGAGATCTCTGGATCTAAATATGATTCATTAGAGAAACATATTGCTATTTTACCAATAGGATCTTTAGAGAGACATGGTGATCATCTTCCTCTTGGGACTGATACTATTGAGGCGCAATATATTGCTGAGAAAATCTCTGAGAAATTAAATGCTCATTTGTTTCCACCTATATGGTATGGTAGTACCAGATCCATGCGAGGTTTTCTAGGATCAATTGATGTGGATCCTGACGCTTTTTATTTCTACACTAAGAGTGTGTTGAAGGAGATCTCTAGAAACGGATACAAGTATATAGTGGTTATAAATGGGCATGGTGGAAACTCTTATCTAATTAGATCAGCATCTCGAGAAGTGGCTTACGAAACCAGTAGCGTGATTATTGTAATTGATTGGTGGAGGGATCTTGCGCAGGAAGATAGATACAGAATATTTAAGTATCCGGGGCACGCAGGTGAAGATGAGACAAGTGTTATGCTCTACATAGCTCCTCAAATGGTTGATATGAGTAGAGCTAGAAAACATGTTGAGAGAGTATTCGAGATAACTGTTTTCTCAAGAGATTATGACAAGAAACTATATCCAGAAGCATTTCTCGGAGACGCAACCAGTGGAGATCCTGAGAAAGGAAGATTGTGGCTTGAGAAAATAATTAATGAAGGAGTAAGAAAGATTCTTGAGATAATTAGTTACTTCGAGAGATAAGACGTATATTCTTTTTTAAGAATCCAAATATATTTGGGGAATAGATAATACAGACACTCAGCAAAGAAGAGAAACTAAAGATCCTTAGAACACTTGAGGAGGATGCAGAGTTTAGATACGCGTTGATGGGTTTAC
>JBMFIR010000032.1:0-17191 GCA_049976205.1 Sulfolobales archaeon | reverse complement strand
GGTATATCGCTTTCCTTATAGCCTACCTCTTTTAGTCCTCTGGGCACTGTCTTGAGATCCTCGATTAGTGACACGAAGGCTTCATATACTGCTTCCCCGATTTTCTTTGGTTTATCTGATTCTGGTTCATAACCCATTAACTCAGCTATTTTAGCGACTCTCTCTGGGACCACGTGAGCTAGTAGTCTAAATGTTGCAGGTGCTGTTAGGACCACTGAGATTCCGTGTGGAACTAATGGGTAATTAACTTTGTAATCCGGTGGTATATAGTCTCTGACCATACCAGCTATTGGGTAAGCATTCGCGTGCGGTATATGAACTCCTGCGTGTCCAAAGCTTGTGCTAGCTAACTCACATGCTAGAAGCATATAGTATCTAGCCTCTAGATCATGACCATTGTAATATGCTCTCCTAAGGTACTTAGCTACGTACTGAATAGCGAGTTCACTAAACATATCACTTATTGGATTAGCACCTTGATAAACTGGTCTATCAGCTGGAGAAGGATACTTTGGTTTGGCGTAGTAGGGCTTCGCGGTATAAGCCTCTGCGGCATGCGTCAATACATCGAGCCCGGTTGAAGCAGTGACTGTAGGTGGCATAGTTACGGTTAACAGAGGATCCACGACAGCGAGCGTTGGTCTGAGATAGGGGTGCGAGATGCCTGTCTTCACATGCTCCTTCTTAACATCGAGAACCGCCACAGCAGTATTCTCAGCACCGCTCCCAGCCGTTGTGGGTACAGCAATTAGTGGTCTCAGAGGACCTGGAACAGGTTTTCCAAGTCCAATTGGTTTATTGATATACTCCATTATATCAGCTGGGTACTTGGTTAAGAGATTAATTACTTTAGCATGATCAATGACACTACCGCCACCAACTGCTACGATACCATCAAATTCTCTCTCCTTAGCCCATTGAGCGGCTCTTACCATGGACTCATCCGTTGGCTCAATCTCAACATCGTCATAGAGTATAGTCGCTACACCGTATTTCTCTAGGCTATCAATTACTCTAGAGACAACACCTAGTGAATTAATATTCTTGTCAGTAACGACCAGAACTCTCTTTAGACCTAGTCTCGTGGCGTCGAAGCCTACCTCCTCCGAGGCTCCTATACCGAACTTCATAGTGACTGATGATATGATGAAGACTCCTTCGTTGACGTAGGTGTAGAAGACCATATTATCACCCCAAATCTACTCGAGGTGCTTAGGTGCCTTCGGATACTTATTCCACAGGTCTGGATCGTGGCTTATCACTAACTTAACATTTGGTCTCATACTCCAGAGCTTAAGAAGCTTCACGCCTCTCAGGAACTCCTCGTAGTTCCCTAACAACCAACCTTTTGACTCAACCTCAAGTTCTCTGGGTAGATGCAGAAAGTCTCCTGTGAACACATAGGTGTTTCCATTAACAGTCGTGACCCTAATCACAATGCTCCCAGGCGTGTGTCCACCGAATCTATAGAGCTCAACACCCGGCAGAAGCTCCAGATACTCATCTGGGAAAGCAAATATATTGGCTCCTCTCAAGGTCTCAATATCACTTGGCACGTAAGCACCTGTCTTACCTAGCCACATCATGTAGAGAGCATGTTTAATCTCTTTCTCGTGCATAACGAAGAGTGGCTTGTGATCCTTGACAACATATGCTTGACCAGCGTGATCAAGATGCAAATGAGTGAACACCACAAAGTGAATATCCTCAGGTTTGTACCCAGCTAATTTAAGCTGATTCTCTAGCCTATTCTCATCACTAAATTTAGTCATTGGAAAAACATTCCACGAGGCTCTAGGCCAGATCTTCTCAGCCTCGGGATGACTACCTGTGTCCATGAGAATTACACCATCTTTATGCTCAATAATCGCGCCAGTAACAGGTATATCAACCCATGTAGCGGGTTTAGCAACTCCTCTCTCACTTATAATTGCTGGATCTGGGATAAACCAACCCATTTCACCTGATAACACACCGAAGTCAAGTAAAACCACTTTTTTAACGCCTGAGACCATATAAATCACTATTACTCGTAATATATTTATTGATTAGAATATAAATTTTATACTAATTAAAGGTTTATGAATTTAAAAATCATATGATTCCTCGCCAGAAAAATATTATTATAATAATTTTATAAAGGATCTATGTGCTTATTGAACAATCCTTTAATTCCTTCATAAAAAATTTTCATAGGTGAAATAATTTCACCGAACTAAGATACTCTGCGGTACTCAATGAGGGAGTTGATAAATTATTCTACTGCTGGGCGAGAGTATCAAGTGGTAGACCTGGTGTAGCTGAGGAGTTTATTAGTTGTAAAGCAAGTGATTTCTGGCAGATCACTGGTGAGGAGAGAAGCTACACAGACTTCGTATCAAAATACTACAAGCCCAGGGGATACATAACTGTTTCACTAAGATCCCAGAGACTATATAGGTATGGTGTCTTCGAGTTAAGAACAAAACTTCCTAAATGGGATAATGGACCAATACTGTGGTTCGGTTTCGAGAGTGATGATTTATTTGGTGGAGGATGTATTCATTTCAGCTGGTTCAGTGGATCAGGGGTCTTAAAAGCTAATGCAGGAGGCTTCGTGTCCAGAGTTGAGATAGATGTCACGAGATATATACCTAACAACCCTTCTGAGAATTATAATATCTTCAGAATTATTCATAGAAGAAATATGGCTCTTTACTACATAAATGATAAATTGAGAGCGGTGGCTCTACTAGCGGAGGGAGACACGAGAGACTCTAAGATAATATATGACAAAGACCCCTACATAATCGGTTTAACCAGAGACAGGCCCTCCGCGAGACTAGGTGTCTTAATCGATATTGATGCAGGAGATATTGAGAGAAGTTATGAGTGGAGAGATCTTCATCCATGGGGGCTGAGAGTTTCTGAGACAGATCCTGATACACTTATCACATTAGATCTCTATAGAGAAGGTGTGAAAGATCCTCTGAGAAACACTGAGGTGGAGAGCAGTATCTTGACTGCACCATTCCCAGGTCTCGTTAATAAAGCAAGGATCTATTTAGTCGCTACAGGGAGCGGGAGAGTAGTAGTTCAAGAATATATTGATGGAGACTGGAGCGATTATGACTCAATATCTTTCAGCGGTGATAAGATCCTTAGGATCTCAATTAGTGAGCCAGGGATACTGCATAGGCTATTGATTGAGCCAGAGACAAAGATCTTTGTGAAGAAGGGATACGTGCTACTAAAATAGATCTAGGATCCGTGGACTCTATATAGCATATATACTCCTACTAAAACAATTATTAAACCATAAGCTACCCTGAGTTTCTCTCTCGGGGTTCTAATAGCGAGATTTGTTCCGAAGTAGCCGCCGACGACACCACCTAGTATATACATCAGAGCTATACTAGGTATCAGATACCCCGCAAAAGCATACTCCAGCCCAGCCGCTACACCGAATGTTCCAACACTAATCAAGCTTGTTCCAACTGCTCTAGTTATGCATAGCCTCGCTGAGAACATTAGGCTCGGGACTATTAAGAAGCCGCCTCCGATCCCGAAGTAGCCGCTCAATAAACCAACAATGAATCCTAGACCAGCAACTTTGGTAGCAGTAGATCTACTTATGTTTCTACACTCGATTACTGCTTTAGATACTCTATCAACCTCATGGATACTCCCGGCTCGAGCAGACTCTTTTCTAAGCATCATGTATATACCTAGTGCAATCATTGCTATAGCGAAATACATCAATAGATTCTTACCAGGTGTTAATCTACCGAGATAAGCTCCTATCAAAGAAGCCACTAACCCTACACCAGCGAATATAATACCTATACAAGGAGCAACATTTTTCTTCTTTAAATGAATATAAGAGTTAATATATGCATTAACTCCAACAGCCAGTGCTGTTGTTCCAATAGCTAAATGAGCTGAGTTAGGGATATTCTCTAAACCAACGAAGTATAGTAGTAAGGGGACTGCTAAAATAGATCCTCCACCACCAATTAAACCAAGTGAGAAACCTACTAAGACACCTGATATGAGTGAGAGAATTAGTTGATAAATAGAGATCATTCCTTCCTCACCATTTATGCTATTTCTATATACTTAATAACTTCATTTGGTTAATAGCTCTTTATTTGACCCATAGAAAATATTTTAAATCCTAATCGGGTTTTATCACCCGATTAAAACAGTTTATATATTCTCGATCCTTACCTCTGGGTACAGCGTGTTGTAGGGGATATTTATGAAGTAATATGTCCCATTCGGAATCTCTCTCCAGTTCTTAATTTTCTGTGGTCTGTAGTCATTAAAGTCTACTAGTGTCGATGAGGAGAATACATAGGCTCCCTCCCCTAGCTCCGCTACATAGATCTTGTAATAATCTCTCTTACTTGTATCAAGATAATAGCTACCAACCACCAACGTAGCCTTCTCCTCACCGTAGAGTAATAATCCGATGTTTAACGCGGATCTAACATATCTCTTAATTTCTCGCAGTAATGATATATCTATATCGTCTTCAATCATATCAGAGATCTTTAGTAGCAAAATAAATGTATCGCTGTATCTCTCAACAATTTTTTCTGGAAGCTTCATTTCTTTAGCAATCTCGTATTTATCTACTGTACCATTATGCATAATCAATATTCTAGAGCCTCCTCTAGTAAATGTCTCGAATGGGTGCACAGATAAGAAGTTTATTGGCATTCCTCTCGCCGCTAATCTAACATGTATAAGATCGATTACATACGGATCCGAGAATTCTATCAATTCTGTTTTAGGGAGACTTTGACTAGGCTTATCGATATAGATCGGCTTAATACTCTTATATATATAGAAAGATCTTTTTCCTAAACCAATAAATAAAGTAGCTCTACCCCACCCATCTCGATGTGATGTATCTGATCCATTAGTGATCTTTGCTAGATAAGGGTCATGTTCCGCAGAGCCTATTAATCCTTTGATTACTTCATCATAGTAATTGCTTAATATATTATATCTTCCTACTCCGGCAAGTATTCTACACATATATAGTCACCATGTAGTCTTAGGCTAAATACTCCTAAAAACTAGCCGGGTCTCTACGGAACAATTACTGTCCCCTTCCCATCAATTACTTCAAGAGCCTTATCCAAATTCCCAATAATGCTTTCCCGACCTGTTGCCTCAGTGAATCTTATTGCAGCCTCGATCTTCGGTTTCATAGACCCTTCACCGAAAACTCCTTCCTTCAATAACCTCTTGGCCTCTTCTACACTTATTTTTTGTAGCAAGATCGCGTTGGGTCTACCATAATTTAGGTACGCACCATCTACATCAGTTAAAATAACTAATTTATCTGCACCTAAGCCAATCGCTAATATAGCTGATGCAAGATCTTTGTCTATGACAGCCTCTATACCATATAGTCTCTTACCACCTCTAACCACAGGAACACCGCCTCCACCGGATGCTATAACAATAAAATCTCTCTCCACTAGAGCCTTGATCACCTCAATCTCGTTATTAACTAGTGGCTGCGGAGATGCAACAACTCTCCTCCAACCACCCCTCGGATCCTCTTTAAAAACCCATTTCTTCTCGATAAAAAGCTTCTTAGCTTCTTCCAAAGTGTAGAAGGGGCCTATGAATTTAGTTGGTTCCTCAAAGGCCTTGTCTCTAGGGTCTACAGAGACAGTATTTATGATAGCAACAACTTTTCTCTCGAAACCTTTCTCCTCAAGAATATTACCTATCTCCAGCTGAAGCATATAACCAATCCAAGCTTGAGTCATCGCAGAAGCAATATCCATTGTTAATGGAGGTATTTTCTCCTTAGCTATCTCGAAGAGCTCCATCAAAGCCCCTATCTGAGGACCGTTTCCATGGGTCACAACAACTCTATACCCTCTCTCATATATACCCACAATAACCTCGGCCGCTCTCTTAATATTTCTCCACTGCTCCTCCACATAACCTCTCTCTCCTTTTCTAAGGATAGCATTTCCTCCTAAAGCAACTACCATAAGTGATTTCCTAGAAACCACCATCTATGTAACTAATTAAAAATTCTTTAATGTTTATATTTACACGATCAATAATTTTACATAGATCCCGAAGTACTTTTTCTCGTGAAAAGATATTATACAACATATATATTTAAATTAAAAGTAATTAAATTTGGTGACATTATGTCTTCAATATATGTTATTAAGAGAAATGGTGAGAAAGAAGAATTTATTCCCGAAAAAATTGTTGTGAGCGTGCTTAAGACGGGTGCTCCTGTTTCTGTTGCTAGGAAAATCGCCAAGATTGTTGAGGCTAAGATCCTTGAGCAGGGATTAACTGAGATCTCAACAAAGGATCTGATGAAGCAGGTTCTAGAGCTACTTAAGAAAGAGAATGAGGAGTGGTACAGAAACTGGATCATTTATGACAAAGCTGTTAAGAAGAGAAAACCAGAAGCGTAATAAATAACTATGCATACGAGTATTGATTCGGCGTAGAGTATTTAAATTCTAGATATATAGAGACTTTTTTCTGGAGAATAGTAATTGCGTATTGTTTGGCAGACACATATCCCTAGAGGAATGTATGCTAAGCTATATACTCCCTGGAGAAGAGTTAATTTTGAAGCAAAACTCCTCACAGAGATCTTTAATAGATACGGAGCCAAGAAAGTAATTGAGTTTGGATGTGGAGTAGGTAGACACGGATATCTTCTCTGGAAAAAAGGTTTCGATGTATTACTAACTGATGTGGTTGATTGGAGATATGGTGTCGCTAAGAAACTACCTTTTAAAGAGTATGATGTATTGAGAGGTGGTTTCGTCGGAGTATTTGATGCAGGTTTTGCAATAAATATGATCATACTCTTCGAGCCCGAGAAAATAATTAAAGTGCTTAGTAACATCAAAGCTAATATTAGGAGAGGAGGAATATTCGTGTTTGACTACAATTACAGACTATACGAGGAACCATCTGATTTCTTAGTAAAATACAGAAAAAAGATCTTTAGAGTAGTTCTTAAAAAGAATCTCTATGAAAAAAGAATAATCACGTAGTCTACAGCTATAGAACAGAGATCTTTGATGGAGATAGTAGATTGATTGGTTTCGAGGAAGCGTCTTACCCCATATATAGTAGAGAAGATATAGAGAGATCTATTGAGAAAGCTGGGCATAGAATTCTAGAGACAATAGATCTTGTTTGGGACCCAATTAAGTATATGTATAGAGAGAATAGTAGTGGAGAGCTTGATAGTATACTATATATCACATCCCCAGAGTAGATCTTTATGAGTAATGAATCGAATAAATCAATTAATATATCTCCTCAACCAAAGATACTATATCTGAGCAAGAGAGAATTAATAGAGAAGCTGTTAAGAATATTATTCACAGAGCCTATCATAGTGACTAGAGAAGATCCTAGGAAATATATTTATGTAAGAAAAGATCCTTTTTTAATTAGTATTAATGTTATCGAGGAAAGAGATGAACTCAAATTTATATCAGATCTATTCACTATTGAAAGAGGTGTAGCGGTAGACCGAGATAAACAAGTTATTTACGAAATAATTTCTGTTCCAAGAAGAGGATTCTGGGAGATATACACGTGGAGCCCAGTATATGATTCATTGATAGAATATTCAAAAAATAATAATGAAGAGATTTATATATGCAGTAGATGTGGAGCAACTTATAGAGAATTTAATAGATTATATAAACACTTCATATCTAAACACAAGATGAGTATCTCAACAATTTCTGGTAGAGAAGTAATTAAGATTATTTTAGATCTATTGAATATAGAGAGAGTATTTAGAGATAGAGAAGAAGATATTGAAGGCGTGAAAGTTTTAAGTCCGAAGAAATTGTTTCTCTAATTAATTATCACAGTAGATCTCTATATCACCGTCTTTAAAAATCAATATATTCAAGGGCTTAATTAAGTGTCTACGCTTAATACATCCCCCAGCTCTGTAATGAATTGCTCCTAAGAGATATGAGAGATTAGCTTTTAATTTAATACCTAGTTCATCAGCTCTACTAAAGATTATCTTCGGTATATCTAGAGTATATGTATTAGGCTCTACACGGATCTTGTCTAAACAGTAGAGTTCTCTATATAGTCTTATAGTCTCCTCAGCCAATTTAATTTTTCTTAAAGCACTCTTCTCAATAACACTAATATTTTCACGAGTAGTGCTCATCATCTCAGCAATTTCTTTTTGCCTATATCCAAGAGCTCTCAGTCTAAGAACCTCGTATTGCTTCTCTGTCAATAAACCGTATTTCTTTTTCTCATCTCTCTCCATAATAATCCCATCAATAAATTACTCCTGTGATAATATTAAGATCTCTGTAAAGTTTTTATTAAAAGAGACGAAAAATCCTTTAGTGATTCTTGGCATAGACTCGACTCTAGATTTCTCGATCAAAAAAATTTTTATGGTTAATCTTATAAGCAATGGAATATATTCTCTACCTCCGGTGTATAAAATGGGTAAAAGAAAAGATCTGTTTGCAGCAATATCAAAAACTCTTCTTTTAGCAATAGTTATAGTTGGTGTCGTTGCGGTAATAGTAGCTATCTACTCATATAATAAATTTAGTAGTTCGGCGCCTCAGCCAACTACTACGTTTATACCAACTCCTACTGCGACAACGATTTCTCCTTTAGCCACTACTACGAGTGTCCTACAGTCTCTTACGCAGACAGTTACAAGAGTACCTGTTCAGAAGATAACTATAATCACCACAACTGAGGCTGAGGATCCTCTTAGGTGGGCTGCTGTTCAGGCGATTGCTAATGAGTGGAGGAAGCTTGGATTTGATGTTGAGGTTATTGGTTTAGAGGGTTCCCAGGTTGATAAGACATGCTACTATCAGTGGAACTTTGATGTCTGTGTGTTTGGTTGGGGTGCGCGTGTTGATAGACTAGATCCTAAGTTGTTCCTCGGTTTAATAATAACTGATGAGATAGGTAAGAAGGGTGAGGGTAGAAATAATCCTACTGGCTACTCTAATCCAGAGTACGATCAATTATATAAGCAATTTATATCTACAATGGATATTCAGAAGAGAAGAGAATTAGCCTTTAAGCTACAAGAGATTTTCCACGAGGATGTTCCTAGATACAATATTTATCACTCAATGATCCTTGTAGCATACAACTCCGAGAAGTGGTCTAACCCATACCAAATGCCTGGCCAACCACTATTAAATGAATGGCAACCACACTACATAACTCCCTTAACCAATGACACGACACTCGTATATGGCTCTGTATCAGAGCCAGACAGTCTTAATCCCTTGAGAGCATCAATATTCTATTCATGGCAAATACTTAAGTTCATATACGATTCACTCGTTAGATTGGGTTCTGATGGGAAACCTATTCCTTGGATGGCTGAGTCAATTAATATAATTAATGACACAACCATAGAGGTTAAACTTAGGCAGGGTATGGTGTTTCACGATGGGAAACCTATAACAGCTGATGATGTTGTATTCACCTTTAAATACTTCCTCGAGAAGAAGCAACCAGTACTCTCTCAATATCTTATATCACTATCAGATGTTGTGAAGAAAGATGATTATACAGTAGTATTCTATCTAAAGTATCCTGATGCAGCATTCCTAACCACAACACTCTATATGGTACCTATACTACCTAAACATATTTGGGAAAATATTACTGATCCATCTTCTCTTACAGAGGATCAGCTACAAAAGATCATTAAAGTAGGCTCCGGAGAATTCATGAATCCTATTTGGGTAAAGAAAGAGTATATATCCCTCGAGGTCTTCCCGAAGCATTTTGCTTATAATGGCATAAAAATAGGTGATTTAATTGTGCCACCTATTAAAGTATCTAAGATCTTGATAAAGTACTATGGAAACATAGACGGTATAGTTAACGCATTAATTAGAAAAGAGATCGATATGACATCCGCAGGCCTCTTACCAGCTCACGTGGATCTTCTGCAACAATATAGCTATATTAAAATTATTAAAGCTCGCAGTTTCGCTTTATCAGCTGATTTAATGTTTAACTTAAGAAGATCACCATTCGATTTGAAGGAAGTTCGACAAGCACTACTCTATGCAATACCTTACGACTACATAATTAATGTAATTTACAAAGGATATGCTGAGAAGGGATATATAATAGCTCCAGTAAATAGCTTCTGGCATAATCCCAATGTGAAAGATTACGAGTACAATCTTACCAAGGCCCGAGAACTATTAGCTAAGGCTGGTTTCATATGGGATCAGAATGGAAAGATATACTACCCAGTTAATTATGTAATTAAGAAACAAGAAGATCCCTAGTGAATAGAAATGATCCTCACGAGAATCATTAGAAACATGATTCTTATTTTTTTACTCTACACAGTTATACTCACATTTCAATTCTTTATATTCCGACTCGCTCTACCGGATCCCACAGTGATTTATTTGCGAGAAGGTATTCCTCCAGAGATCCGTGAGGAGATAAAGAGATCTTTTGGACTAGACAAACCTCTCTATATTCAATATCTGCTCTATATAACAAATTTCTTCGGAGGAGATATAGGAGTATCTTTTCTATACAAAACACCTGTCTCGGAAATAATTATTGATAGATTAGCTAATACACTAGTTTTGGTTATCCCAGCTATTGTTACAGCATATATCTTAGGCAGGATCATTGGCTCCTACATGGCTTTTCACAGGGGAAGCATCTTAGAGAAGATCCTTGTTAGTATCTTGAGCGTGATAAATTCGCTCCCCTTATTCTGGATCTCTATGCTAAGCATATTACTATTCTCGATCTATCTAGGCATTCTACCACTTGGAGGAATGAGAACACCCCCGTATGAAGCGAGGAACTTCTTTGAAAAGATCTTCAGCATAGATTTTCTATATCACTGGATACTTCCCTATGTAAACATGACATTATTCGCATTAGCTACACCAGCTTTTCTCATGAGATCATCAATGATCACAGCACTTGAGGAGGATTTTGTCACAGCACTAAACGCTATTGGCTACCCAGCTAAGAAGATAATGAATGAGGTTTCGAGATATAGTATAATTCCGCTAATAACGCAGATGGGAGTTTCGCTAGGATTATCCTTCGCAGGATCAGTGGCTTTCGAAACAGTGTTCTCTTGGCCAGGTATAGGGAGAGAATTAGTCATTGCTCTAAATAATCTTGACTACCCACTCGCTCAAGGAGTATTCGCTGTGATGTCTCTTGCGATTATAACTATTAATTCAATAGTCGATATTCTATATGCTTATCTAGATCCTAGGACGAGGAGATCTCAATGATAAGGGGAATATACGCGATCCTTAAGGAAATCAGCGAGATCTATAGAAGTGGTTTAATAGGCTTCTCAATACTAACGATCTTAGTGGCAATAAGTCTCATCGGACCTTTTGTATATAGACTGGATCCTTATCAAACAAATTATTCTCAGAGAATCATTATATATAAACTAGATATTAATAATCAAAAAGTTCTTTTGAAGAAATCAATGAATGATCTTGCTGTAAAAAAGATCGAGGTTCTTGGAGAAAGAATACTTTTACTAAGCTCAGACGGTGATCTAATGGTAAGTGATAAAGATCTTAACAATATAAAGGTTATTGCTTATGGAATAAAAGATTTAAGTATTGACGCAATAAAGCAAAAAGCATATTTATTAACTAATGAGAACAAAGTATGTGCTCTAGATCTAGGGAATATCGAGGGTTTTTCATTAAGTAATCAGAACTGTTTATTAGCCAAAGAAACCAATAGAATCTTAATTAACGGAGATCTATTAATTCTTATAGGCAATAAGAATATTGCTTTGTATAATTTTACTTCTAAGAAATATTCAGAAATCTCAATAAATACACAGGATCTCGTCTCGTTAAGTGTATGTAATTATTATCTTCTCTTAGGTTCTTCATCGGGAGACATATATGAGGTAGATCTTAGTAATTTAAGTATTTTTCACCAAAGGATCTATAGAGGATCTATAAATTATATATTATGTGCCTCAAATCACGTAGCATATATACTTGGGGAGAAAGGATTTGTGGCTATTTATAATATCTCCTCAGGTAGTTTTGACTCTCTATATTTAGATACCACGAGAAGTATTGTTGATGGATGCTTATTCAAGCATCAGGTCTACTTAGTTGATGACTTAGGAACTATATTTATTTTCTCAAGTTCTGATCAAGTGAAGAAGATAGATTATGTATCTCTCGAGAATACGAGAAAGATATATCTGGATGAGAATGGAAAGATCTATTTAATTGGCTATGGTCTTTACGCAGACACGCTATCTCCGCCATCAATAAAACATTTCTTAGGAACTGATTATTTAGGCAGGGATCTTTTCGCGCAGATATTAGTAGGGGTAAAAATTTCTCTGTTAATAGGTGCCTTAGTCTCATTAATTGTTTTGTTAATAGGATCTACACTAGGTCTATTAGCTGGGTACTTTAGAGGAAAAATAGATCTGCTCATATCCTCTCTTATAAACTTCACGTACTCGATACCTCTGGAACCCTTCGCAATTATCTTGGCAATGACTATTAGACCAGGTCTACACACTGTGGTTCTAGCTATATCGCTGCTTATATGGAGAACTACTGCGAGAATAGTCAGGTCCCAGACCATTGTTGTGTCTTCACTACCGATGATAGAAGCTGCCAGAGCTTTAGGTGCGTCGAGTAGTAGAATAATATTCAGACACGTACTCCCAATGGTTATGCCTATTATACTAATTGATTTCGCGAATACCTTGATCTACGCTATATTAGCTGAGTCAACACTAAGCTTCATTGGTGTCGGTCCCCAAAACATATTCACGCTAGGATCAATATTAAATACAGCTTATGTGACAGGTTCGTGGAGAATTGCTTGGTGGACAATTACATCAGGGATCTTCATAGGATTAATTGTATGGTCAATATATATGATAATAAGATCTCTTGAACCAAGATTCAATCCAAAACTACGATACACACAACAAAATAATATCAAGACAATCTGGTAAGTCTCCATCTCTCAACAACTCTACCATCAGGCAAGAAAATTGGTTCACCAATCATCTCTGCGGTCATATTAAATCTCTTCAAAACAGCAAACATTAGTGCAGTAGATATATGAGGAGGAACCCTACCCTCATCAATCAGCTTTTTAGCACCTGAAGATATCACAGGATTAAGCATTACATACTCAATCTCATTCTCTGAAACTCTCCTCACCTCAAGATCCTCGAAATAACCCATCTCTTTAAGCCACTCACCGAGTTTCTTCAGAGCCTCAAAAGGATCCATTGTCTTATCAAGATCGATCAAATCCTTTATCTCATTAATAATCACCTCACCAACCCTCCAGACAATATCCCATGTACTTTCTTTAAGATAATCATATATTACATGATAAATCGCGTACAACTCAAGATCAAAGAATCGAGGATTAATGCATAAATTGTTTCTTCTTACCAAAGTTTTACACCAAATAATTAATCATTTAAGGTCATAAATAATGGTATTGAGGTTGAGTCATGTGGTGCTAATCTTAATCCCAATCTACCCGTATATTCTTATTTATGGTAGAAGACTCACCATGTATAACTATATAGAGCCTGTTTTAGAGAATATGTTGGTGAGTATTTATGGGAAGTATTGTTCTGAGAAATGAAGAGGATGTTTTGCGTCTATTAACAGGACTGGGTATTATGGGCACTGGTGGAGGAGGATCTATCGAAGTTGGTAAGAGACTTTTAATTAAAGATATTGAGATAGGGCCCTTAGAGATCAAAGATATCGAAACTATATCGGATAATCAAATTATTGCGGTGCTTTATAGAATGGGTTCTATGGCGCCTATGACTACTGAGAAGAGATTATTAGAGGATAAGTTAGGTCTTCGCAGAGTTTATCTAGGAGAGAAATTCTCTATGCTAGCACTATTTTTATTGGAAAGATTTCTGAATATAGATGTTGATGTATTAGCTCCTCTAGAACTAGGGGGCTCAAATACTCCAACACCTCTATCTATTGCTCATAGTACGGGGAAGATATTCGTGGATGGAGATTTTGCTCAGAGAGCAATACCAGAAATAACTCAAACTACTTTATGTATGAGGAAAATATCACCTACGCCAGCAGGCGTTGCGGATAGATACGGGAACACTACTATAATCACTAAAGCTATCTCGTGTGAAATGGCTGAGAGAATAGGTAAAATGCTTAGTGTAGCATCTCTAGGAACAGTAGCTATTGCAGGTTTCCTAATGAATGGAAAACAACTAAAGGAAACAATAATTCCAGGAACTGTTTCAAAAGCATATGAGGTCGGTAAAGTAGTTAGAGAAGCTGTATCGAGTGGAGATGATCCTGCGAAGAGACTTATTGAAAAAGTAGAGGGATCCTATATACTCTTCAAGGGAAAAATAATTGATGTGAATTGGCGAGATGATCCCGAGGGATACATGATAGGCATGGTGTACATAAAAGGATCGGAGGAGTTTAAAGACGATCAAATGAAGATCTGGTTTAAAAATGAGAACCATATTTCTTGGTTAAATGATAAACCATATGTAACCAGCCCAGATCTCATATCATTAATAGATCTGAGAGGAAATCCTGTGACTAACGATACTTTATCGATAGGAATAAACGTATATGTAATAGGATTCAAGGCACATAAAATATTCAGAACAGAAGAAGGTATAAAGATACTAGGACCAAAACACTTTGGATTTGATATTGAGTATAAGCCAATTGAAGAACTGACCTCCTCCCCGCCCTAAAGGGCGAGGCTTTCGGTTGTAAATAATGTTGTTGCCTATGTTCTTCGCTAATTTAATTAGGTAGCCATCCCATGACTCCACACGGTAGTACGTGGCGTATTCAAGAGTGTCTATTACTTGTTCTATGTATAGATAAGGATAGAAAGCTCTTGATCTTGTCTCAAGCATTTTTACAAGGATTTTCTTAATCTCGATTCTTGGTAGCTTGAGATATTTAGTGGCTATGTGATACGCCTCTATAATAGTTGTGAGAGGTATAGCTGCTCTTTTTTTTCTGAAGCATTACATCAGCTATGAATCTTGCTGCTTCTTCTTGCAGAGGATTATTAAATAATGATACTACAATAATGCCGACATCAACTACTCCGTCGTGGTAATAAACCAAGTTTTTTTCTTGCATACTCATCATCTAACCACTTCCATTCCTCCTCGGTTTCTTCAGAGAATATCTCGAGCCTAGAAGAAAGAACCATCTTAATCTATTCATCCACGATTTTTTCTAAGTCTCTGGGCACTGGCTCAATAATAATTCTTCTCCCATCAATACTTATGATAACATCAGTCTCTCCGACAATACCGAGAGCTTTCCTAATATTCGAGGGAATAACAACTCTTCCTTGCTTATCGATCTTGGAAGACTCCACATATCTCACATATGTTAGATATTATATCGAAAAATTATGTGTTGATATACGTCTATAGCAGATCTGATCTCGCGCCATGACTATATTACCACACTTTTTGTTAGGGGCAGATCTCCAAATACGAACATGGGCTAAATTCTTACGTTGGGACCCCATAATTTTTACTATGGATCTGATCTCTCTATAGCTGAAGAACATACTTCTTGAAATATTAGTCTCTAAACATATAGATATTATGGTGCTTATATGCCTAAGCGTACAACAGTAATATTAGACGATGACATTTACGAGAGACTCGTTCAAGAGAGTGTTAAGAGATATGGTAATGTAAGATCTTTATCAAAGGTTATTAACGATCTTTTGAGAAAAAGTCTTAGTTCAGAAGATGAATTAATAAAATTGATTTATTCTGAGAAATTAGTTGAGATTGATCTAGGGGAGTTCGAGGAATTTCGCAGAGAATTAAGTAAGAGGTTCGAAGATCGTTGATCATTGATACCATGTATCTTCTTCCACTAGTAGGAATCAGCATTAAAACAGATCTGCTTAGAGCCATTGTTGAGAGAGATAAAGAGAAATATAGATCTGAGGGATATAAAAATCAATATAATATCCCTATTTGAGTTTTAGGCGAAGGCATTCAAAGTAGATGTTCCGGTGGAGAGAGTTATTAAAGCAATTAGTGTTATACACTCTAGCCTAAAGCTAATCTCTTTCCACGATAGAGAAATAATAAGATACTCATTCGAGATACGTAAAATCATCTCAGACTATATAGATTGTGTAATAGTAGCAACTGCTATAGTGCTTAGAGAAGAGCTTGTTAGTGAGGATAGTATGATATTAAGTCAAAGAGATTATTTAAAGAAAATATATGGTTTAGAGATCTATGACTACGAGGATATTGTAGAGAAGTAATAACCGCGGTATCATATATAGTGTGCCTAGGAACTCTCTACAGCTATAATGATCCTACTAAATAGTTAGTGAATACACTACTATCCCTATTCCAAGCACTATAAGTATGGATCCACTTAATTTATTATATTTGTCTCCTGAGAATGAGAGGATTCTAGAAACAGTTTCTGAGGCGACTATGTATACTACTGAGTATCCTATGCCGAAGGCCACTGATCCCAGTACTGCTAAGATCATGCTTCCTAGTGAAACTATTGATAACACCCCTACAAAGAATGGTAATGAGCATTCGAGACCCGCCAGCGGCGCGAATATCGTAGCTGCTCGGCTAAGGATCACTATTCTTCCGCTGAGAAGCTCGTAGCCTAGGAATAGTGAGAAGCCTGCGGCGAACCCCATAACAAATCTCTCTATAAATGATGACAATGAATAGATCTTTGCTAATAATACTCCGAAGCCTGCTACCACTAGTGTTAGTATCGCGAGATCATATAGTGTCTTACTCAAAACTCTTTTTCCAGATGACACAGCGTATAGCGTCAGCATAGGAAGACTACAGGGACTAACAGCTGCCAAGACACCCATCCCTAAAGCAAATAATGTGCTTAATATATCCCCAGAAGCCGCTAAGATACTCTTCACTTGATTATTGTTTTCCCCTAAGGATCCTCTGAGCTCTAGTGCTTTGAATAGGGGCTTATTTCCTAGGGATGTCTCGACGAAACTCTCTATATACGGGAGCTGATCCACTCCAAAACCACCCCATATACCCTCGTGGTACCCGTACACCTCTCCTCTGTATATGAGAACCAGGATTGGTGTCCCCTGAATCTTGTAGTAC
>JBMFIR010000031.1:0-17250 GCA_049976205.1 Sulfolobales archaeon | reverse complement strand
GTTGGGAGATTATGGATCGGTTACGAGGGTCTAGCGATCTCTGGTTTGGATGGTTGGTTTGAGGGGCTTCAGGACGGTACTGCCTTAATGAGATCTCCGGATCCTTGGGATTGGGATAATGTGATTCATCAGATAGGCATGATTCAAGCTGACATAGATCATCAAGACCTAGTTTTTGTTGCGAGAAAAGCAGAGGATTTCGAGAAAGCCTTCAGAGAAGGTAGAATCGCTATGGTTATTCATTTAGAGGGGCCACCAAATATTAGAGAGGATCTATCTAGAATAGATATTCTATATGGGCTAGGCGTCAGATGCATGGGTATTGCGTATAGTAGAGGTAATGAATTTGGTTCTGGATTAGCTGACAAGATCGATAGAGGATTAACAGATCTGGGTTATGAATTAGTTAGAAGAATGAATAAATTAGGCATGTTAACCGATCTTGCTCACGCAGGCGATAAAACAAGTCTCGATGTAATAGAAGCCTCCAAAGACCCGGTGGTTATAACACATGCAGGAGCCAGAGCACTGTGGCCCTCGAGAAGAATGAAACCTGATGAAGTGATCCAGGCACTAGCAGAGAGAGGAGGAGTATTTGGTATAGAGGCAGCACCACACACAACAATAACAAGGAATAATCCTAGGCACAGTATTGAGAGTGTTATGGAGCACTTCCAATACATAGAGAAACTCGTAGGAATTGACTACGTGGCTTTTGGCCCGGACACATTATTCGGGGATCACGTAGCTCTACACAAGGTCTTCAGAGAGTATCTAGCTATTACCGCAACAGAGGAGAATCTTCCCCCATTCCCAAGAGTTGAATATGTAGATGGGTTAGAGAATCCCTCGGAATTCAAGAATATTATTAGATGGCTTGTGAAGCATGGATACTCGGATCAAGAGATTGCTAAAGTTATAGGTGGAAATATTCTTAGAGTAGTTAAGAGAGTGTGGAGATAAGAAAAAATTATTATTTTATAAAGTACGCATTCATAAAGTAGAAGTTTTCACCGTTTAGCACAAATTCTCCTTTTAATGTCGCTACTTTACCAGCAAAATTCTTCTGTGTGTAGAGAAAGATCCATGGAGCATCTCTCCAGATAATCTCTTCAGCAAGCTTGTAGTACTGAGCTCTCTTAACAGGATCAAGTTCTTTAGAGGCTAAATCAATGTATCTATCAACCTCAGAATTATTGTAGCATGCTGGAGCAAGTCCCTTAGGAGTTGCCTGAGTCGAGTGGAATTGACCGAATAATATGAAGTATGCATCAGGTATAGCGGTACCCCATCCAAGAAGAACAGCATCATAGTCCTTCTCTGAACATGGTTTCAATACTGTTGCTACGAAACTTGGCCAATCCATTGTCTTCAGCTCTACTTGAACACCGATGTTGGCTAAGTAAGCTTGTATTGCCTCGGCTACCTGCTTATCTTGGAGATATCTACCTGTTGGATGGAGTAGAACCATTTTGAATCCATTGGGGTATCCTGCCTCAGCTAGTAGCTTCTTAGCTTTCTCAGGATCGTATTTATATGGTTGCATCGGGAAGTACCCTAGGTAGTGTGGTGGGACAAATGAGTCATTTGCTGGAACCGCTAAACCAAATAATATGCTATTTATTATCGCCTCTTTATCAATTGCATAATTAAGTGCTTGTCTCACCCTCGGATCCGCCAGCGGGCTATTGGGCTTAATTACGAGAACTATAAAAATTATTCTATCCATAGTAGGTGTTAGAGCAATTAGATTAGGATTACTCTTTACTCTCTCAAGATCTGTTGCCGGTAGATTATAGGCGAAATCAACGTCTCCGGCTAATAAGGCCGCTAATCTAGTTGATGCCTCAGGCATTATGTACCACTCAATTCTCTTTATAGGTGGCTTAGGACCCCAGTAATCATCGAATCTCTCCAAGACTATTTTCTTACCCTTCTCCCATGAAACAAACTTATAGGGTCCTGTGCCCACGACCTCGGTAATTGTGTTGTTCTTGAATTTCTGTAGCACTGGTAGACTAGTGATATATGGTATACTAGCTAACATATCTATAAAGAATGGGTAGGGTCTCGATAGATACACTCTTAGGGTATATGGATCAACTACTTCAGTCTTATTCACGGGACCTAGCTGAGATCTTGTTGGTACTCTGACCGTTGGATCAAACCATCTATCAAAATTTGCTTTCACGACAGTAGCATTAAACTCTGATCCATCGTGGAACTTAACTCCTTTCCTGAGGTAGAGAGTATATACTAACCCATCGCTAGAGACCTCCCATCTTTCAGCTAGTAGTGGAATTACTGAGAGATTATTTGGGTCTCTCCACACAAGTGTCTCGTACACATGTCTTAAGACATTTGATACTGTAGCAGTCGTTTGTCCATGAGGATCTACTGTATCAAGATCAACTCCAATAGCCACCTTAAGAGTATCTTTAGCAGATACAACAGGTGAGGACATCAATGTCTGCGGGGTCGTGGTAATTGCTAGAGGAGTTGTGTATAGTGATGTCGTAGTAAATGGAGAAGTGGTTGTTGAGGGCATTTGTTTCTGTAGAAGATTTCCCGTGAAGAAGACCACGACTCCTGCAACAACTACTAATGCAACGATTAGTAGAGCTAGGGTTTTTGATAGTGCTCTTCTCCATCTAGAGACTCGATCGACTCGGGACACCCTATCGAGATAAAAATTTTTTAGGGGATATATAAACTTTTATGTGAAGCTATCTCTTCTCTCTAAGCCTTGAGGCACGCTACAAAGTGGTTGTGCTCTACTTCTCTGAGAATTGGTTCATTAAGTAAACATTCTTTGTCTACTAATGGGCATCTTGTTGAGAATCTACATCCTTTCGGAGGATCAATTGGGCTAGGGGGTTCTCCTCTGACTCTGAACATAGGGTCTCGAAATATTTTTCCTACAAGTATTGATGTTGAGGATGTTAAGAGCATTTTAGTGTAGGGGTGCTGAGGATTAATTAGCACTCTCTCAGTATCTCCGAACTCAACTATTTTCCCTAGATACATTATAGCGACACGATCAGTGATGCTCCATACTAGGCCTATGTCATGAGTAATAAATATCATTGAAAGATCTCTGCTCTCAACAATATCAAGGAGTAGATTAAGTATTTGCGCTCTAATGGATACGTCTAACGCTGAAACAATTTCGTCCGCGATGATAATCATTGGATCCACGGAGAGAGCTCTTGCAATAGCTATTCTCTGTTTCTCGCCACCAGATAATTCATGGGGATATTTATACATGTGATCTTCTCTGAGACCCACTAGGCGAATTAATTTAATGATCCTCTCGGTTACCTCGGTTTTGCTGAGTGTATTGTATCTATTCTTCATAGCATCTGCTAATATATCGAATACAATCATTCTAGGATCCAAGCTCGTGTCAGGGTTCTGAAATATCATTTGTATCGCATGTCGATATTTATCGGGTACGGTCTTGTTTCTACTTATGATCTCTTCACCATTAAAGTAGACTGAGCCTTGATCAGGTCTAATTAAGCCAGCTATGATTCTGCCGAGAGTTGATTTACCTGAACCACTCTCTCCGACTAATCCTAGTATCTCTCTCTTACCTAAACTAAGATCAACTCCATCAACTGCTCTAACATATAGTCTCTTAAATAATGAGGTTTCTAAGGGGAAGTATTTTTTGATTCCTTTAGCGACCAGTAATTCACTCATTTGAGTCGCCTCCGTATAAGTGGCAGTATACTACTCTATCACTTATCTGGATCTTCGGAGGCTCTCTGAGACTACATATATCTAATGCTTCGGAGCATCTAGGAGCAAATCTACATCCACTCGGAGGATTAATTAAACTAGGAATTGAGCCAGGAATTGAGTAAAGTCTTCTTTTTCTCTCATAAGTAAGGCTCTTGAGCAGTGCTTTTGTGTATGGATGCTTAGGATCGTTTTTAATCTTGTCTCTCGTCCCGATCTCAGCTATTCTGCCAGCGTACATAATCATTATTCTATCACTTATCTCAAGAAGTAAAGAGAGATCATGTGTAATAAAAATTATTGATGAACCATACTTATCCCTTATATCTCTTAGTAAATCAACTATCTCGGCTTGTATCGTGACATCAAGTGCTGATGTAGGCTCATCAGCTAATATAAGATCTGGGTTCTCAGCAATTGACATTGAGATAAGTACTCTCTGCTTCATACCACCACTCATCTGGTGGGGATAGGCATAAACTCTCTTTATAGGATCAGCTATTTTAACTATTTTGAATAACTCCGCGACCTTAGGAATATACTTCTTGTACCCCCCACCATTATGAGCCTCAAAAACCTCTCCTACTTGCATACCGACTTGATGAACTGGGTTTAGATATGAGTTCGGGTCTTGGAAGATCATTGCTATTTTCCTTCCTCTAATACTACGCATCTCTCTCTCCGAAAGCCTCAAAAGATCTGTTCCCTTAAAGATTATTTCTCCTGAAACAATTTTTCCTGGGTGCTGAACGAGTCTCAATATGGCTTGCGCCAACGTAGATTTCCCAGATCCGCTTTCACCTGCTACACCAAGTATCTCTCCCTTATATAGATCGAATGATACATTCTCTAGAGCCCTAACTACTCCTTGCGGGAGATAGTAGTGGACTGTTAAATTTCTTACCTCGAGAATCTTCTCCAACTAGATCACCTACAATGTTTTCTTAGATCTGGGATCTAAAGCGTCTCTTAATCCATCACCAACTAAGTTGAAGCTTAGTACTGTTAGTGATATAAAGATCCCTGGTATAAGAGCTATGTGAGGAGCATTGAACAAATAATTTCTACCACTACTAATCATAGAGCCCCACTCAGGCGTCGGAGGTTTAATACCTAGTCCTAAGAAACCTAGTGAGGATACTAGCAGAACTGCTAATCCCGCGTAGTATGTTGCTTGAACAATAATTACCGATACTATATTGGGTAGAATATGTCTAAACATTATATGAATAGATCTCTCTCCCAATAGTCTTGAGGCGGCTATGTAGTCCTCCTCAACGACTTGTAGAGTTACGTTCCTAGTTAATCTGGTGTAGACTGGGAAAGTAGTTATTGATATAGAGAGTATTAAACTAACGTATCCTTGACCAAGAGCTGTCGCGAGAGCTATTGCTAGTAGAATTGTTGGGAATGCTAGCATAACATCAACTATTCTCATAATAACGTTGTCTATTAACCCTCTGTAGAAACCCGCTAGTAATCCAAGGAAAACACCTATGAGTGCACCAATTGCTACGGAGATAATTGATATACCCAAAGTATATCTCGCGCCCACTAGAATTCTACTTAGGATATCTCTACCTAATTCATCTGTGCCTAGAGGATGCTCTGGAGAGGGTGGTTTTCTCGCATTAGCTAAATCTATTTTGTAGGGATCGTAGGGAGCTATGTAGGGACCTATGACAGCCATTATGAAGAAGACTCCTAGAATAAATGAGAAAAAATAAGCTAGTTTATTCATCTTGAATCGCTCAAAAGCCTCTACAAAGAATCTTTTCCTAGCCTTACCAAGAATCTCCTCAATTACTTGCTGCTCCATACCCCATATCTCACCCTTGGATCAATTAATCCATGGAGCACATCAATAATTAGATTAATAATCATGAACACAAGAATCATAAACATAATAATTCCTTGAACCATTGGGTAATCTCTCGCGAATATAGACTCCATAAGAAGTGAGCCAATACCAGGCCACGCATAGATGTACTCAGTGACTATTGCTCCACCAAGTAAAACACCGATCTGTACACCAATAACCGTGGTTATTGGGATAAGAGCATTTCTCAAAATATGTCTAGTAATAACCTTGCTCCTAGGCAATCCCTTGGCAACTGCTGTAACAACATGATTACTAGATAATGCATCGAGTATAGATGCTCGAGTAATTCTAATCAAATTACCTATTAGAGCAAGAGACAAAGTGAGAGCAGGAAGAATTATGTGCCGAGGAGACTCAGCTCCTCCAGAGGGAAGGATCTTGAGCTCAACAGCAAATACGTAGATAAATAATAGCGCAATCCAGAATATAGGGACAGAGGCTCCCGTCAATGAGAATATAGATATGGCATAAGATGCCATACTCCTAGGTTTCAAAGCTGATATAATACCTAGAGGAATAGCTAATGACACAGCAATTATCTCAGCAACTATTGCTAGAGAAAGTGTGTAGGGGAACCTATAGAGTATCTCGTTTAGAACAGGCTCTCTAGTTCTTATAGAGGTTCCGAGATCTCCTCTGAGTACAGATGAGATATAATCAATAAATTGTGCATACAGCGGTTTATCAAGACCCAGCTGATGTCTGATCCTGGCAACATCCTCCTCGAGTGCTTCGGGTCCAGCAATTAGTCTCGCAGGATCTCCGGGGAGTAGCCTCAGGATTATGAATACCGCGATCATCGCACCTATGAATGTGGGTATCATGTAAGATAATCTCTTAATAATATAGTTGATCATGCCTCCTCACATCTTTACATCAATTTAAGATAAAAACCCTTATAAATCTTAATTAAATAAATCTAGTCAATCAATTGATACATTACATACTCTAGGATGAAAGCTATGATAACAGTCCTCGAGTAAATAAAAAATTTATGTTTTAGAGAATTAGAGATACCTATAATTCTTTTAATAACTCTTGCAGTCGTGAACGTATCCTCTCAAGTTTTTCTTTCAATTCCTTTACAAACTGAAAACCTCGCTCCCTAGGGCGAGGGTATCTAAGGCTTATAAGTTCTTTGTTCTCTATATTATGTGGCCTTGGCAGGCTACTCTCTAGCGGTTGCGATATAGTGACGACGGCTTTATCTCTACGCCCGCCAGGGCTCCGGGTGTGGTATCTTGAAGAGGACGGTGATGCTAAGGCTGTTGCCGGATGAAGAAGTTGAGGCGGGGCTGAGAGCTCTTTGTAGTTTCTCCTCCAAGCTTTGGAACGAGATCAACTATTCTAGGAGGAGACAGTTCTTCGAAACCAAAAGAGTGGATCTTAGGAACACATACAGGGAATTCTACGAGAAGTATAAGATGCTAATAGGTTCTGCTGTAGCACAGCAGATCTTAAACAAAAACGATGAGGCTTGGAGATCATTCTTCTCGTCTTTGAAGGCTAAGAAGGAGGGTAGGCTACCACCATTTATGGCAAGGGTCAATCCGCCGGGGTATAGGAAGAGGGGTGGGAGGAGAATGTTGTGGACAGTCCTCAGAAAAGATCAATATAGAGTCGAGGGTGAATACATAGTTATCAAGAGTTTGAGAGCTATCGGATCTATTAGGGTTAGATATTCTGGGAAGATACACATCTCTGGGAGGCAGGGTAGGGCTGAGATACACTATGACCATGACGAGAAGAAGTGGTATATATACGTATCATACGAGGTTGAGAGGAAGATAATAAAGGTTGATAGCTTTAGAATACCTCTCAAGCCTATAGGTGATAAGGAGGCTGGAGTAGATGTGGGGATCAACAATCTCTTAGCTGTATATGTTGAGGAAGGATCTGCGTTATTAGTTGGTGGAAGACCTTTGAAATCCATTGGCTTCTACTGGAGGAACAAGATCTCTGATTACCAAAGTACTTTGAATAGATATGGTTTGAAGTCTTCTAAGAGGCTTAGGAAGATGTTTAAGAAATGGAGAAGGCAGATCAAACACTATATAGACTGGGCTGTTAGAAACTCTATAGAATGGCTATATACCATAGAGGTGTTAAAAGAATACTTGTTGGATATCCAAAGTATGTTTCTCAGGAGCCTAGTAAAGGCTACAAGGTTAATTTCGTGATTGCGCATATATGGAGCTACGGCTACCTATTAAGAAGATTGAGAGAGGTTGGAGAGGAGTATGGTATTGAAGTAGAGTATGTTGATGAGAAAGATACATCGAGGACATGCCCGATATGCAGGGTAATAGAGAATCATGAGAGAATATATAGGGGACTATTCAAATGCTGCAAGCATAACAGAGTATTCAACGCAGACCTCGTGGGAGCATTCAACATACTCTTAAAGAGAAGAGCCATAACCCCGAGCCCCGCACTAACCGGGGTAGGGGTAACGCGCCTAAGACCGGGCGCGAGGCTAAACCGGGCAGAAGCCCGGGATGTAGCCCAAACCTCCCAGCCCTAGGGGGCGGGGAACCCTCGTCCTTCAGGGCGGAGAGGAGGTCAGCAGTCCCGGACCCTCCTGACAAAAGAACTATGTTTCTCTTAGGAATACCGCCATTGACAAGTTCATCAAAACCGGGTACACCACTTTTAACTCTATCAACCACGAGAATCACTCTCATAGATAAATTAATGTATATATATTAAAAACATGTGTCAATAACTTGCTTAGGGTTGCGAAACATATTGACCAAGTATATGTTGTGGGAATAGTGAAAAACAATGCTGGTGGTAGAAGATCTATGATTGTCATAATGCCTCTTATGAATGAGTAGATCCATTATTAATGAAATAATTTTAACGAATTTATTAAAATTACATAGAACAAAGATCATGTAACTATAGACTATATCTAAGAAGAAATTTTGTAAATAAGGCGCTTTGAGAGATAATATGGAAAGATTGAGAACTGTAAAACTGCTTAAAAATAGCTGTGGTCCAGAGATACAGTTGATCCAGGAATAAATTTATTTTGACTCTATGATGTATTAACGTATTAATACTAATTAATATTTATAAGTTAGTTATGTGCCTTGATAGAATTGGTGAAATATGTGGTCTCTTCAATTAAAAAATTCTCAGTATATATAGGTGTGCTAAGCTTGTTAATAATTATTTCATTAGCTTCTTCACAATTTCTCGTGACAACAAGTGCTCAGGCTGGAGTAAAAGTTGTGAAGATCGGTTGGGGAGGAACCTCATTTGATACGTTTAATCCTTTCACAACCTATGCTCAGATATCTGGGTGGATCGGATCTGATGTTTATGACACTTTAGTGGGGTTTGATAAAAGCTACAAGAATTTTATCCCAGATCTAGCTGAGAGTTGGGAGATGAATAGTACTGTAGTAGTATTTCACTTAGTTAAGAACGCGACATTCCATGATGGTGTCCCAGTCACAGCCTATGATGTTGAGTATAGCTTTAAACTTGCTTCGCAGGATTGGTCTAGATTAGCCCCTAATGTAGAGGGTGTGGAGGAGATTAAGATTCTTGATAATTACACTATTATGTTCAAAACTAAATCTTCAATAATATTTATGCTTATGGCAGCAACATCTGTACCTATAGTCCCAAAGCATATATGGGAGAAAGTAAAAGATCCTTCGACGTACCCTGACTATCCACCAATTGGCTCTGGACCCTTCAAGGTCACGGATTATAAAGAGGGTCAATATGTTGTTCTCGAGAAGAATCCCAATTACTTCAGAACTGCTTGGATCCCTAAAGTAGATAAGATCATTATTTCATTCTACTCAGATGTTACGGCGGCATCAAATGCTTTAAGAGCTGGTGACATAGATGCCGTGGGTCCGTATGTTCCTGTCTCAGTTGCTGAGGAATTAAAGAATGACCCTAGATTCGTTGTTATAACATCGCCACCAGTACTATACTTCTATCTCGCCTTCAATGTGTACCCAGAGGGTAAGGGTAATCCAACGCTGAGAGATTTAAATGTTAGATTAGCACTTGCGCATGCTGTGAATCTGACTTACTTAGCTGAATTAGCCTGGCACGGATACGCTCAGCCTCTCGCTACCGTGATGCCGTATACAAATATTTTCTACGACCCCAATATAAAGCCTTACACATTTAATCTAACATTAGCTAATGAGATCCTTGATAAAGCAGGCTATAAGAGAGGACCAGACGGTGTAAGGGTCTCTCCAAATGGGACACCACTCAAATACAAACTCTTAGTACCAAGCAATATGCCTGAAGCCGTTAGAGCTGCTCAGCAAATAGCCCAGTGGTGGAGTCAGATAGGAGTCTTAGTAGATGTGGAGGCTATGGATACTGGTAGCATGGCCTCTATCATATGGACTAAGGTGGACAACAAGACTACTCTAGGACATGACATGGATATATGGGACTGGTTTGTTTCTCCCGGCGACCCAACAATACTTTCAGTATTCTTATCTAATCAAGTGATCCTAGGAACATCAGATAGTGGATACGTAAATCCAGAGTACGATGCACTATATCAAAAACTCTTAGAAGCACCTGATCTCGACACGGTAAGAGATTTAGCTTGGAAGATGCAAGAGATGCTTCACAGAGATCTACCGTATCTACCTTTGTATCAAGTCACAGCTCCACAAGCATTTAATAAGAGAATAACAGGCTTTGATCTAGACTGGCCAGGAGGCCCATTTGGAGGATATGACTGGACAGTATTTATAAAAGTAAATCTAGCGCAATATGTAAGCCCAACAACAACAACTCCACCAACATTTACGGCCACGACTAGTCCAGTACAAGTTACTACTCTAACAACGACTAGTCTACCAATACTTACCTCAGCAGCGCCTACGACAGCGACTCAGACTTCAGCACCTTCACCTGTAAGTGCTTCGGCAGAGGCTATGATCGCTCTAATAATTATGGTGATAGTAATTATTGCAGCAATAATAACTTTACTGATTAGAAGAGGAAGGAAGTAGCGAGATGTCATCAAAATATGTTAGATACATAATAAGAAGACTTTTTTCTAGTATAGTTGCTATATTCGCTATATTTACACTAAGTTTTTTTATTTTTCGTATACTACCCGGGAACCCTATAGAGCTAATGTTTAGAAACCCCAGATTAACCGAGGATCAGATCAGAGCCTTAGAGGCACAATTCGGGCTGGATAAACCGATCTATATGCAGTACATAATATATATAATAGAGGTAGTTAAAGGTAATTTAGGTTTATCATTTTATTATAGAGCACCTGTCTCATCGGTGCTGATTCCTAGGCTGATTAATTCAATAATACTTGTTCTACCAGCTACTCTAACAGCTATTTTAATAGGTGTGGCTCTGGGAATGTTCTCTGCTTGGAAGAGAGGTGGCAAGATAGACACCTCTATAACCATAGTCTCAATAACTCTCTATTCCTTACCGACATTCTGGTTAGGAGGATTATTTATTCTACTCTCAATACAGTACCTAGGACTACCTGTTTCAGGAATGCTGACTTACGGAGCCGTATACTTATCGCCCATAGATCTCTTAACTGATTTCCTAAGACACTTTATATTGCCCTACATAACACTCACACTAGTTCTCTTCGGAGAATTCACATTGATCGTGAGAAGTGCTTTAATAGATATATTAACAGAGGATTACGTGTTTGTAGCATTGGCTAAGGGCCTACCTAATCAAAGGATCTTGAGAGATTATGCATTACGAAACGCTATGCTACCAACAATAAGTATCATCGCTATCAACATGGGTCTAGTTGTCGCTGGAGCAGTACTAACCGAAACAGTGTTCTCATGGCCCGGTGTAGGAAGACTTATATATGATGCGATTCTCAATAGAGATTATCCGATTCTTCAAGGAGCGTTTTTAATAATAACTGTCTCTGTTGTAATATCAAATTTTATTGCTGATATACTGTACGGGGCACTTGTTCCGAGAGTGAGATATTGACTCCTGCAGTTAATTCACTAAGAAAAATATTTATTGGATTAAGAGACTTCTGGGTAATTTATAGAAGAAGTAAGTACGGTGTTGTTGGTCTAGGAATAATATCATTCTTCGTTTTCATCGCCGTAGCGGCTCCCTTAATAACAAGGTATAATCCCTATGAAACGAATCCAAGCGCATATTTGCTACCACCAAGCTCTGAACATTGGTTCGGGACTAACGAAGTCGGTCAAGACCTGTTTAGTCTAAATATTTATGGAGCTAGAATATCTCTTTTAGTAGGCTTCACCGCAGCATTAATAGCTGTTTCATTAGGGACCTTAATAGGTCTTGTAAGCGGATACTACGGAGGCTTAATAGACGAGTTCTTGATGAGAATAACAGATTTCTTTCTAGTGATCCCCCCAATTATCCTAATGATTGTTATAGGAGCTGTTCTAGGACCATCATTAATCAACGTGATTATCATAATAGGTATGCTGAGTTGGAGCCCGACGGCTCGTGTAGTGAGATCTATGGTGTTATCAATAAAAGAATGGGCTTTCATAGAAGCAATAAGAGCCATAGGGGGCGGTGATAGAAGAATAATATTTAGACATATCCTACCAAATGTCGCCTCAGTAATATACGCCAACATGGCGCTTGCAACATCAAACGCTATATTTTCACATGCTGCAATGGTGTTCTTAGGCGTAGGAAACGTAAATGACTTGAGTTGGGGAATGATTCTTCACTACGCATTTGCCTCAGGCGCTTTGTCAACAGGCAAGTGGTGGTATTTTGTTCCGCCGGGAGTCTTCATAGTTCTAGTAATAATAGGTTTTGTATTAGTAGGATTCTCTCTAGAAGAAATATTTAATCCAAGGCTAAGAAGAAAATAAAAAGTTTTTATCCCACAGATCTCTTCTTAATGTATTCATAGATTGTTATTGGCACCACGATTGCTAGTCCGAGAAGATCTGTTATCTCACCTGGTATAACGAGTAGTACTCCCCCAATTGTTAAGAGGACTCTAGCTAAAGATCCTAATTCTCTGAATAAGAAACCTCCTACACCAGCAGAGATAAATACTATACCTATCGTCACTTCAGCAAATCTCTGAGTAATCATAGGAATAGCTTGGGTAATAGGTGTTCCTGCCAGAAATACTGGTAATATAAGTATTGAGGTGCCTAGATAAGAATACACCATTGCTGGAGCATATATGTATTTAGGCAGAGCTACTAGAGCTGCTTTAACACCTGTTTTTATAGGATCTTGTCTAAATACTCCTGCTGCCGCGTACGCGGATAAAGCTACTGGTGGAGTGACATCTGCTAACATCGCCATGTAGAAGAGAAACATGTATGTTGCAAATGTAGTTGCGATCTCGGGGATACCGTTGGCGATCGCTAATTTAATTATCACAGGTGCAGTGAGAATCGATGATAAAACAAATGTTGCTGTCGGTGGAACACCCATTCCAAGAAGTATTGAGAAACCTGCCGCAAAGATAATTGCTAGAGCAATATTTTGTCTAACCAAGTCGAGGAGAACCAGTGAGAACTTTAGGTGAAGACCCGAGACAACAACCATAGTCATTATAACATTGGCCATAACAATTGTGGCTCCGATCTCTGTGAAGTCAATAAAACTCTCAGCCCACCCCTTCGGCACCTTGACTATATTTCTCCTCATGTCTTTATCGAATAACGCTAAAACAATCGTGAACAATGTCGCTATCGTAACTGCTAGTGGTACGCTGTACCCGAAGAGGATCATTATTACAATAACTACTGCTGGCAGAAACACATGGAATTTATAGATTTTTTCTCGAGTAACTGGATTATTTTCTCTTAATTTTATCCTTCTAGTGAGAAACTCATTGTACATAAGTATCGAGAATGCGTAGAAGAATGTTAGTGGTGCGGACATAATTATAACCCATAGATAAGGTATCTGGAGAAGCTCCACTATTATAAAAGCCACAGCCCCTAAAATAGGTGGTGTAATAATAGCTAATGTTCCTGCATTAGCAGTTAAACCAGCCGCTGTTAAGTCGTCGTATCCAGCTCTCCTAAAAATATCTCTTAAAGTGGATCCTATGAAGGCTGTGTCAGCAGCACCACTACCAGATATTATACCCATACCCACACCCATTGCTGTCGCTACTCTACCCACATTTGCTGAGTTCCTGCCCAGTAGAGAGAGAAATGTTTTTGCCATAGCTTCTCCAAATCCTAGTGCAGTAAATGTTCCTGTAAGAATAAAGAAATAAACTATGTACTTCACCGAAACACTTGTGATCACGCCCCACAGAGCTGCTTCAGTCTCTATGTAGGCTTTACCGACAAGAAAACTTGGGCTGAAACCAGGCTGATTCCATGGTGGTGGGAAGATATATCCATAGACGTCATAGAACATGAAGAGTAGAACTAGAAGAGGCATCTCAGGACCTATATGCTTCAGTATATAGCCTAGTAAGAAAAGCATTATACTCCAACCCATGGCAACATCCATATTAAGAGGTGATACCCCTCTATAGATCAGCTCCTCGTAGCCTAGAACCATATAGAGATAAGGTAAAAATATCAGTATTGCAGGAACAATATTTGAGTATGTAGCGAAACTACTAAATCTCTGCGGTAGAAGTGGTGGAATAATAGAGAAGAGCCATGCTATAAAGATTATTGCTATAGGTAGTAGAAATGATCCTCCTGTCCTATTATAGATCATGTCTTGAGCGATTAATACAGTGAACCACAGAGTTAGTATCGGTACGCCATATGAAACAATTCTTCTAGCGCGTCCATAAGTAATCGTGCTAAAACCTGATACAAAATCAAATAGATACCCAACTAATATTATGAAGAATACATGGGTCGCTCTTACAAGCTGTGTCAATTCTAAAATATTGATCCTGTAGGTATATGATATTGGTGTATAAGGATAGAATATTAAAGCTAGATGATACAGGACAGCTATCAGTGCTATAGAGATCAAAAAAATATATATTATTTTCCTAAATTTATCCCTAAGGATCATTTCAGTATCCCAACTTCCTTATAGTACTTGAGTGCACCAGGGTGATAGGGTATAGTACCATTTATGTATAGTAGCGCTGTATCAAGTCTCGTATCTTTAGCTGCCTTAACAGACGCATGCAGAATATCTAGATGCTCAAATACCGCCTTAGTTATTTTATAAGCAACATCCACCGGAGTGTCTTTGTGGCATACGAACATATTCCAGAAAGCGAGCGTCTTCGCGTCTTCACGTGCACCATAGACCTCTTTCTTAATAGTTCCTGGAACGGCGATTCCTGGGAACATGCTAGAGAATTTATCAATTATCTCTTGAGGTATTGAGATGAGATAAATATTGTCTCCTCGGGATCTCAGATTATTTGCTAGATCAACTATGCTCCCAGTTGGTAAACCACCGCTCCAGAAATACGCATCTATACGACCATCGAGTAATGCTGCAGCGCTTTCTTCAGCACCTAATCTCTCCCACTTAGAGAAGTCTTTGGCAGGATCTATTCCCACCACCTTTAGAAGCATTAGTGTAGTGACCTCTGTGCCGCTTCCAGGAGCTCCTGTAGATACTCTCTTACCCTTTAAATCATATATTGATTTAATACCTGTTTTCTCTGTAGTAACGATATGCAGATGATTCGGATACATAACCCAGAGAATAGCAATTGGTGCCGTAGCATTCTTAAATTTATCGTGCTGACCTGTATACGCTAAGTAAGCACTGTCAGGTAGTGTTGTTGCGCAGTAAATAACTCCTTTAGACAGATCTGTTTTATCTCTTATCAGTAGAAGATTATCTATTGATGCAGCTGTTTGTATAGAGGTTGCTGATATATCAGTGTAGTTATTTATTATACCAGCGACTACTTGTCCATAGTAGAAGTATACTCCACCGACACCACCTGTACCAATCACAATACTATACTTCACAGTAGGGGTCGTCTTAGTCGGTGTAGCTGATGTGGGTGTAGGAGAAATTGTAGCTGGTGGAGTAGTGGCTGGTATAGGGGCTGATAATTGATACAAGTAGTAAGTTGCTAGACCCACGATAATTACTGCTATAACAATTAATGCTGTGTATAAAGGCCTCAATCCCCTCATCATAAAACATTCCTCAATCTATTGATACAGCATAAAGCTTATAAATATTGATTAATATTATAAACGCAAAAATAAATTAATTAATATAGTTGTGTAATTAATTCAAAATCTTTAACTATGTTTAATCTCTAATGAATTATTAATTTTTTATTTATTGATTCATACACAGCTTTATCATCCTCTCAACCATTTAATTTTTTCAAGTGCTTTGTTTCTCTCAGATATAAATATTCCTATTGAGTAATCTGATACACCACCGATCCATAGCAAATACTCTTTGTACTCAATTAATCCATTACCAAATACTACTCCTGGTCTATCACCATAGAACTCCACTAAATTTCTCTCAGGCTCGAGAAGATAATTTGATACTCCCAAGAGATCTCCTTCATCAGATATTACTGCGAGACCATTTCTATAGATATTATCAACTCCTACCCCGTGCCAACCTACTAAATACTCATTTGAGGAGATCTTTAGAGTATTCGTGCTCCAACCAATCTTGTACTCAAAACTTTTTTCGAAACTCATCACAGGCTTAAGTCTGCCTGGATCGAAGCACCCACTCTCTTTATCCACAACCCCGAACCAGTTGATCTCAGCAACTCTCCTCTCATCAATAGGGATCGAGGGTCTGGTGACTAAGTAGAGCTCATTGTCTCTAATCTTAATAATACCACTATCCTTCCAATTAGTTCTGAATCTCTTTCCCTCGTGGCATATAGCGAAGCATTTCTTATCTTGTATCCTCAGATCCTTATCTAATGTAGCTAGAGCTTGTCTAATTAGCATTTTGCCCTCCAGATCTAGGCCAACAGCTGTGTATAGAACATAGATAATATTGTTATGAATATGTATTCTCGGATCCTCGCATCCTCTATAGATCTCCCAACTCTCGCTCGGGGCAATAATTATTTTCGCCTCAACATGCTTATTCTTATTATATAGATCCTTGTTGAAAAGATCCTCTATATCAATCTCGAAGAAACCAATACTAGAGACATACCAGTAGTAATCAAAAACTAGTCTAGGGAAGATCCATAATTTATTACCCACTAGATATGCCCCAGGATTGAATGCGGCTAGTGGCTTGCTACGGAGATAATTAATAATCCTTACATTCTCAGGAGAGATATAGGTGAGGCGTCTAAAAATACTCTCCGTGATTGGTTTACGTAGATCCTGTTTACTCAATACTTCACGAAGCTTATTAATGAGAGAAGATCTGATCTCTGATGCCTGTTGAGAATATATGCTGATATCAGGTTCACAAACATATTTATCACTTATCATAATAACCATATAAAGAATTCAAGTATCCTTAATAATCGAATTAATCTCGAGATAATACGTTGAGAATTAATCTCATGTGAAATCAGAGCTTTGGCCCCACATCATTTATCAGAAACCCTCTTAAGAGGGCCCCTCACATCATCTAAGTAAATAAATAACTCAACGGAAATAAATCTTTACATCAAGAAATAATAGAGACAAAATGAAGCCAATGAGTATACATGAGTTAAC
>JBMFIR010000030.1:0-17337 GCA_049976205.1 Sulfolobales archaeon | reverse complement strand
CAAAAATTGTTTCAACTTATCCCTCTACAGAGGGTTTTATAAAGATCCTTTCTAAAATAGATGAGATCGAGGAGAGAGCAAGGAGCCTCAAACCTATCATTAGTAGAAGCACATTATTAGAGGTAATAAATGAGGTGAAGAAAGTTCGTTTAGATGAGTCAATATTTGGGTATGTAGCCTCAATAGTTGAGGCAACAAGAACACATCCCGCTGTGAGATTAGGTGGTTCTCCGAGAGCTGGTATAGCTATTATTAAATTAGCTAAAGCCTTTGCCTACTTAGATAATAGAAACTATGTTATTCCTGATGATGTTAAGAGTGTTGCTAAACCAGCACTTATACACAGAATAATCCTAAGAAGCGAATACGAGATCGAGGGAGTCACACCAGAGTCAATAGTGGATCAAATATTATCTAAGATACCTACTCCTAAGCCCTAGTCTCAAAGAAATAATATATTTTTACTAGTGAAATATTTGAGATGATAAAACAGATGTCTAAGAGAACTAAGAGCCTTCAATCTACAATGATCACTATGATGATTCTTTTAATAAGCACATTAAATCTTTCATTGATCATAGCTAGTGCCGAGATGAATAACATATATGATGATAAACACACAATTGGTTTCCCAAATGTCTCAACTAATCAGATAATTAACTTATCAACTGAGGAATTAAGAGCTCTACTATCATCTCTCAAAGATCTTTCTAATATAACTTCATCTTGTAGAGATATTGAATGTGTGAGGAGTAGTGCCTCGAATCAAATTAATAATGTTAGTAGTAGATTGCTCAGGGCAGAGGCTATTGGTGGAGATGAGTATCAGGCACTAAAAATACTTTCTCAGGACAGTACTAGTCTCCAAGATCTCTATGATCTGATAGGTAACCCCGAGCTCAAGAAGATTATTAATAATCTCAGTGCTAGTGATTTAGAGAAATTCAAAGAATTATTTCCACAATACTACTCGAGAATAAATGAGTTATATATGTCAGGAAGGATCTCGGTTAAAGAATATGTTGCCGCCTTAGAGTTGCTGAGGAGAATTGCTTTAGAGAGGAATAGTAGTGATATCGCAAATACATTGAGTACCAGAGAAGCTGAGGTACTGAGAGAATTAATTGAGGGAAAATACAGTAATTTATTACTAGAGTACGTCTCTAGATTTATGTCAGGTACTGCCTCAAGCTCTTCACAGGATAGATCTATGGGATCTTTCTCAAGAGATTATTCATCATCTAATAAATCATCTCTCATACAGATACCCATAGTTGCTCCATTCTCAATATCGCTACCAAGGATCCCGCTGAGAGATCTAATTACAGCATCAGTGATCATAGGAGCCTTAGGAATTGGAGCACTAATATTTTTCTTCAATAAAGACCACATATATTCATTAATAGATCGATTAACTAAGCCACGGATATTCACGAGAAAAGATTTTGAGAATATGCCACCACCAATTAGACTATACTGGATTGCTGTCTCTATTATATCTAGAAAAGTTTATAGAGAGGATAGCTATACTCACAGAGAGTATCTAAATAAAGTAAATGAGAAACTTGGTTTCTTAAGAAGCTTCACTAATTTAACCAAGATCTATGAGTTAAGTAGATTCGGGGCTCAATCAACTCCTGAACTAGATCAGGAGGCAGTAAAGAGCTTTGATGAGTTGAGGAGAGATGTTAAGATCAAGAAGTGATCTAGTTTTCTTATCAGCGGAAATCTTCATACGAATATTTATACTCATAGTTCTTTACTCAGTAGCAATAGTTTCACTAGGAGATCTCGAGATATTATATACATCTCTCACCACCAAAGGCTCTCTTCCTAGTAAGGATATCTGGGTTTCTCTACAAATAATTCTTTCATCAACGATCATAGTTCTCTACATAGCCACATTACTGATTCCTTCTGCCGCAACTCTATTGGTGGCACTTATACTATCTGTGGTCTCCTCAAGATATTACTTAGAAGATGTATTAGCTGTATTAATCACTATTATCGCAACACTAATCTATGATAATTTTAAAAAGATCTATTCTAAGAATCAACTAAAGTATATGAGGATGCTACTCGACACTAAAAAAGTATTCGCTGGGAAAATAATATTATCCGTAGTGATCATGGGTATGCTAATATTCTTACTTGTTGTGCTACCATCAACATACATATACAATATATTTACGATGATAACGAAAGCAATTAAACCATATAATATCTATGAAGCCGTGGTAATTAATTTCATAACGAATAATGTATTTGGAGAGATGATTCTTGTATCAATCTTCCTCTTAGTCTTCTCTTATATCATATATGACTTCTTAGCACTATACTCCTACTACACACTGAAGAACCCGAGGATCTTGGAAAATATTTTATTTCATGATATTCGTGATCTAGATCTGAGTTTCGAGGGCCCTGGGAAAACACTCTACACTTTCCTAATATCTATTCTCACAGCTCCATTCATATATTCTATCCTGAATCCTCTGCTTATCAGAGCGCCGATATCTATTTACGGAGGAAATGATGTGTATAATTTATTAGTCGCGTTAGGGACTTTTGCAGTTACATGGATATTTGTTAAATACTTCCTAGAGATCTTCACTGAAGAAATATCATTGGGTAGAAGAATTTTCCTAGGCGTAATTTTTATACTGATTATATATGTCATATCCTACGTATTTTATGGTTGGAGGATCTCTAGCGGGTATTTTGTGTTGACTCCACTCGATGAGTTTATTAAAGACAATGTTTATAGATATTACAGTTTCTTATTCTATTTGTTAGAGACACTAGGGAGTGTGATGGGATTTGTTCCGTAGAAGAATCTCTCTGCCAGAGAGTCTTAAGTGGCTAATCTATCTATTAACAGGCTTGATCATGCTCGCACTCTCCATAATTTTTCTAGTGATGTCCATTGGGTACATGCAAAACGCATTAGTAGCTACCTCACTATTAACTGCTTTAATAGGGTTCACTTTATTATCTGGCTCACTGTATGTTCTGAAAATATCTGCTTACGTGTATTCTGTGGCGAGGGGTAAAGAATCTAATGAAGAGAAGAGATGATCCAGGGCGTTATAGAGTAAGAAAGATAAAGCTTGTTTCCATAGGGTTAATAATTGCGTTATTCTTAATAGCTCTATTAGCAGTTCTTGAGCAAGGTCCTCCTAATACCTACCTCTATATCGGGGCATCACCACTTAACACTGGGAGATTAGGCACTTCGGATCTCTTTTTATACACCAAGACACTCTACCCAGGAACACAATTAGTGCTGGATTGGAGCAGAGTCTTTGTAGATAGATGTAGCAATATTGTTATTGTGATAATATCTCCTGAGACCCCCTACACAGATAATGATTTGAGTAATATGGAGAAAGTCTTGAGAAAGTGCTCCACGAAAAATTTCTTGATAGCCGACGAATCAACAATCTCTAATGCTGTATTGGCTAAAATAGGATCAGATCTGAGGATCACAGGGGAGATATTGGTTGAGACCGTGGATCAGTACACTAACACAAGCTTCTTGAATAATTCTAGCACAAGACCATTAGTAATTACTCGTGACACACAAAACAAGATCTTTTATGTGTATCCTACCATAGATGCTTTATACCCAATCGCTAAATTTGATCTTGAGAATAGGTCTATTAAGTTAAGACTCGATATAGCGTCAAGAATAATTACCTTAAACTCATCAAACCTAAGAAAAAGCGAGATAATAGGTTACGTTAATGAAATTTTTATCGCTAATAAAACAGATCTAGGGGAAAATAAGTATATTGCCTCAACCTCATCAAGCGAGATGAATGGGCATTATATCGCGTATATAGCAACTTTATATACGCAAACAATTACTCAACCAAGTAGTATTGTAGCTACGCCTATTTTAATGATCTCAAGAGATAACATATTAATTAGTCAAAGTAATGTTTCTATAGCTATTTACGAGGATCTTGGCAATAGCAAAGTGATCTTATTTAGCGACGGATCTATATTTCTTAACCAAGTCCTAAGATCTAGTTATAATTCCTTAGTGCTCGAGATCTATAGATACGCTCTAAATAAACTATGCGGATCATCTATAGATTGTATTGTTTTATTTGATGCCTCTAAATACAATACTATTGATCCTTATAACGCTATTAAGCAACCAAGTAGCCTAAGGCTTATTCCAATGGATCAGATAATAGCGTTCTTCTTAGCAAAACTTCTTCACCCAACCACGTGGCTACCTCTAGTAGTCTCATGGTTTAATGAGTTAGTAATAGATCTTCTCAGACTATCATTTATGAGACCCTTAATAATTATTTTACTATCACTTCTCTTCTCACTAATATGGCTCAGGAGAGAAACCGCCTATCGTGATTATGTTATGGAGGAGGTTTCTTATAGAGATATTCTTCACTTCGAGGAATTAATTAATCAAATAAGAAAAGGTAAATATATATTGCACAAGAAGGATTTTATTAATCTATACGAGTATATAAACGAGACTTTGCGAAGTTATTTAGGGGCTGATCTACAGAGCAATAATTTACCAAGGATCTTGTCTGTGTATGGTGTAAGTAGAGAGTTCTCTGAGAAGTATCAGAGATTTATGAATAAATACTATGAGAGAGCCCTCGGGAAGAAACTTATTCATAAATTAACTCCTGTTCTGTGGAGTAGGGTGGTCAGAAGAGGTGCTGAGCGGACTCTTAAGATACTTAGAGAGCTGGAGAAGAATCTAAGAAGGGATCTGGTGTAGAGAATGTCCTTGCCTAGAGATTACTCCACGAGTCTCACAACAAGATTTTCTTATTACGTATTGGCGGTCGCCACATTACTGGCTGTGGGGATTGCTGAGAGTGATCAGAGATATATTCTTCTTGGTGTATCTATGGTTCTGCTAGGGGTTTTTCTAAGAGGTTTTGTCGAGATCTCATTATCGAATCTATCTAGACTAAACATAGATCACTATGTCAAAGGTTTTTTGGAGGGGGACGAGATCTTGGTATCATTTATTTTTAATAACAGATCTATTATACCTATACTCTTCGCGGAGGTTCTCGTAGATCACACAAAGCATTTGAAGAGAGTTAGTAATAGTAGATTTCTAGTGAATCTTCTCCCAAAAAGTGCTTTAGAGATTAGAGTTGTTTTTATTGGTAGAGTGGGGACTCATAGGATAGGTCCAGTAAAAATTGTTTTAAGAGATCCTCTCGGTCTCTACAGAACACAAGAGATAGTCTTGTACAAAGAATTCTATGTAAGGATCTATCCCAAGACAACATACACGATACTCAGAAGGATCTATAGCTACGCTAGAAGTATTGGACTATCAAGATCTAGAGAAGCCGGTGAGGGAGTTGAGTTCAGATCTGTTAGAGACTATCGACCAGGAGATGATATGAGAAGAATTGTTTGGAAGATATACGCTAGAACAGGTAGATTAGTTGTTAAAGAGATGGAGAAAGAGTCTTCACTAAAAATACTTTATCTAATAATAGCCTCCGAGGACATGTTTAAAGGCGTATACGGATCAACTCCTTATGAGCAGATAGCACGTGTTATATCTGCTGTGTCCAGATACGTGGCCTCAAGATCAGATCTTCAAACAATGCTTATGCTAATACCATCAGGACTTTCAGAGATACATAGATTTGCTAGAGGCCATAAAAGTCACATGAATATTCTCAAAATATTATCATCGATTAATTACGAGGCAATATTTGTCAGCTCTTCACCTCCGCATAGTGGAGAAATATCTAGAGAAACTATTGGTTCAAGAATAGATCTTCTTATTAAGAAAATAACTGATCTGATCTCTAGGGAAAAGACATTAATCATGATATTCACAGACCCGATCGCATCTAGTGTTGAGGAGTTTCATAAATTAATTAGCTTCTTGAGAGGAGGGGGTCACAAAGTAATTATTTTAATACCTCTAAGATCTCTCTATGATATTGGCTCACTAAAGGATCTTCCAGCACTCCTATATAGAATAAAGATATTAGATGAGACTAGGAGAGAAGAGGAGTTAATAAGAAGATTCCGCTCAATGGGTATAAGCACTGTTGCTCTGAGACCTGAACAAATGATTCAAAGTATAGTAGCGGAGATAGAGACCTTCAGATACTAGATTCATCTCTTCATCTCAAGAATACGAGAAGCCTTATCCAATAGTTCTTTCATGAGCTTAGACATTAAGAAATTCTTTGCTCTCTCACGAGCATTTCTACTCATCTCATCTCTCTTAGAAGGATTCAAAACAAGTTCTCTCACGGCTTTGGCGGCTCCGTCAATATCTTCAGGACCTCTAACATGGATCCCATCTACACCGTCTCTTATCAACCATTTTTGACCATATGATGCACTAGTTATCACAGGAACACCCCCGTACATAAACTCAAGCTGTGTTAAGCCAAATGCCTCTAATCTAGACATAATAATGTTAATATACGATGCTTTGATTAGCGAAGCTTTTAATTCAGTGGGTAGCTCTCCTGTTAAGACAACATTATCTAATCCCCTAGCTACTCTAACAACACTCTCCCACTGATCACCTGGTTTACCTGCGATAACAAAGACTACGTCTCTAAGATCCCTAAGTCTCCTAGCTACTCTAACAACAGCAAGCGGATTCTTCCTAACTTCTACAGTGCCTAGATAAGCTACTATGAGCTTATCTTCTGGGATCTTGAATTTCTCTCTTATCAATCTCGGATCTGCGTTATCAATTAATGAGGCCTCCTCATCATCTAATCCCCCTGGGAATAGAAAGATCTTGTCTCTACTAGCACCCATAGAAATCATGTCTCTACTCTCAATATCAGTGAGACATATTATTAGATCCGCTGCTCTGAATATTGAGGGGAAAGTAGTTGTGTTCCAAACCATTCTAAATGCTCTCTCACTAGGCGAATATCTCGTTGGATCCGGTGGCTGATAATGGGACATATGAGCATAAACTGTTTTATTAACTGGTTCTCCAATACTCTCAACAAGTCTCTTCCAAAGAATCCATCTAGAGACCTCCTCAGGACCGTTCCAGAGAGTTGAGTGAGTGACTATGAAGTCTATACCTAGATCAGAATCTATTCTTCTCAGAATATTAATAAATTCTCTAAAGAAGATTCTTCTCGGTGGCCAAGTGGTTCTGGCGCTACTAACTCTTATCGTAGGGATCTTTACTTTAGGATCTTCTTTAAAAATCACGAAGCTTTTCTCGCTCAAATCCACGATTCTTGGGGGAACAACTTCTTCCCCATCGTGATACACACTTGTTATTAACCAAGCCTCGTATCCTAGCTTCAGAGCGTATTTAACCATTCTCTGTGCAAGAAGTTCTTGTCCTTTGCTATTAGATGTTTGATACATTACTGAGAAAAACTTCATTTCTTGTAAACCCTTAGAAGAACCTGCTCAATAACTACCACGATCATTATAGCAGTTATTCCCCACACAACAGGTTGTAGTATCTGGATTAATTCTTTAACACTTATTCCGCCAACGCTCAGCGCAAATATTATTACACTTATATAAAGAAGTATCCTTAGATACTCAGCTACTGGTGCTAGGAGAGGAGTTTCTGTTCTTGGTTCAGAGACTTTATATATGTATCCTACGAACCCATCAATTAATATGAAGCCGACTATTATTACCAGAAAAGCCTTTATGAATCCTCCTAAGTAAATTGTTAATACAGCATATGTTGCATCAGCCAGATCATTTAGATAGGATATTCCTCCCAGCTCCCTAGAGACTTCTTTTGAGCCGAAGTTCACGGCTAATAAGATAAATGCTATATATATGATCCACGCAATTAGTGAGCTGAAGAATTCTGATGGTGTGAAACCTGCTCTTATTATGGCTTTGCCAATAGATATTCTCTTAACCCACTCATTAAAACCGATCCTGTTAAAAAAGATGGATAAAAGAAATCTTGTTAATCTACCCACTACATAACCTACTATTATTAGAAGAATCGATATTGCAATAAATATTAATATATCAACTATAAGTAGCTGAATAATTAATCACCCAATCAGCTAATTCGTCGAAACCAACAATATAATCACTTTCTAACTTAATATTCTTGTTATACTTATGTCTCACGAATACTCTTTTATCAGCTACTCTGAAGGCAGATGCATCATTTAAACTATCCCCAAAATAAATTACTTCATCAAGATCAAATAATCTTCTAAGGATCTCTACAGCAGAGCTTTTATCAACATTAAAGAGTAGTATATCTACGAAAGGCATATCATCGGGTCTATTAACTACGAAAGAGTGTTTCTTGAAAAGATCTATTAACTCATCTATTCCAAAAGGTTTATCACCTCTTGATCTCCAGTCTATAGAGATCCCTACAATGTAGCCTATGCTAACTATTTTCTTCTCGATATAGGCCTTCCCACTAATACGATCCTCTGTTTCTCTAACTAATCTCAGAAAAATTTCTCTTCTATCTTGATCAAATACTCTCTCATCAAATATAACACGTCCCAAAGCTCTGATCTCTACACCATTTATACAAGCTATACCATCGATGATCAGTGATCTGCTTAGAAGAAAATTACAATCTTTACTACTAATAACTGCGGTTATGAATCCTCTGGATCTCAGGTTAACAAGCATATCAAGATTCTTTTTCGGGGGATAAGCAAGAGATCTTTCAACATCAATTGGGCTTAGAGTTCCATCATAGTCGAAAAAGAAACCTACTCTAGATCTCATAGAGGCTTTTCCTAGAGATATTATCACACAACTCGAATAAAATTATTTGTTTACTAATTGCTACTCATATTTCTTCTTAATTCTTGTAATGCTGAATAAGACAGCTATCAACATTATCACTGCCTGGAGAAGAAAAGCTTTTCTTATACCTGCCTCAAGCTCTATGATATCAACAGTTGTTTGAGGAGAAGAAACGTAACTTAATGTGATTATTCGAGAAGCTATTTGATAAGGAATATGTTGTGTCATTGTTAAAACCGCGATGTTTAGACTAGCTAAGAAACCTATGTTGAATGATATTGTTCTTAGTGAGGAGGCTACTCCTCTTCTGTGTGGAGGTACAGAAGTCATTATTGAACTAGTATTTGGTGAAACAAATAATCCTGTTCCGAGACCAAAAATTGCTTCGCCTAGTAATATGCTTCTTACACCACTTATTCTAGAGAATATGAATAGACCTGTTGAGGATATGAGTAAACCAGCTATTGTTATAGGCTCATAACCTACTAGATCTGATAAGTAACCTCCTAGTACACCGGATATTAGGTAGATTATCTCGAAGGGAACCAGCAAAAGACCTGTCTCGGATGCTGAGTATTTCTCGATACTCTGTAGATAAATTGATAGTAATGTGAGAGAGGCCCCGAAACCTATTGAGTATAGTAGCTGAGCAATTATTCCTCCAGTGAATCTCCATACTCTAAATATTCTCAGATCTAGTGCAGGATTAGATACTCTCAGCTCAGTGTATACAGATATTCCGAGGATAATTATTGATGCGATAAAAAGTTCTCTGAAATACTCAGCGTATCCATAACCAAGTAGTGTTAGTGCTATCAGGAGAAGTGTTATTGATGCTGTGAAGAGTCCGAAGCCTAACCAATCGATCTTTATGATCTCTTTGGGAGAGTATTTTTCTCTTAATACTCTAAGGCTCCAGTACAGTGTTAGTATCCCAATAGGGATTTGTGTTAGAAAGATCCATCTCCAGCCTAGGTAATCTATTATGAAGCCACTTAGTGTTAAACCAACTACTGCACCTACTCTCCAAGAGATCTGGTTTATACCCAGCCATCTACCTAATCTGTTTGGTGGAATATTATCGGTTAAGATCGTCACTGAGAGACTCATTAGAAAAGCTCCGCCAATGCCTTGAATAATTCTTGAGATAATCAGCATAATAGGACTTAGACTTATGCCGGAGAGAAAAGCTCCTAATGTGAATATCGCTATTCCTAAATTAAAGAGTTTTACTCTTCCATAGAGATCAGATAATCTACCGACTATTAATTGAATAAATGAGGAGCCGAGCATGTATCCTTGAATAATCCACGTCATACCCCATATATCAGTGCCTATATCATGAGTGATAGTAGGTATACCAACCATTGCTAATCTAGCGTTATAACCAGTCATTAAACTAACTAGGGTCGTAACAGAGATCACAGTAAGAATCTCTTTTCTGCTTATCGCTGTTCTCTCCTCGCCTCGACCTGAGTAATGCGTTTCTAGGCACCATAAACCTAGTATCTTTCTAGAGCCTTATTAACTCTTATATAACTCACTAATCAAGTGTTTCTGGGAGAATTGATGAGTTTATCAAATAAATTGTCTAAGTTATCTCTTGAGGAGAAGATCTCTTTAGTAGTTGGTATGGGTGTAGCCAGAAATATTCCTGGTATAGCTGGTGAAACAAGAAGTGTCAGAGATATTCCCTCTCTAGAGTTATCAGATGGGCCATCTGGTGTGAGAATTGATTTCACTGAGAATAGACTGTATCCCGCAACCGGTTTCCCAGCACCTATTCTATTAGCATCTACGTGGGATCCTGAGATAGTTGAGTTAGTAGGCTCCGCCATAGGTGCTGAGGCTAGAGAGCATAATGTTGATATAATGCTCGCCCCCGGTGTAAATATCCATAGACATCCTCTGTGCGGCAGGAATTTCGAGTATTTCTCCGAGGATCCTTATCTATCAGGGGTGATGGGGGCGGCATATGTGAGAGGCGTTCAGAGAGAGGGTGTTGGCGCGACTCCTAAGCATTTTGTTGCTAATGATCAGGAGACTAATAGGTTCATAATTGACACAATTGTTTCCGAGAGAGCATTAAGAGAAATTTATCTGAGACCCTTCGAGATAATTGTTAAAACAGCTAGGCCTTGGGCTATCATGGCCTCGTACAATAAGTTAAACGGTAAATACACGTCGCAGAACCCCTGGCTCCTCAAGCAGGTTCTGAGGAATGAGTGGGGTTTTGATGGTGTTGTTATGACTGATTGGGGTGCTGGTGATAATCCGGTTGAGCAAATTAATTCTGGCGTGGATCTTATTATGCCTGGGAGTGATGAGATATATAATAGATTACTAGATGCTGCTCGAAAAGGTGAGCTAGACCTATCTTCTCTTAACCAGAGTGTTGAAAGAATCCTCAAATTAGTAAGTAAGTCGCTTAAGGCTAAGGGGTATGTGGGGAGTGGGAGACCAGATCTCTATAAACATGCTGAGATCGCCTATAGAGCTGCTGCAGAGGGCGTTGTTCTCCTGAAGAATGATAATGCTCTACCTCTCAAGAGAGGTGTTAAAATAGCTCTCTTCGGCACAGGCCAGATCGAGACTCTTAGATGTGGGATGGGTAGTGGTCATAATCATGCTAGAACAACAATATCTATCCTCGAGGGATTGAGAGAGGCTAGATTAGATGTTGATTACGAGATCTCTGATAGATACGAGAGATATATCTTGGATAAGAAAGGTAGGAGATATCTCGATATTCTATACAGAGACGAGATCTTTCCTGAGAGGCTTGATCAAGATATATTCAGCGGGGAGGAGATAGCTAGATTCGCTGAGAGAAATGATGTAGCTATAGTGGTTATCACTAGGATCTCTGGGGAGGGGTGGGATAGAAAACTTGAGAAAGGAGACTTCTATCTCTCTGATGATGAGAGAAGACTTCTAGAGAAAGTATCTAGACAATTCAGATCTAGGGGCAAGAAAATTATTGCCATACTAAACATAGCCGGACCAATAGAGGTATTTAGCTGGAGAGATCTTGTAGACGCAATACTACTGATCTGGGTCCCGGGACAAGAAGTTGGTAGAGTGATCTCAGGAGTTTTACTAGGAGAGATTAATCCCTCAGGAAAACTCCCAATCACGTTCCCACGGGACTGGAGCGACACCCCAGTAGCTAAATCCCCCGAGTGCTACCCAGGAACCCCTCCTGAGAATCCTTCTAAAGTGATTTATTGCGAAGATATCTTTGTTGGCTACAGATACTATGACACATTCAATATTCAACCAGCATATGAGTTCGGCTACGGATTATCATACACTAAATTCGAATACAGAGATCTATTAGTAGAGAGGAAGGAGAATAGTTTAGTAGTGAAGTTCTACGTGAGAAACATCGGAGTATTCCCAGGCAGAGAAGTGGCGCAGGTATATATTAGGGGATTGAGAGGGAAACTACCAAAGCCTTACCAGGAGTTGAGAGGCTTCAAGAAAACAAAGCTACTTAAGCCAGGTGAGGAGGAGAAGATAACTATAGAGATTAGTTATAGAGACATGGCGAGCTTCGATCCCAATAGAAGAAAATGGGTTGTTGAGGAAGGAGAATACGAAGTTAGAGTAGGAGCTTCTTCTAGAGATATTAAATTAAGGAGAATAATCTACATTGAAAAAGATCTATTATTTGAAGTATAAATATTTCGAATATTTAGTTTATATCGGAAACTTGATTAAGATCCATTAAGGACACACGCTAAAACATCTCATTACTGGGATTTAAGAGAAACACTATTATGATCTCCTAGAATTACTCAATTGATAGTTATCTCTATATCCGAGATATCATTGATTTTTAATATCTCTATAATGATTTACTTTATCCAGAGTTATGAATCTTTTGCTCCTAATAAGCTCACATGCTACAATATGCAAAAGATCTAATGTTATTAATCTCAGCTCATGAGCTTACTTAATTGCGGCTCTTATCACTTCGTTAAAATCGATCTCGAAAATCTTTTCCTTGATTTTTCTTATAAGAATATGATGCAAGAAGTAGAGGCTCCTCAAATCCTGCTCTCGAGTATACCGAGACTAACTCTATTAATACTATTTTTGACACTTCTCTTTTCATTTCTTAACTCATTAATAAAATCGAATACTATTTTTATGATTGACATATGATTTCCGAGCACCTTAATTAACTACATCGCTGCTCTGATAAAATATCATTTAATTTACTGCGTCTAATCGTCACCCCTTGTCTCTCTAATTCCTCACTCTCTTGTATACATTATCTCAATATCTTATCTCTTCTAAGACTTCTTTTGATCCTTTCTCAATTAGAATATTAGAAGCATGCGATCTACTTCTCGCAATTTTATACCTTACTGATTTATCAGCGATCTCTAAAATCTCCTTCTCAACTTTTATAGTCACGCTCAAACTTATCACGAATTAAGGATTAGCCTTAATATACACATAGGAATATAGGCTCGGTCCATGAGTTAAATTTTTAAGCTGCCAAGTCTATTTCTTTTTGACAAAAAATATATGGATGGGTAATCCATATGGTAACTAAGACTATTGTACTGTCACTAATAATACTCTTAATTGGGGTTGGTATAGGATATTCAGCATATTTATTATCACCTCCTAAGGGGATCCTTGCAACAACACAGTATGCCACTGTCACTGAGACAAGATCTATTTACTCAACAGTTACACAACCTACTATGATTTACTCGACTGTTACTGAGACAAGGATCCTTGGCTATACTCTAACTACAAAGCTTGAGTGGCCTAGAGTGCTGACTGATGCTTTGGGTAGGAGAATTGAGATCCCTAAGCCTCCCGAGAGAATTGTTTCTACTATACCAAGTATAACTGAGGATCTAGTTGTGTTGGGATTACTGAACAAAATTGTTGGTGTCGATAGCTACTCGAACTACCCGCCTGTAATAAATGATCTTAGGAGAAATGGTTCAATAGCGGACGTGGGTGGTCCATGGACACTTGATATCGAGAAAATAATTAGTCTAAGACCAGATATAGTGTTTATGTGTAGAGGAGTTAAACCACAAGAAACACAATTCGCACCCAAACTTGAGGAGAGAGGAGTAAAAACCTTCTTCCTTATATGTGACGCTGCTAAGAATCAATATGATGTGTACACGGACCTAAGACTATTAGCTCTAGCAACAGGCAAAGAGAATTACGTAGACCCTATTATCGAGAATATTCAGAAAACCATTAACAATGTCACAATCATACTCGCTAAATATAATTTGACTAAGCCCAAAGTACTTGTGTTATTAGGACCTCCATCATGGGGTCTCTGGAGCGCTGGTGGAGACACCTTTATTAATTGGGTGATCTCAACTGCAGGAGGAAACAATATAGCCTCTAAATATAGTGGATGGCCACAATTAGATAAAGAATTCATATTAAGTCAGAACCCAGATATCATAATTATCACGGTACATGGTTTAGATCCCAAGAGCGTTATCGATGAAATTCTCAAAGATCCTGTCCTCAAAGAGACGAAGGCTGTTAAAAACAATAGGATCTTCGTTATATCGGGAGAGACCGGCGACGCTCTACTGAGGCCAGGTCCTCGGATCGGGGTTGTGATCGAGACCCTGGCCAAGATCTTTTATCCAGGTATGTTTGGTTCGCCATCTAGTAGAGATATTATTTCATTATCCCTAGTTAAATCTATTGTGTTAATCACGAGATGACTTCTATGGCAGAAAAACTCTATAGAGTAAAAATAAGATCTTTTTTGCTTATCTTTTTCTCATTAATTCTTCTATCCGCGTTCTTGATCTTGGCCTCGTTATCTATAGGATCCTCAATGATAAGTTTAACCGATATACTTCGTGGGGGGATTAGAGGATTCTCAGGAGAGGACAATATATATTATCAAATACTTACTCTAAGAATATCTCGGACACTAGCTTCTTACTTGACTGGGCTGCTTCTTGGTTTATCCGGGGTTCTCATACAGACTATGACACGAAATCCTCTCTCAGATCCCTATATCCTGGGTCTGTCAACAACTGCTTTAACTTTTCTTGCAATATCGCTACTGATCGTTCCTGATCTCATGATCTATAGATATAATATGGTGTATGTCTCTTTCCTAGGGGCACTCATAGGTTATGCTCTAACGACTTCGTTAAGTAGATTAGCAGGAGGAGGCTCGTATTCGCTGATTCTCTCTGGGATCGCTGTCAGTTTCTTATTTGGAGGTTTATCACATATCCTACTCTATTTTGCGCAAAGTAAGCTAAGGATCTACTACCTGTATCTACTTATGGGTTCTTCAAACACGGTTTTAATAGGGGATCTATGGTACCTGATCTATGCATTTACTATATCACTTATATTATCAATTATACTACATAGATTCCTGAACTCATATGTATATGGCGATGAATACGCTAGATTGCTTGGGTACAGAACTGATCTTTTCAAAAATATCACTATAGCGATAGTAGCGATCGCTACTGCATCGACAATCTCGGTAGTAGGTATAGTAGGTTTCATTGGGTTAGCCTCTCCACACATAGCTCGATTCCTTGTTGGGCAAGATCATCTATTTCTCATACCTACAGCATCATTGATAGGAGGCTTACTCACTTTATTAGCTGATATCTTAGTGAGATTAACCTCTGTGTTCTTCGCGGGATTAGGAGAACTTCCTCTGGGTATATATACTTCCTTAATAGGTTCTCCTTTCCTAGCTTACTTAGTAATTAGAAAGGTGAGACAATGATTCTTCGAATAGATAAAGTAGATGTTTACTATGACTCGCTACCAGCTCTCAAAAACGTCTCTCTAGAACTAAGTGAGGGAGAAATGATCTTTGTCTTAGGACCTAATGGTGCTGGGAAAACAAGTCTACTCAAAACAATAGCCAATTTGGTTAAGCCTAGATCAGGTGCTGTGTATATAGATGGGAAAGAATTAAGTAGATTTAGAGCAAGCGAATTAGGAAAAATTATTGGTTTCGTAGATCCTTATATAAACAGGTCTTTACCATCCACAGTAATGGATCTATTACTAACAGCGAGATATCCCCACGAGAATCCTCTAAGTATGAAACCTGCTCCAGACACTCTTAAGGTAATTAATGAAGTCATTGAATCATTGAATATTAAAGATTTCTTAGATAGAAGACTTGATCAATTAAGTAGTGGAGAACTTCAGAGAGTTTTGTTAGCTAGAGTATTTATTCAGAAACCAAAGATCCTTTTATTAGATGAGCCATCAGCCTTCCTAGACATAAGATATAGACTAGAGATCCTAGATACAGTAGAGAGATATACTAGAATTAATAACAGTATAACTATTATTGCTATGCATGACCTCTATCTAGCATCACGATACGCTGATAAAATAGTTCTCCTAGACAAAGGAGAGATCATTGCTGCAGGTAGATCCGATGAAGTTCTTAGGAAAGAACTAATCGAGAAAGTATATGGGGTAGAAGTTATTGAAGTTCCTATTACTAATAATAAAAAGATAATTATACCTTTTAAACGTTATTAATCTTTTTAAAAGATCTTTCATAGATCATTTGATTATTTAAATAAATGATTCATTCTCAACTATAAAAAATAAATACCCCTTCACAACCATTATTTTTCGGTGATATATTGAATAAAGTGTTATTTATTAAAGCCTTATCTATCTCCTTATTACTTGTAATAGTTCTCTCATTAGTAAGCATGAACCTATTCACTTTAGCATATTCACAACAAACACTTCCTGGACCTGCAAGTGATCAAATCACTATTAAGAGAGTTGAGTTAGATAAAGTAGCGGCTGAATTCGCGGCTGGTAGATTAGATGCTTACTTATTCGCTATTAAACCTATGCAACTAGATCAATTTAGTGATCTGATTCAGAAGAACCTTGTGACATTTGTTCAGGCACCAGCTGGATTAGTAGACTTCATATTTAATCCCGCGCCAGTTAAAGAGATAGCTCTAGACGGTGATCAGAGAGGCAAGTATCTTCCGGCGCTCATAGGTTATCCACAGGAAGTTATCACGCAAGTATACTATGATCCTGATACTAATAAAACATATGTTGATATATGCTGTGACGGTAAAAATATTAACCCGCTAGCTTTAAGAGAAGTTAGATTCGCACTAAACTTCGCAATAGATAGAGATTATGTGGTTAAGAGTATATATAGGGGATACGCTGTTTCAATGTACACTTATTTATCACCCTATGATCCTACATATGTCTACATGGCTGATGTAGTAGCTAAATACATGTTTAGATATGATCTGGACTATGCGAATGGATTAATTGAGAGCGCTTTAACTAAGGTAGGTGCTTACAAAGTAGGTGGTAAGTGGTACTATGCTGGTAGCCCAATTACGTTAATATTCATTATAAGACCTGAGGACGAGAGAAAAGAAATAGGCGACATGTTCGCAAGCGCATTAGAGAAGCTTGGGTTCACAGTAAATAGACAGTACTTGACATTCGGCGAAGCACTCTCAAGAGTATATGACACCAACCCAATAGACTTCCAGTGGCACATATACACAGAGGGATGGGGTAAGGGAGCTC
>JBMFIR010000029.1:0-17735 GCA_049976205.1 Sulfolobales archaeon | reverse complement strand
CACTATGCCTATTACTATCTCATCATCTAACCATAACACCAGCATCAATCTTATAAACATTAACCATCCCCGCCCTAGAGGGTGAGGCATTCAGTTGTAAACAACTCTTTCCGCATACCCAAGGGCAAAGGTCTTAACCCTCACTACAATAACTTGATTAGATCTAGTAGAGAGTTCATAGTAATTTCCTAGAGATCTTTTATGATCTATGAATAAATTATATTAACTAGCATATCATTAATATGATCTATTTAAGTGCTATTAAATCTTTCAACAAGTTTTCTTGATTCTTTTATGTTTGATCTGTGATAACTTTAATAATTTTTATGGACATCATTTTATGGATATGGCGAGGATCTTTGTTTGTGATTCGTGAAGTGAGAGATGATAAAGATATTAAAGATGCTATTGAGATTAATCTTAAGACTCTTCCTGAGCACTATCCTGAGTTTTTCTGGAGAGAGAATGCTTCTCTTTGGAGAGATCTTTTCTTAGTTGGAGAGGTGGATAATAGAGTCGTTGGCTACTCTATGAGTAGGATAGAAATAGATGAGGGTTTCTTTAAATCTGATATTGTTCGCAGAGGACATGTGATAAGTATAGCTGTTTTACCCGAGTATAGGAGAAGAGGAATTGGGAAGGCTCTAATGAGTGAGACCATGAGGAGAATGAAGGAGAGATATCATGCTGATGAGATAATGCTCGAGGTTAGGGTCAGTAACTATCCCGCGATAGAACTATATAAGAAGCTTGGTTTAATGATTGTGAGGATCATACCTGGATACTATAAAGACGGCGAAGACGCTTACGTAATGGCAAAACCGCTCTAAATATCCTCAAGAGTTCTTAACGAGTATACATCTCCAGGAGACATATCCTGGATCAGCGGACTCTCATATATGATATCTCCGCTACTATCATATATAAAGATCCTCCCCTCCCCCACGTATTGAAGAGTTTTCTCATAGTTTAGTGGAAATAATATGAGACCACCTCTTGTATATCCCTCATAGACCACTCCATTAAAAATAAGCTTAACTCTATAATCCTTCGGAACATTTGATATGATAACAGAGCTTCCCTCTAAAGCATACAGATATTTAGAGGGTATAACTTCCTCAATACCATAATTCCTATTCCACCCGAGAGATACGTATCCGAATACACCTGTGTTAAAGTAATTGACTTCTATCTCGAGAAATCCTTCATGTAGAAATAATTCCTCGGAATAAACTCTCTTAGCAGAAGAATTCTCTAATGCGTCTACAACGATCTTCTTATTTAATATAACCTGCGCACCATCATCAGCTTCCACAAAGAATCTGTATACACCAGATTTAGGTATCTCAATTAATCCTCTCCACTTAATCACCATACCATCTATACGTACATTAGGCACTGGATAATCTTCGTAGAAAACAAAATTTATCACAGGATCTATTCTATCAAAGTCATATTTTGTCTCCAGTTCCTCAAAAACCCCTCTTATGTCACTGAGATCAGAGACATTTTTATAGTATCCTCTTAAACCTTGTGTTAATCCTCTCCTGATTCTCACTAAGATGTGCTTCATGAATTATCCTAGAGACTAAGCTTTATATAGGATGGTTTTTAAGGATTACGAAAATAATATAGATCTTTAATAATAAGTGGTGTTTTACATAAATATACTTATATTTAAAGGAGGATATCTAATAGAGAAGCACTGGGTGTGTATATGGATGTGGCAGATCTTATGGATCGAGGATTTAAACACTTAGAGAAGTTAAATGTGAAGTACGCAGATCTAAGATATCAAGAATACACCTATGAATTAGTGCTAGCCGAAGACAGACATCTGAGAGAATACTCTATGATCACCAGAAGAGGAATTGGTGTGAGAATCTTTAATAATGGTTCATGGGGTTTCTCATCAATAAATATCCTAAGAAGCGAAGAACTTCTCAAAGCGATTGACCGTGCTTACTCAATAACAAAGAGTTTCCCTAGCAATAAGGACATAGCTGAAAGAAAGGTCTTTAGAGAGAAGATTGATGCCTCATATAAAAAAGATCCCTTTGAAATATCTCCTGAAGAAAAGACTAAGATGGTTCTGGAAGCAAATAAACAGTCAATTATTAATGGGAGTATAAAATCAGCTGTTACTAGACTAGGTATTCAGAAAGACAAGAGAATCGTTATGTCTACTGATGGAGTATTCATTGAAGTTTCCTCATATCTTGTAGGGCTGAGTCACTTAAGTGTAGCTGCAGAGGGAGCGGTGCGAGAAAGAGTTTTTGATCAGAGATCTATGGTTGCAGGTTGGGAATTTATTGAGGGTAGCGACTGGGGCTCTTTCACTCGTGAACTTAGTGAGTTAGCTCTGAAGGCCGTGAAGGCTCCTATGCCTAGAGCTGGGAGACACACTGTTGTTTCAGACCCAGATCTCATAGGTTTAATACTTCACGAAGCATTTGGACACGCCTCCGAAGGAGACTTGGTATCGAGTGGAACATCGATACTAAAAAATAAATTAGGAGAACAAATAGCCTCTGAGCATGTCTCGATCGTAGACGATGGTCTAGTAGAGGGCGGATATTTTGTCCCCTATGATGATGAAGGCAATAAAAAGAAAAGGACGGTTATTGTAGAAAGAGGCATATTAAGAGGATACTTAACTCATATGTCTTCAGCAAAGGAACTAGGGATCGAGATATCTGGGAATGGAAGAGCTCAGGACTTCGAGAATATACCTATAGTTAGACAAACAAATCTCTACATGCTCCCAAGCGACTACACCTTTGAGGAACTTATAGAAGATGTTAAAGAAGGATATTATCTCCTAGGAAGAGGAGCAGGTGGGGGTCAAGTAGATACTAGTGCAGGGACCTTCACATTTGCTGTAGGCCCATCCTACGAGATCAGAAATGGAGAGATCAGTGGTTTAGTTAGATCTACGGTTGTCTCAGGCTTCATATTAGAGACTCTCAAAGGCGTCGAAGCGGTTGGTAAAGATCTTAAGATAGAGACCTCAGTGTTTGGCGGATGTGGTAAAGACGGTCAACTAGTCAGAGTTGGTCATGGAGGACCTCATGTTAAGATAAGATCTATGATAATTGGAGGTGAAAGTAAATGATCGATCTCAGAGTAGTAGTTGAGAAATTAGAGAGTAGAGGCGTTTCAGAAGCAGAAGTAGTTATGTGGAAAAATAGGAGAATTAGAGTAAGCTATACAGAGCAACCTAATGAATTACTAGATCTAGATACGATCTCACTAGGTATTAGAATAATAATTAATAAAAGAATTGGTGTATTAGGGATCGAGGATGTTTCATTAGATAGAATAGATGAGTACATAGATCAGGCGATTAGTATCACGAAGACTTCTCCTGAGGATCCTAACTGGAGACATCTAAATAGATCCTATGGAAAAACAGATATACCAGGAGTATATTCTAAAGAACTTGAAGAGGTAAGCTACGATAAGATCTCTTCATTAATAAGAGAAATAATTCAAAGTATCAAAAAAGAAGATCCTGATGCAAAAGTTTCTAGAGGTAGCTTATCTATAAATAACGTAGAACTCAGCTACACTAACTCCTACATGAGCGATGTAGTTACTCGAAAAGAAAATAGCTTCAGCATATATACTCTCGTAAGAATCGATACAAGCGAGGGAACAGGGAGCTTCTCAGATTTTGTCATAGGAAGATCATTGAATAAAGAATTAGATGTATATGAATTTAGCAGAAATATTACTCACAAAGCCAGAGAATTCGTAAAAGCAGAAAAAACAGAGACAGGGAAATATACTGTAGTTTTCGAAAACATCGTGAATGCCGCAATCTTATCAGCTGTGTTTTCTCCAGCCATATCTTCTGAAAATATATATAGAGGAAGATCTCCTCTAGTAAATAAGGTAGGGGACCAGGTTCTCAATGAGAAGATAGAAATCGTTGATGATGGTACAGTGGGTGAATACATAGGCTCAAGAGAATTTGATGATGAAGGGCACCCAACACAGAGAACAGTTATCGTAGAGAGAGGCGTGTTAAGAAACTATTTATACGACTCTTATTACGCAAATCTTATGAATACAAGATCTACCGGAAACGCTTGGAGAAGTATTTCCTCGTCTCCTAGACCATCACATAATGTACTAGTAATGAAGAGTGGCTCAGAGAGCTTAGATGATTTAATCAAAGATATAGGGAGGGGAGTATATGTAGTGAGAGTAATAGGCGAATGGCTATCGAATCCTGTCTCAGGATATACACAGGCAACTATAACACACGCATACGAGATAAAGAATGGAGAGATTTGTAAAGCTCTTAAGGGAGGAACTTTAACTATGAATCTATACGAAGGATACGGGAAGAATCTCGTTGATATAGCTAAGGAGACTAGAAAGGTTCCTAGAGTAGTTGCACCACACATAATAATTTCTGATGTAAGTATTTCATAAGTTCTTTTGAGAAATAAATAAGCCTAAATAAAATTTTTGAGTTCTTTAGGCTTCCATAGGCATATCTTTTATCCAGAGAGGCTTCCCCTCAGAGGTTTTTGGAGCTATCCAATCAATTATTTCTTTAGGTGCCTTGGTCTCTATCTTAACTATTATTGGTCCAAGACTACTTTCACTCTCATTCTCAATAAAACTAACTTTACCCGCATAAGCCGCTTGTTTGTGAAGCATGAATACTATTGATTCCTCCGAGGCGCCCCTAAGCATCATGCTTCTGGCTGTGTCCAGAATTCTTTGCACCCATATCTTCTCTCTGAATCTTTTCAGAGAGGATATTTTCTCGGATACTCCAACAATCTTTTTGTATTTACCACCATCTTCAACTCTTATCTCATCTAGATCAAATAAATTAGTAAGAGCCTTCATTATTTTCTCCTGATCCTCAGTAGGTCTCATCTGCGTCTCAACTATGAGTCTCATTATATCTCCTCTACTCTGTTTCTTGAATAATCTATATTTCTTATGGACTAAATATTCTCTTATCAGAGCCCCTGTATATGATTATACGGATCCTCTCTTTACGAGCCTCTCTCTTAAGTTCTTTATCGAGTGTTAATAGCGGTGCATTAAGAATCTTGGCAACTAATAATAGATCATGATCAGCTTCTTCTCTCTCTAGATCCTCAGATAATGTGAATATCGTACACTGCTCAAAAATCTTCTTCAGATACTCTAAAATTAGTTGCTCACCAGATCTAATCGCTGTTGAGAATAATTCTCTTATCACACTGTCTGTAGTAGCACACTCTACGTATTCTTCTAAATCTTCTCTTAAACTAGTTAAAACATCATACTTGTCTCTGATTAAGAGAAATATACTTGTGTCTATAACCACGTATCTAGACCTAAAGCTTAACATTTGTTCCTCCACATAAGAACTTTGGATAAGCGAACAATAGATCCCGAGGATCTGTACATTGTGTAGAGAAGATTAAAGCAACACATCTGCCATTAACAGTTTTTCTAAATTAGTTTTCCGAAACCTGCTAATCTCCATCTTCCAGCAACTTGTCTACTTATTGCTATGCCAGTTTCTTTGATTGGTACTACTGGTTTGAGAAGTAATAGATCTAGTTCATCATCACGTATCTTCTCAACTACCGCGAAAACAGTCATTGTTCCTATACTCACTAATATTCTCTCCTTTGGTTTAAGAGAACCTAATTTGATCATTTCTTTAGTACCTACTATTCTCTCAAGAAGAGAATATTTTATAGTGATTTGATTGACAAGCTCAGGCAATTCACCTGCTAAACCAACCACGTTCCCAACTAATTTATCAGCTTTTGTTATGTATGGGTCGAGACCTGTTCCTAACGCTACTAATCCACCAGGTGAGGCTTCTTCAAAATCTTCATTCCCATACTTTATAGAAACAATCTTTGTATAAAGCGGTTTGTAGCCGGTTTTGTCTCCAGATTTTATCTCAAAACCTGGTTTAATCTCTATTTCATCACCTATTTTAAAAACTCCTTTAATTACAGAGCCTCCTACTACACCACCAACTAATTTATCAAAGGATGTGCCAGGTCGATTCACGTCAAAGCTTCTTACAATATACATCAAAGGTTTCGCCGATCTATCTCTCTCAGGAGTTGGTATATATTTCTGTATGTATCTAGCAAGTACATTTATATTTAGTTTACGTATGGCACTTACAGGAATTATAGGCACATTCTTAAGTCCCATTTCAGCTAAGAAATTTCTGATCTCTTCATAATTTTTAAGGGCATTGTCTCTCGAGACAGCATCAAGCTTATTCTGTACAACAACTATGTTCTTAATACCTATTAATTTCACTGCCATAAGATGTTCTCTTGTCTGAGGCTGTGGACAAGGATCTGTGGCTGAAACTACTAGTAAGGCACCGTCCATCAAAGCTGCGCCACTCAACATTGTCGCCATAAGTATCTCGTGTCCTGGAGCATCTACATAAGAAACTTTTCTCAGGATCGTAGCATCTGATCCGTCTGGACATTTATAATCTACGGTATACCCCTCCTCCTCACCTAACTTCGGGCAAAACCCTATAATACCGTCTGCGTAGCCTAGTTTAATAGTCATAGCTCTTTTAAGCTCTTCGGAGTGTCTCGCTGTCCATATCCCTGTGAGTGCCTGAACAAGAGTTGTTTTTCCATGATCAACGTGACCTATGACTCCTATATTAACCTCTGGTTTAAGTTTTGTCATTTTAACCAAAAATATGTTCTGCATAGGCTCTATTAATAGTTTATATTCTGCTTAATGAAAGAAACAAAAGTATTCTATAATTAAGTCTAATCAAGTCTCTTGATTCATCAAAATCTTATACATTATCTGCGACAGTATATTATTTAATGGCAGAAAATGAATAGAAAAATTTATCATGTTAGCATAACCAAGGAACATATTGAGAAAACACTTAATCAGAGATACAGATACTTCGTTAGATCTGTGACTAAGTTAAGTTCTGATATGATCTCTAAAAATTATAGAGTGCTAATAGTTTTAACAGGCACTGATCCTATCTCACAGGCTTTATCAACAGCATATTTGGTTTACAAGTACTATACCCATAAAAATGTTATGGAGAAATTTAGAAAACCAAGGATCCTTTTTATCTATAGAAGAGAATTCGAAGACTCAGTAATAAGAAGTGGAGTATTTAGAAAAGTTCTTGAGAGGAGATTAAAGAGGATCTCTGCAGTACTAGATACTTTTAAAAACACCGATAAACATATGGGTAGAACTTACCAAGCTCTTATAGCAGATCTAATGTATGGTTTTAGACCTAATGACCTTGGGAGATTAGTGGGTATAGTTGAGGGCGGTGGGTTAGTTATATTAATAACACCACCACTAGATAAATGGTCCGAGTACAAAAATATATTCTCGGAAACATTAACGGTTCCTAGATATCCTAAACCGAGAAATGTCTTTATCAGATGGTTCGTGAATACTCTATTATCTTCTGAAGGCGTCTTTATCTATGATCTTGATAAGAATGAGACTATAAAGTTCTCTCCTCCTGAGATAGAAGAGATTAAAAAGGAAGAGATTAAGATACCTGATAAGAAGATATTTAGCGAGGAAATATATAAGCTGTCTCTAACACAAGATCAAGTTAATGTGATAAACGCTCTAGAAACCTTAGTTCCTAAGCCTAAGAAGAATAAGATTATTGTTATAACAGCTGATCGAGGACGTGGTAAGAGTGGAGCTATAGGTATTGCTGTGCCTGCACTTATAAAAGAGCTTTTGAAGGTTAAAAATAAAGTCAGGGTCGGCGTCACAGCGATCTCACCAACTAATATTGAGACATTAATGAGTTTAGCGCAGAAGGCGCTAGACAAGATCGGTATGAAGTATAAGATTATAGAAAGAGATGGGAAGATTATAGAATTAAGGGGAGATAATTTCTCAATTGAGTACTGGGCTCCTGCAGTTATACCTCGACTAGACCTAGATATTGTGGTGGTTGATGAAGCAGCCGGTCTACCTGTGTCAATTCTACATAAGATATGGAGAGGCTTTAATAGAGTAATAATGGCAACCACAATTCATGGATACGAGGGCGCTGGAAGAGGTTTTTCAATAAGATTTCTAAAGAGAGTAAAGAATGATCCTGATACAGAACTTATTTACTTAGAAATGAAGAGACCCATAAGATACTCGGATAATGACCCTGTGGAGAAATGGATTTTCAAGGCATTACTTTTGGACGCGGAGCCTGAGCCTCTCACAGAAGAAGACTACGAATTAATAAAAAAACAAGAATTTATTTACTTAAAATTCGATCCCGAGGATTTATTCCGTGAAGAAAATATTGTGAAATTAAGAAGTGTCTTCGGGATCTATGTAGAGGCTCACTATAGAAATGAGCCTGATGATCTAGGTATGATAGCAGATGCTCCGCATCACCGAGTGAGAGCTCTTGCTCTTAGCAATGGAAAAATTATTGCTTCAGCTCAATTAGCTGAAGAAGGTGATCTCACAGAAGATCTTATCAATAGAATATTGGAAGAAGGATCTGTTCACGGAAATATTATACCAGATAGAGTGATAAAGTACTACAGAGACAGAATCTTCGGAAAATATCTCGGGTACAGAATCGTTAGAATTGCTGTTCACCCAGAGGCTCAAGGGATGGGTATAGGCTCTTATTTCCTAAAGAAAATAGAGGAGGAGGCTAGAGAATCTAAGCTAGATTGGGTTGGCTCAGGGTTTGGAGCTACTGAAGAACTACTTAATTTCTGGATGAAAAATGGATATCTACCTATACATATATCACCTTCTAGAAATCCTGTCTCTGGAGAGTACTCGGTTATTGTTTTAAAAGGTTTAAGAGAAGATATTCACACATCTATTCTTTACTTCAATAAGAAGTTTAGAGAAAGATTAGTGAATAGTCTATATGATACATATAGAGATCTAGAGACAGAAGTAGCGTATAAGCTTCTTCAAGATCCTTTATGTTTTGAAGGCTTAGGAACAACTCAGATAAATTATGCCTTAGACAGTATAGATAGAGATAGATTGAATCTTTATTTAAGAAAATATATGACATACGAGGTAGTTAATGATATAATTGTTAATATCACAAAAACGTTTCTACTGAATTATAGTTGTCTAGTGAAGCTCGAAAAGAAACACTACTTGCTCCTAATATCAAAGGTGTTACAAGGGAGAAGCTGGGAGAATGTTTCACAAGAACTCAAGATGCCTCTGTCAAAAATCACAGATCTTCTGAGACAAGTGTCAGGAGAAATATCATCTATTATACTGAGAGAATCTTATAAATAAATAGAATTATATTTAGTAGCCGGGCGGGGATTCGAACCCCGGTCACGGGGGCCAAAGCCCCGCATCCTTGGCCGCTAGACGACCCGGCTTCTCCATGATTATAATAATTATACGTGAGAGAATATAAAAATTTACTTAAGTCTCGCTTAAGTCTCTAAAACCCATGAACCAGTTCGTAAATATTCATCCACAGAGTTTGCAGCCGCGATCCCAGACGCTAGAGCTTTACCGATAAAGCTTGGGCCTATTACAACATCTCCTGCGGCAAATACTCCTTTTAAAGTTGTTCTATATTTTTTATCTACCCATATAGTATTGTCTCTATTCAATTTCAATTCTGGATGCTTTGTGACCGGGGGTGTGGGGATCTCGCCAATAGCAACCAGAACAGCATCTATCTCGAGAATAGTTTCAGAGCCTTCTATAGGTATTGGTCTTGGCCTCCCTGTGTGATCTGGTTCTCCTAGTCTCATTTTTATGAGTTCTACTGCTTGAACGCCTTTCTCTTTGTCTCCAATAAATCTCTTAGGAGTAGCTAACTCAATCCATTTAATACCCATTTTAATAATTCTCTCTATCTCACTTCTTCTCGCCGGTGCCTCATTTATGGTTCTCCTATAGATCATATAAACCTCTCTGACACCTAATCTATGAGAAACCTCTGCGGCATCAACAGCTGTTAAACCTGCGCCTATAACTGCTACTCTATTCCCTAAAGGAGGCAGATCTTTGAAATCAATATAGCCTAACTCAGCTCTAGAGTATTCAAACAAAAATGTGAGTGCTGGATAAACTCGCGGAAGATCCTCGCCAGGGACACCTAATTTTCTCTCTTCCCAAGTCCCCGTAGCAATTATCACTGCATCATATTGCTTTAATAGATTATTAAATCCTATCTTGCCGGGTTCTTCTACGGAGCCCTCGACAACACGTGTATTAGTATGAAACACTACTCCTAGCCTCCTCAGATCTTCAACACCTTCTCTTACATTCTTTTTCGGAACTCTGAACCCAGGTATACCAAACAAGAGGAGACCTCCAGGCTCAGGTAGAGCTTCATATACATGCACTTCATAACCTTTGCATACTAAAACACCTGCCGCGCCTAAACCAGCAGGACCCGAGCCGATAATAGCCACTTTTTTATCGATTTTTGCAGTAACTCTATCACATCTCGAAAACTTCAAGTAGTATCCCGACTATAGATTTAATGGAGTATACTTATAAACTATTTAAAACCACTTTTCTTAATTTAAATCTAATTATATAAAAATTCTTTGGTGCAATATATAATGTCAAAGATCCCTGAACCAAAAGAGTTCTTCGGTTTTGAGATTGGTGATGATAGAAAACTAGCTGATTGGGCTCGAATCGTGGAGTACTTCTATACATTATCTAAGTACAGTAATCGTTTATTAGTAAAGGAGTTAGGTAAATCAACAGAAGGACGTCCATTTATAGCAGCGTTTATCTCTAGTCCGGAGAATCTTAGTAGGCTTGAGTATTACAGAAAAATATCTTGTTTGCTCTCAAACCCAGACAAACCACTAGATCAAGACGAGGCAGAGAAGCTGATTAGAGAAGGAAGAGTTATTGTTGCAATAACAAATAGTATACATGCTACAGAGGTGGGAGGTACACAAGGCTCCGTTGAGTTAGCTTATAGACTTACTTCATCTAATGACCCTGATATACTTAGAATACTTGATAATGTTATAGTGATCCTATTTCCTTCATTCAACCCAGATGGTCTAGATCTTGTTAAAGAGTGGTACGATAAGTACATAGGAACAGAATATGAGGGTACATCACCACCTTATCTCTATCATAAATACGCGGGTCATGATAATAATCGAGATGCGTATATGCTAAATTTGGTGGAGAGTAAGTTATTTGCTAAAGTAGTCTACAAAGAGTGGTGTCCTCAGATTTATATAGATCATCACCAAATGGGTAGTTATGGTGCGAGACTTTTCTTAAGCCCGGAAATGGATCCTATAAACCCAGATGTAGATCCCTTGAATTGGTGGGAGGTTCAACTCATAGGAACATATGCTGCATCTAGATTAGAGGCTGAAGGATTCTCAGGAGTAGAGACGCACGCCCCCTTCACACCGGATTTCATATCAGCATTTCAAACAATAAGTTATTTCATGAATATAGTGGGTATTCTAACAGAATCGGCTTCAGTAAAGATAGCTTCACCTATATATATTCATAAACATCAATTGAAGGGATATAGTAGGGGTAGATATAGTGATAGACCCTTCATGCACTACCCAAATCCTTGGCCTGGCGGATGGTGGAGACTAAAAGATATAGTAAGACAGCAAGTAGCCGCCACGATAGCTATACTCGATGTGGCTGCCAGATTTAGAGAAGTGTTTTTGAGAAATGTTTTTCTGAAAGCCATAAGATCCATTAAAAAAGGTTTGGAGTCTCCCCCATACGCTTATGTAATCCCAGAAGATCAATACGATAAGAACGCGGTTTTTAAGTTAATAGAGGTTCTTTTAAACTTGGGGATCAAGGTTCATAAGAGCCTAGAGCCGATTAAGGTAGGTAGTGTATCTTATCCCAGTGGAAGCTTTGTGATATATTTAGCTCAGCCCAGGAGAGCATTGGCAAAGCATTTACTTGAGAGATATTTCTATCCTGACTACGAGGCTACTCGAGACCCTCAGGGAAAACCTATTAAACCCTACGACATAGCTACAGATACTATAGCCGATTTCCTAGGAGTAGAGGTTTACGAGATCAATGATAAATTCTCTGTTAAAAGCGTCGAGATCGATAACTTAACAAGGCCTCTGTCTCTAATAGAGAGAGCAAAGGGTTATTTAATAGATCCTAGGATCAATGAAAGCTATAAATTAATCAATACTTTACTGAGCAGGAATGTAAGTGTCTATAGAGTATTCGAGGAGGTTATAATAGGAGACAAAATAATACCTCCAGGAGCTTTCTACGTAGAATACACTGATCAGGTCTATGAAGTACTTAAAGAGACTTCTGCAACAACCTTTGTTCAACCGATTCATTTGAATAAATCGTTAGATACAAAGAACATGAAAAGAGTGGTTTTCAAGAAAATAGGTATTTACCAAAGGTTTTATGGAGGAAACATGGAAGAGGGTTGGACGAGACTTGTTCTTGAGGAATTCTCATTCCCATATACTCAGATAAGAGATCAACCTATAAAATCAGGTGAATTAGATAAATATGTTGATCTATTGATATTTCCAGATGATCCTTTACCATTTATAACAGGAGAGAACATAGAAGAGGAGCTTAGTAAGAGATTTAAGAGACCTTTCAAACTACCGCCTGTGCCTCCAGAATACAGGAGTGGTATAGGATCCGAAGGCTTAGAGAAACTCAAAGACTTCTTAAACAAAGGCGGAGAAGTATTGACGATGGGACAAGCCGCTGAATTATTTACGAAAGGACTTAAGTTACCTTTGAAGGATCTCACGGAAGATATAACAGATCCTAATCAATTCCTGTGTCCAGGCTCGCTACTTAATGTTGAGATAGACATAACTCACCCACTAGGATTCGGTATGCCAAGAAGAGCTTACGTGCTACTAATAGATAAGCCTGTTTTCGAGATAGTTCCTAATCACTATAATGAGAATTATAAAGTTGTAGCATGGTATCCAGAGCAGAACATTCTTAGGAGCGGGTGGTTAATTGGTGAGAAATTACTTAGTAGAAAACCTGCTCTTATCGAAGCTATTATGGGTAAAGGAAGAGCATATGTCTATGCATTTAGACCAATATTCAGAGCGCAGACAAGAGGAACCTTCAAGCTATTCTTTAACGCGCTATATAGATACACAGAGATCTAGATATACAACAATTATAATTATAATTCTTTTAATTCTTTGAAACCCTCTCTTCCTTTTAAAGGCACAAAAACACAGGGTATATCTTCAATAACCTTTATTTTTTCGACATCTATTTTCTTAACAATATACAAGGTCTGAGACCATATACTTCCAACAGGAACTACCATGATACCTCCAGGTTTAAGTTGAGAAATAAGTTTCCGGGGAATTTTCGGTGACGCGGCTGTAATTATGATTTTGTCATATAATTCTCTATCTATAAAAGTTCCAATACTTCCATCACCAATAATTACAGATACCCTATCATCATATCCTGTCTTCATAAGATTTTCTCTGGCGAACTCCGCTAATTCCTTAACTATCTCTATAGTAACTACGTGTCCAACACCTTTTGATAAAGGATCAATTATTTCTGCTATAATAGCTGCCTGGTATCCAGAGCCTGTCCCCACCTCTAATACTAGTTCGCCCTCCTTAAGATCTAGTCTCTCTGTCATTAAAGCCACCATGTGAGGAGCTGATATAGTTTGATTATAGCCTATTGGAAGTGGTGTATCGACATATGCATACTGCCTATACTGTGGTAGAACAAAACTCTCTCTAGGTACTTTCTCCATAGCTTTTCTCACTTTATCACTCTTAATATATCCCTCAGCAACTAAGTATCTAATTAATCTCTCCCTCTGATCCCTAAATAAGTCCTTGTTCACTTTCTCACACCGATTAAAACAATTATCTCACTATATTCTATGCATTTATTAAAATTAATTAATGGATTCTCATATTGAATCACATCATTTCACTACTTCAGCACATTATCTAACCTCCTCCCCGCCCTTCAGGGCGAAGAGGTTTGGGGTTCATAAGTTATGTATCCTCTAGTATTCTCGGCGATGATAGCTTGATATACGTGAGCCTCGGAAACAACTCTCTAGCGAAATATGATATGCACACTAAGCATACATAATGATAAAACATCTACGCACCCAAGACAATGATAATATTCATAGCCTCATCCCCACCTTGAGAAACGAGGCTTTCAGTTGTAATATTTGGACAGGCAACCGCTACTAAAACATATCGTAATCACATCTAAAATTACTTAAAAAATATTAGACACTTATACCTGAAAATAATTCAGGGTGAATATATGAGTAAATCTCCGGATAAAGAAAGCAGGAGTAGCGTATTCGATGATCTAGAGATTATGTACGAGGATGAGGATATCATTGTTATGAGAGCGCCTGACGACGAAACATTAATTAAAATGATAATTAAAAAGATCTCTGACACAGGTAAACCCATTTCATGGCGGGAGCTAAGATCATATTTTAGTGGATTAGCCGGAGAAGATAGACTTAGAAAAATATTAATTAAGTTAATAGAGGAGGATAAAATTATTGAAATGCCCGATGGGACTCTTGGTTTACCTGGGATGGAGAGAAATTATGTGCCTAAATCAGATGTGAAAAGAGTTAGACCTCTAGTTCCAAGAAAATTTAGAGAGAGATGGGGAACATCAGCCTCTAGATACAGAAAACTAGGTATGATCAAGGAAACCGTGGAGGAAGTAGAAGAAGAATAGCGGTAGTTTCTTCAGTTATTTAGAATCATCTAGGAATGTTATGATCAAGCTGTAGCATTTATAGCACTCTAAGAATAATCCATAAATAGCTGAGGCCAGGTGTGCAACCAATATGAATAATAAAAAGTGTATAGAGGCTAAAGCAATTATTATAGAAACACAGGTTATTATAGAAACACAAGATAACAAGAGAGCCGTAATTCCTCAAAGAGTATTGTGTGAGGTTCTGAAGAGATACAATATATGCTTATCTTCTCAAGAAATTATTAAACAAATAAAGTGCTAGATTCTGCCACAATGATTTTTCAAATAATAAAATAAGAGATTCGCGGAAAACGTCTTTAGAATATATAGAGGATCTGATCTCTCTTTACTACAGAATTTAGTAAAAACATATAAGCTCAATAAGTATAAGGATATATCGCAGGTGAATAGAGGAAAATGGCACAACAAGGTAGCAATACCGTATTGGTAGGGAAGAAACCAGTAATGAACTATGTCTTAGCAGTACTAACATTATTAAACCAGGGTTTTGATAAAGTAGTTGTCAAAGCTAGAGGAAGATCCATTACAAAAGCGGTTGACACAATAGAAATCTTAAGAAATAGATTCTTAAAAGACAAAGTAAAAGTAGACTCAATAAAGATCGACAGTGAAGAGATAACTAGACAAGACGGTAGAAAAGCTAGAGTATCGACAATAGAGATACAAGTATCTAAGCATGAATAATTTTTAAAAGATCTAACATACATACCCTCTTCTTCCTCATCTTTTTTAAGCCGAGAGGAATCTAATTTATTTCTTATGTAATTGGCACAGGCATCGTTAATAAAAGCATTATTATCCATATGATCAAAACAGCAACTTTCCTATCAACACTACTAAATTTTTCGTAGCTAGCTACCGGAGTAGGCATGTTTAGACCTGTTATGAGAAATATTACTAACAAGAATAATCCTATACTGGTTAGGAAAGTGTCTCTAGTAGTTATTGAGAAAAGTAGTAATATAATCACGAGTAGAAAACTCGTAGCAATATAAATCCTAGGTGAAGTCATGCTCCTTATTATCTGACCACCATCTAATTGTCCCACTGGAAGAAGGTTCATGAAATGTATCAGTATGAGAAGATACCCGGCTAGCGCCTCAGGGCTCAGTAATATATAGCCCTTAGCCCCACTAAAGAACATGTTTTCTAGAATCAGAAAAATCGTAGGGACAACGCTTATAGATACTGTCTCAGTAGGAATAGTTGTCGTAGGTGGGATAACTACGGATAATGATAGTCCGTAAAGAGATAATATAATAGACGCTAAGAAACCGGCTAGCGGCCCTGCGATAGCTAGCGTAGCTAAATCATCGAGTGTAGAAGGTAGAGCTCTCATAAATATTACTGCCCCGAAAGTACCTAGTGTTATTCCTGGTACACCTGGTATGAATATTGGTATTGTACTAGTTACTCCAAGGATTCTTGATACTAGGAAGTGACCAAACTCGTGGAAAGCAAGCACGAAGAGTATACCACATACTAAAATTATTGTTCTTAGTAGTATGCTAAGATCTGTGTAATTGACGCCAAGCTCCCTCTGAAGAGAAACCCATGAGAAAATCCACGTATATGCAGTAAAAGATACTGTAGCTATCGTTAATAGAAGAAAAAGCATAAATGTCTTTCGCGAGATTCTTCCTATGTTTCTTAATCTATATACCTCTAGTATAAACTCTTTCTCGCTTTCTCTATAGATAATTTGATAATTTCTTGGCATTAGAACTTTATATAGCCTCTTAATATGATCTATATTCTTACCTATCTCTAATGGTATTACACTAAGTTTTATGTAGTCTTGGGATAAAGAATATATCTCTTTAATTAAGAAATGATTCGAGATCGTATTTAAAATACTATTAATTTCCTCTTGATTATCTCTGGTCTCATACATGATCTAGACCTGAAATGTCTATCTCCAGATCTCTTAATGTGAGAAGATACTCAATACCGTTAGGAAGTCTTCTTTTTATAACTACCGGAAGAATTTTCCTTTTGATTTCTTCAATAGCTATATAATAAGGATCTTTTCTGTCGAGATTGTCTATATTTATTAGAGGCGGAGCTCCTAAGGAGAGTTGTAGCGCTCTCATAGCAACAATTCTAGCAAGTTCATATCGTGTAAGCTTCTTGATCTCGGCAAACACTATTCTCTTCAATCTCTTCGACCTACAAAACCTCTACAGAAAATAATGGAAAATGAGAGTTTTTAAATAATTTCTTCTATGAAAAATAAAAAGATCTTAATTTATTAATCAAGTTCAGGTGTCTCCGGTTTTCCTTTCTCTTCTCCTTTCTTCTCCTCTTTCTTAGGTGCTGCACCGACGATATCATCTATCTTTAGAATTGTTGTGGCTACCTCAATTGCTCCCTTAATTATTTGTTTCTTAACGAGTGTTGGATCTATTATATTTAATTTCGAGATATCCTCCACAATCTTTCCACTATTCACATCTATACCAGCTAAAGTATAGCCTTCAGCATGATGCTTCCTTAGCTGAAGTATTGTATCTAAAACATCTATACCAGCTGTATTAGCTAGTATAGATGGTATCTCTTCGAGAGCGTCTGCAACTGCTTGTATAGCTAATTGCTCTTTACCGCCAATACTCTCAGCAAATTTTCTTAGTCTCAACGCTACAGCCATCTCGGCAGCGCCGCCGCCGCCGACGACCATTGGTTCTCTTATTATATTTCTTATAGCGTTTAGAGCATCATTAATGCTTCTCTCGGTTTCATCGAGGATCATATCATTTGCTCCTCTGAGGAGAATTGTGGCTGATCTCGGATTCTTTGAGCCTTCTATAAACACCATTTTATCATTACCAACTTTTCTCTCCTCAACTAACTCTGCGTATCCGAGATCTTTTTCTGTGAGATCTCTAATACTGGTCACTATTCTTCCTCCTGTTGCTCTCTCTAGTTTCTCCATATCACTTCTCTTAACTCTTCTAACAGCCAGTATACCT
>JBMFIR010000028.1:0-18648 GCA_049976205.1 Sulfolobales archaeon | reverse complement strand
ATTGCCCGCGAAGAAGTTATTTAATTCATTAGCTAGATCTGTGTATTTTATTGCGGAGCTATAGATGAAGATCTCTACTATCAATATTATTATTGAGATATTGAGTGAGTACTTAAGCGCTCTATGAATCGCTTCTTTACTTGGTCTATATAAAAGATAAAATAAAAGAATCGTTATTAAAAGAGAAAGTGGTAGTGAGATCCTTATTACAAGAGTTAGTAACGCTATTAGGACTAGAGGCCATATATGATATATGTTGATCACGCTACAATTCCTATTGCTCTCACTCTCTATGGGACCCTGCGATTTTTTAAATACGGAGAATAGTATTACGAGACCAACAATTATGCTTAAGAGAGTTATTTTCCAATTAATCTCTATGATGTCCCCCACAGACAAACCAAGTATAGCTGAGGCTATAATAATATTTTGATAAAGTGGCCATATAGGGATCCATATATGTCTAAACCAATAATTCACATATGTTTTAGCCTCTGAATTCAATCTAAGATCTTTGTAGACAGGATCCGCTAGCACAGCCGAGACATATGCTCCACCGGGCATTGGGAGTAATCCTATTAGAGCTGGTGTTGCTACACCCGCGAATACTCTGCCTAAGCAACTTAATCCATTAATCATTTTCTCAGCTACACCTGTCTCTCTATATAGATCTGCTAGAAACATTGCTTGAATAAGTGCTACCAAAGTATATGCTACTGATACATTAAACGAATCAAGTAAGACATCTGCTAGTTTATTTAGATCATTGTAGAAGTTTAGTGTAAGAAATAACACTAATCCCGATCCAAAGGCTATTGAAATATCTATTTTCCTCAGGATCATGAGAATAACTACAGCAACTGATAATGTGAACACGATAAGTGTGTGATAAGTCTCTATTTGATTAATTAGATCGACTTCTTCTCCCTCCTCAGAAGCAATATATTGAATTAAGAAAATATAAGTTTCACCAATTACAGAAGCCTTAAATATATTAGTGAATTTAACCAAGATTGAAGGGGTTCTAGAGAATGAGTTTCTCAGCAGAGAGAAAATACGATGTTATTATAGTCGGGGCTGGGGTGGCGGGGTCCTCTGCTGCCTATCTTTTATCGAGTAAAGGGTTCAGAGTTCTTCTACTTGACTCAAAACCTTTTGCGAGAGCTGGTGATAAGCCTTGTGGAGATGCTATAGGAAAACATCATTTTGATGAAGTAGGTATTAAACCACCATCTAATGAGGAGTTGGATGGATATGTTAGGGGGATTTATCTCTATAGTCCATCTGAAGAAGTTGTTTTAAAGATCGAGGGTGAGGGCTACGAGATCAATAGAGTGAGATTTACTCAGAGACTGATAAATGATGCAATGAATAAGGGTACTGAATATCTAGACGAGGTAAATGTCTCTGAAGCCATAATTGAGAATGGTTTCGTTAAAGGTGTGAAGGCTATTAGAAAAGGAACTTATTTAGAGTTCAGATCTAATGTAGTTATTGATGCCTCTGGGAATAGTAGAAGTATTCTCCAGAGACTGCCTAGGGAGTGGCCCATAATAGAATCACTTAATCCAAGAGACACTAATATAGCGTATAGAGAGATTAGAAGATTAAAGAAAGATATTGAGGATCCAGAGTATATACGGATATATGTTAATAACAAATATGCTCCAGGAGGCTACTGGTGGGATTTTCCCAAGAGCAAATACACGAATGTATCGAACATAGGCTTGGGCATCCAAGGGGGCATGGGTTATGGGCACCCAAGAGACTACTTGTATAAATTCGTATTAACTCGAGAGCAATACCGAGACTCAACTATAATAGAGGCTGGCGGAGCTCTGGTCCCTACGAGAAGACCTCTTCTAACAATGGCTTGGAATGGTATCGTTGCTATTGGAGATGCGGCATTCACAGTTAATCCTGTTCATGGTGGGGGGAAGGGCTCGGCTATGCTAGCGGCTAAGGCAGCTACGCTAGCTATTGCTAAGGCTTATGAGGAGAATGATTTTAGTGCTAGAGGTCTATGGAGTGTTAATAGGATCTATCATGAGTTGTATGGTGCTAAACAAGCCTCACTTGATTTATTCAGAATATTTCTCCAGAAACTCTCTGACGATGATATTGAGTATGGATTGAGAAAAAGAATTATGAGAGAATCAGATCTCTACGAAACAAGTTCCTACGGGGTTATTAGGAGAAGCGTATTTGATAAACTAGAGAGAGTATTAGCGGGTTTAGGCAGACCAAGTCTCTTATATAAATTAGTTCAAGTAGCTCATTACATGGATAAGATCCGTGAGCTATATAGGAGATACCCAGATAAACCAGAGGAACTATATAAGTGGAAGACGGAGTTAGAGAGGATCTATAGAGAATTTCATGAGATCATATCTTGAAGTTCTCAATATTCTTAAGTTTCTTAACTGCTCTAATGACAAGATCTCTTAGATCTTCTGAGAAAACAAATAAACCATATGGATTATAAAGCATATATTCGCAAGATAAGACATCTGATGATTTATAGATAAGCTTAATTATGTAGCTGTTACTAAAATCACCTTTTGAAAAAACTATCTCATAAATCTTGTCTCCGTATTCGAGGTATCCTATGTAGCACTCATCATTTTTCCTAAGAGCAATTCTCCTAACACCCTCATTAAGAAATAATTTCTTTAACTCCTCAATCTCAGATGCTGACGGTATTCTCAAGATAGTGCTCCATATTTATTTCTTTACTAACACATTATTTTTATGTAGAATGAGTGTATATAGAGAATTTAAGAATCTCTGGATATGGAAGAGTTTAGGAGATAGATTATCGTGGTATATAAGAGTATCAGTGAATGATTTACCAGCCAAATATCTTATTGCTAAGAGGACACCTGTGCCACTTGATAAAAACTCTGAGTTTAGTGTTGAGGAGGGTCTAAGGATCTATGAGAAGGCCACAGAAGATTTCCTGAGTCTAAAGAGAGATATTGAGAACAATGGATTAGCAATATCTAAGTTAGAGGTTCCTAAATATAGTTTACTAGATCTTGCAAAAGATCTTGTATGGAAAATATTGAGAAGATGTGTTTTTTGTAGATGGAGATGTGGTGTTGATAGGATTGAGAGTAAGAGATTAGGAGCATGTATGTTAACTACTGAGTCTAGAGTATCATCATATTTTCATCACTTAGGCGAGGAATTAGTTTTTAGAGGAACACATGGTTCAGGAACAATATTCTTCACTTCTTGCAATATGAGATGTCTTTTTTGTCAAAATGCGGATATATCAAAGGACAGATTCAATGGAATACCCGTAACAACAAGACAATTAGCTCAGATGGCTTATCTTCTCAGGCTAGAAGGCGTACATAATATTAATTGGGTTGGTGGAGAGCCTACGCCGCATCTACATAGTATTGTAACAGCTATATGGCATATAGCTTACGAGGGATTTAGACTTAAACCAGACGAAAAAGATCTGGACATCATACTTAGCGTTAAACATGATTTCTTTATATACCCATATGATCGTAGATATGCTGATTACTACGGGGAATTTAATGTTCCAATGCTTTTTAACACTAACTCTTTTCTTAGCAGAGAATCATTAATTATTTTGAGACCTCTAATAGATATTTGGCTCCCAGACTTCAAGTATGGCCCAGGAAAATGCTCGATCAGACTCTCGAGAACACCTTGGTACTGGGAGACCACAACCGAGGTTCTTAAAACTCTATATGACTGGGGTGAGAATATTGTTATTAGACATCTCATATTGCCTAATCACGTTGAGTGTTGCTCTAAGCCAATTATTGATTGGATAGCAAAGAACATCCCTGGGACGCCAGTGAATTTAATGGATCAGTATCGCCCAGAATATCAAGCAGATCCGACTTCTAAGCTTTTTAGTAGAGATGCAATAGATATCGCTCGAAGACCTACTAGAGAAGAGTTATATGAGGTCTGGAGATACGCTGAAGAAAAAGGTCTCATCTTTAAGGAAATAACATTTGAGAAGAAAGGGTATAGAATATAGTTTATTTCTGGGAAGAGATCTTTATACACTCAATAAGATCTTTATAATCAGCATTTGTTCTTATACCCTTAGGATCTAGATGAGTTCTTTTAGCACTATACCCAATCGAACTTAAGCACTCAATTAATTTTTTTAGAGGTGGAGAATGAAGCTTCATACGCGAAGCTACGTAATCTACTGAATAATAATAAGGGGTCTCAACATCAGCTTCATTAGAGATCCTTAATAAAATATTCTTTATCCTTCTTTTATTTTCGAGAGTATTGCGAGAATCTATGTATTCAATAGATCTATGCACGAATTCTTTATCCCACAACTCACTTAGCCATAGTGGCCCTATAGAGATCATTTTAGATCCGCATATGGGGCAATTATTACTATAACCTAAACCTATGAATTCTTGATAGGATATCGTTTCTCTATAGCCGCATTTATCACAGTATCTATAGAAACCTATTTTTTCAAGTGAGTTTATGGCATCCGTAGATCCTTTATTTATTGTTATAACAGTCTTGTAGTAATGATCAGAATAATATGAGATTATAGGCTTTATACCATAATTCTTCTCGGCCGATACCCTAGCAATGTATCCTAATAATACTCTTAACCCTACCTCTTTACTGAAATCAGTTCTAGTAACATATGATCCATATCTCTTCAAGGTTTTGTGAGGATATGTGCCTACTAAAGATCCTATGTCAGTGGCTGTGAAACTAATAAATCTGTTTCTCTTAGTTAGATCAATAGCTGAAGAAACATATGGGGCAGGGGATCCATAAGGATCAATATCATTAAAATCTATTTTGACACCTGACTTAACTAAGGACCTCGATAATACGTGAAAATCTTCACAATATAATCTCGTCTTATGAAGTATATTATTGATCTTCGCATTACTCTCTATAACTCTGCAAGCCCTAGGATCAATATCATTCATATAAACTTCGTTAACCGAGGAGCACTCAAGAGATATTCTGACTCCTCTGACACCTGTCGCAGCCATTAGATCTGATGCGCTCTTAATATTAAAGGATCTTGATAAAACATTTATCGCTAATATAGTGAAGTCTCTATTCATTGACATAACAGGGTTATAGAATACTGGTGCCCATGCAGGTTCGTAGATACCGTCTTTTCTTAAGAAAAGATCTTTTTTAGGAGCACAGATCTTGGCCAAGCCTTCTTTTACTATTTCTGCCCATTCAGGACATATATTATTTATCAGCATTACTACTTCCTAATATACATCATTATTTTTTTATATATCTCCTCAGCTATATATGATCTATTAGATTCATTGATTATGAATATATCATTTACTCTATATTTTCTAGCAAGGTCATGAACTATTCTCTCGTGAACAACATAGAGACCTGGTCTCTCGAGAGATAAGGAGTACTCAATGAATCTTCTTAAATCCTCTATTTTAAGTTCCATAGGACCTACTTCATCAATAGCGATTAAAGAAGCCTTATTTATTTTACTCATTAATTTTCTGGCTATCTGAGAAGCCTCTTCTTCAACTAAACAATACTTACCAACTGTTTTTTCACAGGATCCTCTCCTAAGATCTTTTACCAGCGCTAACCATCTCTCTTCTCCATCTACCATATCTATTATTTTAAAACCTATTCTCATGCCTCTTTCTCTGACCTCTGGGCAATAGAATCCTACTATCTCTACATTTTCTTTCTTTAATAGATCTATTGTTTTCATGAATACAGTTGTTTTCCCGACACCAGGTCTACCTGAAATAAATATCTTCATAAGAGACTCCTTAAAAGATCTTATCTCGATAGATCCGATAAAATATATTTTTCTATGCTCTTTATATCCACGACCTCTACTTCAGAAAGTCTGTTAACTTCATCTACACTAATATCTCCTTGAATATCTGCGACTATATAAGGCTTACAGCCAGTGTATCTGGAGAATTTGAGCGCATCAGAGATCTTTGTTATTGTCTCTGCATTATTAATTTCATGAGAAGAGATCTTTGTTATTGTAAAGAGATTATTTCTGAAGACACCAATTATATCCGGTGCTGTTCTACGTGTCTTAATTGCGCTAGCTCCTCTCTCTATTATTCTTTTAACTATTTTATCTTCTCGAGATGATATCATCATTAATTTCTTTAATAGTTTCTCTTTATCTATATTATATAATCTCTCGGTAAAGAGATCTATTTCACCAATAATCTCTTCTCCCAAGATCTCTATTAATTTCTCAGCATGATCTATATCAGGATCCATTAAACCTCTCTCATACTCATAAATAGTTTTTCTACTGACACCAATCCTCTCAGCAACCTCACCTATGCTCATACCTTTCTTCTCTCGCTCTCTTCTTAGTCTCTCGCCATCAATCTTAACATAGAAAGATCCTCTCCATTGATATATGAAGATCTTCTCCCCACCAACATAGCCTAAGAAAGTTTCTGTATCAACAACTGAAACACCTTTCTTCTCGAATATTATACCAGGCTCAACCTTCTCCCCCTCAATTCTCTCGGAGACCACTAGTGATGATAGACCTAGTAGTGCTCCGCTAGCTAATAAATCATGATACTCTTCATCTCTTATATCTAGTGAATCTCCAGAGATCTTAATAAGAGCTTTTTTGTCAACAACTATATCAACAGATCTTCTCTGAGAGGGATATTTCAGAACAACAATTCCATAGCCTTTTCTTTCTAAAATATTTTTTATCTCAGAGATTCTAGACTCATTCTCATCCAGATCCATGCTTCTTTTAACGTCTCTATAGGACTTCTCTTTCACTGCTTATATCCCAACCAATATATGAATCTTGTATAATAGTTAATATTATTAAACTATTAAATTTCTTTAAAAGAGTCTTAACAGCATCATATCTTAACAAACACTCACCTATATCAACAGTGTCTTCCGTAATGATTTTTTTCTCAATTAATTTTCTCAAGAGATTTACGTAATCCTTATTGCAGTCAATTATCTTATATAACGAGGTTCCAGATATTTTACCAATAACAATGGGTAGCAGGGATCTATTACTTATTTCATCATCTAATACATCAAGAAAATTTCTTACATCGTCTCTCGAAAACATATGGATTGATCCATCTCTTAATTTTATTGATGGATACTCCTCTCTTAATAAAGTTGCGATGCTCTTTTTCTCTACTGGATATTGAGAGCTTATCTTATCGATTATGTATTTATAGTATCTTGTGTATCTTGATATTTCATCAGTACTTATACTATCACCATATCATAATTTTCTAAAATGTAATAATAGTATCATCGATTCGGCTCAATACAGTTAATTCTCTCCCCTCCTCCTCTAGCGATTATCTCGAGTCTCTCTTTAATATGTAATAGTGCTTTTGACAAGATCTTATTATTGTCGTAGGAGCCTAAGATCTCTTTCGCTACTTTCATAGAGTTCTCCAGAGTTCTAAGTCTTCTTACTTCTTTCACTAGTAGAGGTAATGCTCTGACTATATTATCAACTATAGTTATCGTGGCGGCTCTGGCTGTTCTTGAGAGAGGATTTAGATCCACTGCAATAACTGTTTTACCTAGCTTTCTAAGAGCCTCTGTTCTATCACCATCCTCAAGTGGAACAAAGACTACGTCGGCTATTAATATTCCCTCTGGACTTACTCTTCTACGTTCACTATGTATCTCTGGAATAGTTGCTGTAGCATCTTCTAGTCCAAGCACTTTTTCAGCACCCGCTCTCTTGAGTATCTCAGCAATTTTTCGCGATCTCTCTAGAGTTCTATAGAATAAATTGACTTCTATTAAGGCATTTGCTTCATTAGCCAACTCAACAATATCTCTAGCGACCAACGCAGCTGTGTTCCCATTAACTGATATTACTGGGTGTTTAGCTAGTATAAATGCTGCTGCAGCAGCTTGAATCGCTTCATATGCAAAATAAGTTGTGCATTCACCAATTAAGTAATCAAAACATTCACCTCTGCCGTGAGCTATTAATCCTTGTGGAACGACTATTCCGTTCTCCATAGCCTCAACAATTTTTTCTCGATAGAGAATAGAGAGATACCTAGGATGTCTAGAATCCAGCATTATTCTCCCGATAAATATTTTTTCTAAAGAATATGCTTATATGTTCTAAATTAACTCTATTATATTGGTCAGATCTGTTATTGGAGGAAATAAAATTACCTCTTCATATAAGTGGCTTATGGAAACCTGTCTATGGAGACAGCTATTTAGAGACTGGTAGCTTAGGTATTGGACTAGTTCTAGAGCCACTAACAAAAATATTCTTAAAAGAAAGTGGGGAGTGTTTCCTAAAGATCAACGGGATATGTTATGAGATAAATCATGTAAAATTAGCTAGAGAAATCTATGGATTGCAAGATTTTATAGAGGTATATCAGGAGATCCCTCTAGGAGCAGGCGCTGGTTTAAGCGCCAATATCTCCGTGGCTATTGGCTATAGTGTTTCTCGAAGATTTTTACAAGACCATATAACTAGAATTATTTTCGCGGGTCTAGTAGGTCATGAACTAGAGGTTTCTCTCAAAACCGGTTTAGGTGATGTGATATCTGAATTGATAGGGTACGGAATTGAGGTTAGAAAAAAACCTGGGCCACCATGCTTTGGTGATCTGATTAATATAGATGTTAATAAGGATCTGTTGATCACAGTATTTGTGTTACCTCGAAGAATCTATACACCTAATATGTTGGCAACGTATAGTAGTGATTTAGCAAAGTTATTTGATAGACTCTATTATTACTTCTTAGATGAACCATCTATCGAGAGGTTCTTCGAGATCTCGAATAAGTTTTCTAAGGAGATAGGTTTTTTGAATAGAGATATAGAGGAGAAAATAAATTTGATTCTTAGGGAACAATTCACATCAGGAGATATAATAGGTTTCTTTGTTAAAAAATCACTAATTATAATTGGTCATATAAACGACTCATCTCTTAAGATCTCTGATATAAGAAATACGCTTCCTATCGAGAAGATAGCGGTTCTCAGAATACTCAAGAAATCACTAGTTAATATATTGGATAAAGAGATTTGTTCAGAGATTACAAGAAAGTATTTTGATCTTAAAAAGATAAAGAGTCACCCAATGAATTGATAAACAAACACTATCACATAGGCTTCATAGAATGAATTAGGAGAATTTCCGAATAGTGGTATATAAGATGGGAATACGGCGGCTAATCCAAAGTGCTGGAATTTGGGTGGTTCTACTGCTACGCCTCCTGACTGTGGATCATCAGAGTAGAAAGTATAACCTGGGAATAATTTCGTGACTCCATCAATCATTATTCCGTAGAGAAGTGTATTCCTCACCTCATCAGAGGCCCAGTTAGGAATTATTCTTATTTGTCCCGTGTAGTAGTTTCTGACAACCTTAACATATTTCTGGGGGCCTGAGCCTACTGTATATATCGATGGTGTATTGTTCCCGTATATATCATAGTCTATATTGACACCAGCTATTCTAAATACTGCTGAGATGCCTTTGGCAGCATCCGCCCAATTCAGGGGAAACACGTACTCACCGTATCTATTAACAATAAATGCATCATACACCAAGATATAAGTTTTATTTGGTTTTAGTTTGAAGTCTCTGGTTAGTATATCTACTGCAACACTCTCATTAGTTGTTGTTAGGAGTTTTGCTAAGAGCCCTATTTGCGTGCCGTTAATAGTTGATCCATCGGCTATAGATGCTCTCTGCCCAAGAGGAGTTATCCAGTATCCATAGTCCCACCAGGCAACAATTACTGAGTCAGGATCTGTGTTATTCCTCATCCACTCAATAGCTCTGATCCACGAGTCCGATGGTAGAGTCATTGATATGCCTGAGGTAACTATCATTGGTAAATGACTTCTGTAAGCAGGTATATGATAGCTATAGACAATATAGACGTGAGATAATAGTATTGCTACGAGTAATATAACTGATATGAGAGCTGAGAAACTAAAGTATCTTCTTAATCTAGTGAATAGTGGTACAGAGGTTTTAACTAATTGACCAATAAAACTTGCTGAGAGCATTGACATCACAATAACTGATAAGCTTAGGAAGTAGCTTAAATTAATTAAAACATACAGCATGATTACACCGAGAAGTGTTAATAGGAAAGCAGTTAGATCTCTCCTAGAAATAACTAAGTATATGTTATATAGTATAGAGAATATTGATAAAACTAAAACAGATCCGTAGATATTTACTACGTATCCTAGATTAGTTGGTTGATACTCTGCGATAGTGAATGATAAGGTTCCGAGCACATGAAAGAGACCTAGTGCTTGTGCAGCTTTACCAGATAGTCCTAGTAGACCGTAGTTAATAGCTAATAAACCAACAACCGCTACGCCCAATATCGTTAGAATATATACACCTAAAGCCTTTTTCTTTAGATACTGCATATATATAGCTCTGTAGAGAGCAAGCATTAGTATTACACCTAGTGGAACGACGCCTAGGTTCTTTGCAACATACGATAAACCATAGATCGGTGTCCCTATAAAAACTATTATTACTGGGATACTCATATAGATCGTGTCTAGAATTAGCTTGTTTAGATCCTCTATTTTTCTTATAACTAATGGTAGCAATAAAATAGTTGCATATATCGGAACATACACTGCTACGTATAATCCTGTGGAGTATGCTAAATAAGCTATCAAAAGTCCCGTTAATATGAAGTATTTTCTATCTAATGTCTTCAGAGATTTAATAAATAAATATATGGTTATCGGCGTTCCCATAATGGCTATGGTGTACTTTACTATGAACCCAGCGACAGTTCTGTCCAAGAAGAATGTGGCTGCGAAACCAAGGATAATTATTGACGCGACATCACTCCCAGTTATCTCTCTAGAGACTAGATAGATCCCTATCAAAGCTATCGCTGACGCAACTATTGGTAAGATACTCATGAAAGTCATTAAATCAATTGATCTAGAAAACGGTAGATAGAGGAAATATATTGTGTAATATATACCAGGTACATCAGTAGTAGTAAAATCTCTACCCCATGGATACCAAAACATCGTAGCCGCTGGATTAGGAGGCTTTAATTCCCAAAAAGATAGTGGCCCATGCCTAAGCATGTACTTAACTACATAGTAGTTCGAGTAGGGATCTAGCTCATCGAGATATGGTTTATATCCTAGAGAGACGCTATTGATAATAGGTAGAGTACGTAGGTACAGGCCTAGAGAGAATATTGTTATAAAAAGAATTAGTATTATCCAGCGACTCACAATATTCACAGATTTTTTTAACTGATCCTCTGAAGGCCTCACCATATATCTGCTCCTGAGCTTACTCGCTCCTCGAGAACTTGTTTCTTTGCGTGAACGGTACATTGTAAAACAGCACTCCTTAAGATATATACAGAAGAAATATTTTAATATATTTCCATGGTGTATCTCGATGAATGATCATTGGAATAAACGAGATTTGACCATAATTTTTTATAATTAATTATAACTTATTATTATGGGATATGAATTGATTAGAGAGTTTTCAAATGTTAAAGAATTAATTACTTACATAGATGGGAAACTTACTGAGTACAGAAAAGTATTTGGTGATGTACTAAGATATGTTGAGGAGCTGAGAAGAAGAACTGAGAATCAAAAGAAGATACAGACTTTATTAGCAAAAATAGGGGTTGAGTCAAAAATCTCTCAAGCAGTTGCTGAGGTAGATCTTAAGTCACTCAGATTATCAATCAATCCTACACCAGAGGCTGAGCTAAGATACTACGAGAAGTATTTAGAGGATCTCAACCAGAAAATAGCTAAACTAGCTAGTATTAGAAAAGATCTTGATGCGATAAGCACTGAATTAGCTGATTTAGGTGCGAAGATAACGGTAATATTCAAAGATGATATACCAGAGACGCTACTTTTAAAGATCTAGATCTACAATAGGTAGTCTTTTTAACTTCTTTATATTATAGTTGATGAGATGGTGTTTGAGTGAAAAGCTTATTAAAGAGAATTAGTAAAGTAATCAATACACATAGATCTACACTAGTGAATCACTTAATGAGTAATAGAGGTTATTACGAGAGCAAAATATTAAAGGATCTATCGTATCTAGCAACTATACTTAAGTATGTAGAAACATTAGTACCTGGCTTTATTATGTATGGAATTACGCTTCTAATACTAATATTCGTTATTAGAGGAGCGGTTAATGGCTTCGCCATACCATACTCGATAACTTATGTAGTGGATGGTTTAAAGAACTCCTTCTCTGAAGTATTCATGAGAGGAGTGTTTTTATTAATAATATCAGGAATATTGTTCGCGGTAACAGAAATTTTATTAATGATTTATTTCAAGAGACTAACTCGTGGTATAGTAGTTATTAAAGAAAAACTGTTGAGCTCACTCAATAATTCGAGTAAAAGTGATAATCATGATTTGGATGATCTTGTTGGCAGAATAGCTAATGATGTAGACTTTGTGTTCTGGAATATAAATGGTGTATTAACAACCTTGCTACCTAATTTATTTACCTCTGTAATGTCTGTTGCTGCAGTCTACAGCTTTAATCATTTCATAGGCGTCTTCATATCTATAACAATGCTTCCCTACATAATATACACAGAACTGTACAGTAGGAAAGCTGAGACATACAGGTCTGTTGAGAGAAGAACCTATTCTCTTAGCATATCTTATATCAAGAATCTTATTCATGGAGAGAAGACAAATGGAGATCTGCTTAAAGTTTTGCGCGAATGGAACATCTCCGTGGACAAGATCCTGTGGTTGGACAGGTATTTCTGGAGCATAAGTCTCTCAACAGCGCTGGGTTCCGTAGCTGGGATAACTCTATTATCAAGCAGAGAATTAAGTGAAGGTAGATTAAATATAGCAACCCTAAGCGGTCTTTTGTCAGCTTCACTAACAGCCCACTTCAGTATGATGAATACTATGTGGGCACTATGTGTACAGGGACAAACGGTGGCGGCGATAAAGAGGGTTGTTGAGTATTTAGATATTAGAGAAAAGAAATACTTAACTCATAAATAAATCAATAGCAGCTCTCTCTACGCAGACCTTAATTTTTTAGTTGCTTCATCGCGTTTATAATTGGGTACTCAATGGTTTCATTAATCTCACTAATTATTTTAGTAAGCGATGACGCGAAATCTGTGCCTAAATTAATAAAAACTGCTAAGAGAATTAGAGATATTAAAGAAATTATAGTGGTTAATCAAAGTAGTAATCGTGATATATATAATACTGCTAAGAGATTAGGTGCTGAGGTAATTTATCAAAGTTTTCATGGATATCCTAGAAGAGGTGTTTCTATGAGAGACGGTTTTTACTTCTCAACAGGGGAAGTGATTATGTATCTTGATGCTGATATAGGAGTAGTGGATGAGAAGGTTCTTAGTGAGATCTACTCACCTATTTTATCTAGTGAAGCTGATTATGTTAGAGGAGTGGTCTCTAAAGAGAGTAATAAATTAATTAATGAATCAATCAGATCATTGTTGAAATATTTGTATCCAGAGATCGCCGGGTTCTCTCAATACCTCAGCAAAATACAAGCAGGTCTTAGAAAAATTTTCGAGACTGTTGAATGGGATCTTGGGTGGGGAGCAGAGATACTAATTCTAATAAATACTCTTAAACATAGTTTAAGAGTGATTGAGAAAGATCTTGGTTTAAAAATACGTGAAGTAAAATCATCTGAGATAAATAGTGATGTGGCATATGAATTAATTGAGACGATTATTAAGAAAGCTCTCAGAGATAAAAAAATTAAAGAAAACGAAGCTGAGGAGTTATTAAATAAGTATAAATTATTGATTAAGGAGAAGATAAGTTGAGATATATTGTAGTCGGATCTTCTAACTACGTATCTTTTATACTGAGTGCTATAAAAGAAGTTGATCCTAGAGGAATAATATTTTTTATAGATAGATCTCAGGAGATATCCAAAATGATCGCATCCCAATTCAATATAAATTATAGCTACGGAGATCTCCTAGATCCTTCTGTGTATCAGAGAATTAATGCAGATATAGCCGACGTAGCTATTGCGGCTACAGACTCTGATGCTCTAAATATAAGACTAATTGAGTTATTTAAGAAGGTATTTTCTGTACCAAGAGTTGCCGCAGTTATTAATAACCCTATGAATATTAATGAGTACTTAAGAGCCGGTGTTGATCTCATTATTAATCCTACAGCTACTATTGAGAGTATGATGAAGGCCTTTATTAGCAATGATAGATGGATTAGATCCTCAACGCCTGAACTCTTCGGCCTGGACGTATACTTAAATAGATTTGTTAAAGAAACAGCGCTTGGAGTAACTCTATCATATATAAGAGACGCTATTAAGGATCTAGGTGATGTATTAGTTTTCGTAGTATCTAGAGAAGGTAAAATAATCAGGGATCCTCTGTATGAATTAGTTGAGGGAGACTCTGTAGTAATTGTTAGCCCAAAAGGCTTGGGCGAAGAGGCTGTGAAGAGAGTTACAAGATCTATTGAGAGACTAAAGATCCTTAGGACAGGTGTTGATACTGGTATCACAAGGATCTAAGAAATTATTTAGAGGAATTGTTTTCATAGATCTAGATCAAACAATTATCGAGGATAGAGCTATTCAATTAATAGGTAGAGCATTAGGCTCAGAGGAGTTAATACTAAAAATATTAATGTCTAAAGAGCCTGAGTATATAAGATCTCAGAGAATAGCGTTATTACTAAAGGATCTAGATCTAAACTATTTACTTAAAATAGTTTACGATACTGTGAGATTTAAGAAAGGAATTGATGAATTCATGAATTTTCTTATCAAAAATAATTTCATGATCAACATAGTTACGTTAACATATAAACAAATCGCGGAAACGGTAGTTAAAAAATTCAAAGATGTGTACGGTTTCGATATAAGTTTATTCACAAGTATCTACGCGCCAATTCTTGAAGTAGATGAACACAATAAAATTACTGGTAGAATAATTATTCCCACAGAACTAAATACGAGGTTTAAGATCCCATTCTGTATAGAGTGTAGCTTATGTAAGAGATTTATTGTGCGTAAGAAAGGTTTTGGCGAGATCGTCTCGATAGGGGATGCTAGACCTGATACCTGTATGTTTATTGAATCTCATTATTCGATACTTATCCCAACATCCTCAACGCCTAGGATAGCCTTTGTTAATAGTAATTTTGTTGCTAAGGATTTCGTGGAGGCTCTTGAGATCTTAAAGAAGATTATTAAATAGAATACATCTAATTTTATTGGGCGTAGTTCCATGAGTATTAGTACTCTATTATTTTTGAGCGGTAACGAGAGCTCGATATATTCTATTTTTTCGGAAATATTCTCACCATCAACCCTACTTAGCATATTCTATAAAGTTCTGAGCGCCTTAATTATCCTTCTAGTATTCTACTTACTCGGCAGATATCTGGAGATTTTCATAGATCGCTTCTTAGTAAGAATCGAAGAGGATCTAAGAAAAAGATTCTCTGATATTGGCAGATACGTTATATACTCAATAGGTATATTAATTGCCATAGCGATACTCTCTCCCGAACCTTTTACATTCTCAATACTTCTTCTACTAATTGGTTTAGGAGTAATAGTTACTCTCAGTGATGTTTTGAGGAACTGGGGTTCCGAACTATACATAAGAGTTGTTAGACCATTCAAGCTGGGGGACTGGATTGAGATCGGTGATAAGAGTGGTCGTGTCATTAAGATAGATAATTTAGGGATCGTGATCGAAACAATTGATCGTGTAAGAATACATGTACCAAATGTTGTTCTAACTAGAGAAGTAATCACAAATAGAACAACGCCATATGGCGTAGTATTTAAAATAATAGCCGAATTTCCGAAAGAGATCGAAGAGATCTCTGTATCTAAATATATAACCGAGGTGTTAGACGAAATTAGGCCTGAGTTAGTCGATGACCCAAGACTCGTTTATAAAGGTATAATGAGTGGAAAATCTATTTTTGAGATAACAATAGCTGTAATAAATGTCAGAAAAATTGAGAAATTATTTGAGCATATATCTCGTAGAATTAGAGAACAGTGGCCCAGCGCCAGAGTTCATATGTGAGAGTAATATGAAGATCTCTATTTTTAAACTCGAGAAATGCGAAGAACCTATTTATCTACCAGATCATGATTTAATAGTGCTATTAGGTCCTCACTCAAAGAATCTTCTCTTAAGAAAGTATTTCTTTAAAGATCTGGATAAGTGCAAAGATAACTGTTTAATCATTCCATCGTCTTACGATGACGTAGCTGTTTATAAGATCCTTGAGAGAGAATATGGTATGAAAATTATATGGAACATCTATGTTCACAAAGATCTTATCCTTATAAATAGTTTACATCGAGATTATAATAAATATCTGCAAAATGAATCAATAAAGAAATTTATTGTATTTATAGAAGCTTCTTCCAAATATAAAAAAGAACTTTTTTATCAAGGTGAGGAAGTACTTAATAAATTAGTAGTGTTTCATGGCGTCTGGGGAGATCCCGGGATTCTTGTAGACGATGCTGTTAAAATCTCTGCCTCTCTAAATTTCGATCATCAAATAATCGTAGACTACGAGAAGAAAACATTATGTATGAGAATCTGCTTGCCTAATAAGAATCTTAGTATGAAACTATACTTCTTTTAGAGCTTGATCTAAGTCTTCTATTAAGTCGTCAGCGTCTTCTAAACCAATTGATAGTCTCAATAGACCCTCAACTATACCTATTTTTTCACGAATATCAACCGGTATATTTCTAGAGGCACTAACTATTGGGTATGTAAGTAAACTCTCTGTTCCCCCAAGGCTCGGTGAAGGTCTTATAATTCTTAGTTTGCTAAAAATCTTTCTCACAGATTCCCTACCTCCTCTAACAACAAATGAGACTACCCCTCCAAAGATTTTTTCTTTAAATAGTCTCTCTGCGATACTTCTATAAGGACTATCAGAGAGACCAGGATAGTAGACCTTCTCGATCTTAGGATGATCGTGTAGATACTCAGCTATTGCCTTAGCGGATTCAGACGATTTCATGAGACGCACCTTTAGCGTTTTAATACCTCTAAGACTCAGATAAGCCTCAAATGGACTGAGAATTGTTCCCATGATTCTTCTCCACTCCCATGTCTCATTAACTTCCTCTATTGAGTCAAAAATTATTGCGCCTGCGATTACGTCATTATGTCCAGCTATGTATTTAGTTAGGCTATGAATAACATAATTAGCTCCATATATTAATGGGTTAATTAGTATTGGGGTCGCAAAAGTGTTGTCAACGATTAATTTACAATTGTATTCTTTACATACTTTACCAATAGATTCTATGTCAAAAACTCTTAGCGTTGGGTTTGTTATTGTCTCTATAAAAACTATATCAGGTTTGTAAGTGGTTATTGCCTTAATTATGTGACTTGTTTCGGGAAACTCCAAAATCCTCTTTATGCCTATTTTGTTTTCAAGAATCTCTGATATTGTTATAGATGTTCCATACATTTCTTGTGAAATAAGAAGCTTTGTGTCTCTCTTAACTAGTTTCATTAGAAGAGTAGATATCGCAGCCATACCACTATTAAAAACTAGTGCATCAACTCCCTTTTCTAACTTAGCAAGTATTTTCTCAAGCGCTCTTGCGTTTATATTTTCTTCTCTCGAGTATTTGAGTTCAGTAGCTCTATCAGTTAATTTTGAAGAGATATTTTGTTCATATACTGCGGATAGGTATATTGGTGGTATGAAGACCCCGTATTTCTCATCATAGAACTCGTGCCCGTGAATTAATATGGTCTCATCTCTCACTCACGATCACCTCTACAGACGCTCCCCTGTTTAATATCTTAGTTATGTAAAAGTTGTTTTCATATTCTTTTTCATAGAGATAATCACTTAGTCTATGAATAATTCTGCTAGTCTCCTCCCGATCTTTTGCTATAAGAAACATTGATGGTCCTGCACCGGATATATTAAGACCATAGGCACCTTCTCTAATAGCTAATTCCTTGATTTCTTCGTAGAAAGGAATTAAACCGCTTCTGCAAGGCTCCGACAAGTAATCTCTAGACACAGCTTCTCCTAGGAGCCTTAGATCAGGGTTATGGATAGCGTATATTAATTTCGCGACTAAAGATATTTGAGAAACAACTTCTCTCCTACTTAATGATGCGGGAAGTAGAGATCTCGCGTGTAACGTTTTGCTTGTAGGAACAGGTATATTTGGTATAATAACTCCGATCCATAAATCACTCATTACATTTACTTTATAAACAGTTTTTTCTGCATGATCGATTATAACCATACCTCCTAGAAGGGATGCAGCCACATCATCGTAATGTGGTTCGCCAGCAACCATACTCTCTCCGTAGCCTGCTAGAGATATGACCTCCTCTTCTGATAATTCGAGACCATAGATCTTTGATAAACCCAGTATTGAAGCTACTGATGAGGCCGTTTGTCCCTAGATGTTCATTCCAATCATTTTATATGGGTTCATGGTCGCATCTAGGGACTTCCACCTCGCCCACAGATCACGAGGCATCACCATGGGTTCATGGGCGGCTGTCGAGCCCAACGGCACAAGGCTCCCATCTAGGTCTAGCCCG
>JBMFIR010000027.1:0-20529 GCA_049976205.1 Sulfolobales archaeon | reverse complement strand
TCAAGAAAGTTTATTTGTTCTTCAAGGTTATTTAGCCTCAATAGTGGCATCTTTTCTCTGGGGTTTATCACCACTACTTATTGATAGAATTAAATGGAGTTCGTATACCATTACTCTTATTAGGAATCTATCAACATTATCTATCGTCTCTTTAATCATGATTATAATGGGTAAAACAGTAGTTGTAAAGCTCGAAATACTTATATTACTTATGATATTAGGTCTAACAGGACCTGGACTAGCAGATCAGTTATTTGTGGGGTCTATCAAATTAATAGGAGTTAATATGGCCACTATACTTTCTTACACATATGTATTCTGGGCCTCCTACATGGCTCATATAGTGGCCCTCGAGAGAATATCTATATATGATATAGCAGGTTCAATAATAACTTTCACAGGTCTTGTAATAGGATTAAGTAATAGGCTGAACACTAATGTAGATAAAAAATATCTTATTGGGGTTATATATAGTCTTGTATCAGGTTTCTTTTGGGGTATAGCTACGATTATCTCAAGAATCATGGTTTTAAATCTCGATCCTTTGGTAATAGTGTTTTTCAGAAGCATATCTGCACTATTACTCATGATTCTACTAATAACTCTCAGGCATTGCTTTTATCTAAATCTAAATAGGCAAGTATTTAGTATTTATCATGTATTAATCACAAGAGATTTTTTACTGGTCTCTACATCAGGTCTCTTAAGTTTTTTAGTAGCGTATGTGTCTTTCTTAACTGGCCTAGCATTTTTAGGTGTGGTGATTCCTTCAATAATAACCTTATTCTCTCCTATAATAACTCTAATTCTCTCAAAATACGTAAAGAAGTACACTATATCTCGAGAAGTGCTTATAAGTATAGTAATTATACTAATTGGATTATTCATAGCCTCAGTAAAATATTTCTAGCTTTATATTTATTTAAAGCTAAATAACGATAGTATACAATAGTTAAATCATGTTTTGATTCTGGAATATAGAGCCGTGTTTCTTGATATGATGATTTTTCAGCTAAACTAGATCCTTGATTAGATCTATCTTAACCGAGACTATTAATGCGGTGATCAGTAATAAGTGTCTACGATACATTTTGTGAATATCAGGTCTTACTTTCATTGAGTTCAGGACATCATCATTAACATAGTAGTATGAGTATTCTTATTCTAGTGATGTACTTACGAGCCATTTATAATTTAGTGCGGGGGGTGGGATTTGAACCCACGCAGGCCTACGCCAACGGGTCTTAAGCCCGCCCCCTTTGACCCGCTCGGGCACCCCCGCCATATCATATATGTGACCTAGTAGGTTTTAAAGATATCCTATGTGATGAGTCAGGAAGACAAATTTATGTGGAGCAAGAAAAAGAGATCTATATCTTTATTTATAATTTTTATTATCTCTATACCTCATTAATTATTAGGGATACAACTTTTAGGTGTTTTTATGTTATCTAAGGAGGAGATAGAACTTTTCAAGACCTTATGGGAGAAAGGTGTGAGTACATTGGAGATTAGTAGACTACTCAAGATCAATCATAAACATGTTTATATTTACGCCAAAGTTTATGGATTAAAATCACGTAAGAAATCTGCTAGAGCTAAAATTAATGAGAATGATATTAAAGTGATAGCGGAGTTAAGGAAAAAAGGTTTAAAGATAAGAGATATAGCATCACTTATGAAGGTGAGTCCTAGAACCATAGCGGCTTATCTAAAAGCTCTTGGTATGGTATCTAAGAAACAAACTAAATGTCCTGAGATCTCTAAAGAGACCCTCTTAGATGCTATATCACGCGGATTAAAAGATCGAGAGATAGCCGAAACATTCGGTGTATCTCTATCATGTATATATAAATACAAGAAGTTATATGGTATCAGCAAAAGATCTTTAAGAAGACAATTAAGAGATAAGAAGATCTCGGAGACCATACATAATATTATTCGAATTATAAATGACAGAGGTTTTGTGACATCATCAGAATTAAGAAAAAAGATTGGTGTAGTGATCACAAAGGATTTGCTTGAGAGAATATTGTCTATTGAAAAAGATATTAAGATCATTAAAATAAAATATACTTCGACGCATAAATTCACTATATTTAATCCTAGACTAGGTGGTGTAATCTTTATATACAAAGATCATAGCGCGGTAGCTAGATATTTATTATCTAATATAGTAGATAAAAACGCACCTCTTAGAGTAATTAAATATTTGTTTAAGTTAAATAAAATTCCTCAGGAATTACTCGAAAAATTTATTGAGTTATCAAGAGAATCTGTATCATCTTCATCAACTCATATTTAGAGGTGACACCTTAGTCTAAGCCTACTCCGCGTATTGTATCCTCAAATAACTCAAGAATCCATGATACTAAAAGCTTTTCGCTTAAAAACTTACTCTTTATATTTTCTCTGGTGACGTTTATGAAACTGTACAATAGATCAAATAATCTCGTAATTTCAAGAATCATTTTATTTTCTCTCTTAAGCATCGTAATAATGATTCTTTTATTTAATAATGGTACAATATATTCCCAGACTACACAGCCTTCTTCCTCAGAAAATATTACTATCACATACACTTATCCTATAAACATAACCACAGTTTCAATCACTCAAACAGTTTATCCTGAGACAACAATTCTTCAAACAACTATATACACTGTCTCGGCACAAAATACCACATTTATGAATACAACTATAACAACTAATATAACAACGATATACTTTAAGGAATTGCCTACTTATACCTATACTGAATACAAAGTGCTTAGTATAACTACTACTAGACCGCCTGAGGCAACAGAGAGAGCTACGTGGATTAGTGCCGGCGTATTTGTTGGGGTCCTAGCAGGCTTAACTATAGGTTATGCATACTATGCTAAAGGAGTTTCTGTTAGACCTCCTAAAAAGAGATAATGTATGAGGACAATGATTTCAACATAGTCATCTTCTATATCTATTACTTATAGCTACCCAATCTTCTTTAGATAATCTCCAACCCATTGCCCCAGCGTTCTCTTCTATATGCTGAATTTTTGAGGCCTTAGGTATTGGTACAACAGGATCTATACTCATGAGCCAATTAAGAGCTACTTGAATAGGTGTCTTACCGTATTTCTCACCGATTCTCCTCAGAAAATCTTCTCTAGCTACAGCACCCTTCTCTATAGGAGTATATGCCATATACAACAAACCTTCTCTCTTGGCATAAGGAATAACGTCTTTTTCATCATGTCTATAGAATAAGCTGAATCTATTCTGAACAGCCACTACATCATATCTCTTAGAACAGTATCTAGCATCCTCGATTTGCTTAACATTAAAATTACTCACTCCATAGAATCTTATTACTCCCTCATCAGCAAGTTTCTCGAATGCTTTAATAGTCTCGCATATAGGCACATTTTCACTTGGCCAGTGAAGTAAGTAAAGATCTATGTATGTTCCTAATCTATTCATACTTGCTCTAGCAGATCTCAGGACAGAATCATATGAGGCATTAATAGGCCACACCTTAGTCACTATAAACAACTCTTCTCTGTCAAAACTCTTTATTGCAACACCTACTAACTCCTCAGAGTGTCCTCCACCATACATCTCCGCTGTATCTATAAGTTTAAGACCTAACTCAATACCTCTCTTCAGAGCCTCCACAGATTCTTTGTCCCTGCTATAATCTGGTGTCCAGAAGCCTCCACCTATATCCCATGTACCCATTCCTAAACTAGATACACAACCTATTTTCCTGAAACACTTTTTATCACTATTCATATACGACATCTCTTATTCAAAGTATTAACCAAGCTTTAAAAAGAATTTGTGGTATCGAAAGTAGATATGTTTTATTATTAATCTTCTATTGTTGCTCTCTCGAAGGTGATGATAGCGATTACAATAAAAATTAGTGACAGGGTAGATAATAGAATCATGTCTAGTAAGGGATCAAACTCTGAGACACCAGTCAACCAATATCTTATGCCATCTACGGCATAGGTAAGAGGATTTGCTCTAGATATCAACTGCATCCACTCAGGCATTCTCTGCAAAGGAAAGAATATTCCACTAAGAAACTGGAGAGGCATTACAAGTAAATTCATTAACATCTGAAATCCTTCCATGCTATTCATTTTAGTAGCGATCGCTATACCTAGCGACGAAAAACCTATTGAGAGCAAGAAGCCATATGCGATAGCAACCGGAACTCCCTCAACTCTTAAGCCTTTAGCTATGAGAAAACTTAGAGCCATTATAATTGTAGAGTTGAGTAATATTACTATTGAGTCTCCCACAGCCCTGCCTAATAACACAAATGCCCTAGGCGAGGGTGCTACTAATGTTTCTTTCAAGAAACCAAATTGCTTGTCAAATATTACTGATATACCACTTATGAAAGATCCTATGAATACACTCATGGAAATAATTCCTGTAGCCAGGAAAGTTACGTAGTCTAATCCACCGAATTGCTGTCTTATGAATTGATCAATCATTGGATTAGAGAAACTAAATACACCACCCATTCCCATACCAAATAAAATTATCCATAGAATAGGCTGAACTATAGAGACAACCACTCTAGATCTTGCTCTAATAAATCTCCTAATTTGTCTATAAATCATTGTGTAGAATGCATTAAAGTAATTACTCATTTAACGTCACCTCCATCTTCTGGTAGGTCTGGGCGTATCTTCTAAACTATCTCTAAGCTCTCTCCCCGTTAAATGTAGAAATACCTCATTTAGAGAAGGTCTTCTATAGCTAATCTCAGCTATTGAGATACCTCTCGCCTCATACTCTTCAAAGATCTTGGGCAAGATCTTGGTTGCATCTCTAACAACGAGTTCTACCCCGCCACCTACAATTTCTTTGCATGATATTATTCCATTACCAGGTTCTAAACAAATATTTCTCTGCTCCTGAAATCTCACTATTATAATATCTGAGCCTATGAGAGATTTGAGATAATCTGCTGTGCCTTCAGCAATAATCTTCCCATGATCCATAATAGCTATCCTATCACATAACATCTCAGCTTCATCCATGTAGTGAGTGGTCATTAATATGGTTATTTCCTTTTCTTTCCTGATCCTCATAATATACTCCCATACCTTGTTCCTAGTCTGAGGATCAAGTCCTACTGTAGGTTCATCTAAGAATAGTATCGCCGGTTCGTGAATAAGTGCTCTAGCAATTTCTAATCTTCTCCTCATACCACCTGAGAAGTATCTAACGACTTTATTCGCGTACTGCTTAAGATCTACGAAATCAAGTAGTTCATATATTCTTTTCTCAAGCTCTTTTCCGCTTAAACCATAGATTCTGCCGTGAATATACATATTTTCATAAGCCGTTAAAAACATGTCTAGTGTTGGGTCTTGGAAAACTACTCCAATTCTTTTCCTGACCTCAGCTGGTTTTTTAACAACATCTATACCCTCTATGTATGCCTCACCTGAAGTAGGCTTCAGTAGAGTTATTAGGATATTAATAGTTGTTGTTTTGCCGGCGCCGTTAGGCCCTAATAAGCCATAGATCTCATTTCTGTAAACTTTAAAACTAACAGAATCAACCGCTACTACGTCTTTGAATTTTTTAACGAGATTTCTTGTTTCAATGACCGACTGCACTGAATCACCTCCTTAATAGGATTATATTCCTTAGATCTTTTTCAAAAAACATTATCACATGCTTAATCTCTTCTAGTTGCTCTTTTGATAATTTATCTATATTCTCATGCAACTCTTTTAAAATATTAAAGATCCTAGTAACACCCACTTCTCTCAATAGCCTATGTTTATAGGCATGATTCAGTGCTTTCTCTAAAAGATCCTTATTCTTTTCTAAGTAGTTTCGCCCATTATCTGTTAATTGATAAATCTTCAATTTCCTCCTACCCTTCTCTTCTTCAAAATATTCTATTAGACCTTCTCTATTGAGACTTCTTAAGAGAGGATATACTATACTTGTAGGAGGTCTGAAACCTATTAAATCCTCTAACTCGGTCGTTAACGCATAAGCATGCTTAGGGGATTTACTTAATATATCCAGTACCAATATCCTAAGATCCTCTCTATATCTCTTATACATACTCATTTTGGACATGTAACTTTATATATAACTTTATATATAAGCCTTAATTTTTATTTACTATGTTCTTTCTTCACACTACGAACCTTGAGAAGTATATCTAACCATCTGCTTATACTCTCTAGAACTTCTTCTTCGTCTTCTTCTGATAATCTTTTCATAAGAGCATCTATTCTAGATGAAGCTAAATTCTCTAATTTCATTAAAACAGTCTCTGTAGATATTTTACTTATCTCCTCATCACGTGACACCATGTAAACCCTACCATGTATTGGGCAGATGATTTCCCCACTTTTTAATTTGAAGAGAGGTGAACCACAGATAGGGCAGGTTTCGGCAAGCATTGCTGCACCGCTTCTCAGTAGCTCAGCCATTTTCTTGATCGCTTCCTCTCGATTAATAGTCTCTCCACTCATTTAATTAACCTATGATTAGTAACTTTTATTCTAGGTAAAAAACTGGATTAAGATATAGGATTTTTAAATTAAATGTTTATTGGGTGATATAAAGTGTCGCAAGATATTAGGGCTCAGAGTAATGAGGCGAAACTAAAACAAGCTCTCACTTTATTAATGATGATTATTAATGATCCCTCTATCCCGAGAAATATTAGAAGAGCTGCTACGCAAGCAGTTAAGATACTTCAAGACACTAGTTTGAGCCCGGGTGTGCGAGCTTCGAATGCGGTAAGTGTATTGGATGAGGTTAGTCAAGATCCTAATATGCCAATGCATGCAAGAACAACTCTCTGGAACATAGTTACTTTACTGGAGACCGTAAAAGATTAGTTGAGGGAAGTAATTATAGCGGAAAGTAGTCGTAATATGTTTAGTGTTAGAATAAGAGGTATCTACTCAACAGCACTAGCAAAAATATTTCTTGACGAAGATTTTGTATTCAGTGATCTAAGCCCAAAGTTAATAAATAGATTAAGAATAGATAAGGAAAATATTGTAGCCCATAGCGATTTAACAATAAAAAATGATGATGAGTATAAAGATGTTATTGTTTTCATGGGTTTTCCAGAGGCTGTTGATAGAGCGACAGAGATCTTTAGAAAATACTTTACTTCCTCATTTATTGAGGAACCCAAACCTCTATATGCTGTATATAGGGGAGTGGTAGAGAAAAAAATTTCTCAAGATGAGTGTCTCGTATCGACTCCTTTAGGAGTCTCAGGAGTTTTAAGAGATATGCTTTGTTCACCAGGTCAGGAACTTAATCTGACCTTAGTGGGATATAGAAATGATCTTGAAACCCCTATTCTGAGGAGAGGCATAAGTGTGGTAGGGAAGTACATGATACTCGATGACACAGGTAGAGTACAATTCTCAGAACACATAAGAGATAGTGATGTAATTGAAGAACTCAAAGGATTCACAGAGATAATAACCAGAGAAAAATTTGGTGTAAAATGGCGAAGCTCTTCAAAAAATGCTGATACAATAAGTATTTTGAAGGAATATAATACGCTTAAGGATATATACAGAAGGATACTAGATCAAATATCTAAATCGGAGAACAACAGATTCGTGTACATAGGTGAGAAAATAGGATTTATTCAATTCTCAACAAAAGATCTTATAAAATTAGACGAGATAAGATCCTACGTATATCCCACCGCACCATTTCATCATATGATGAAAACGTATACTAATTTAAGAAATATAGTTGATCTTCTGGACCTACTATCAGAGAAACTTGATAAAAAAGATTTCATAAGAAGCTACTACAAATATATAGTAGAAAAAATAGAAGAAAATATTACTGTATTCATGATTCATAGAAAACTATTCTTTGGAGAAATCATCTTTATAGGACCAGCCAAAGTATTGTATATGGATACAGATCTTCTAGATAAAGAAGGATCCCTTAGATTCGTATTATATAGACATGTTAAATCAGAGGGTTTATATGATGGTCTAAATATTCCTAAAAGACCTGGTGACATGATATTGACATTTCTCGAAACTAGTCATAGATATATATTCCATGCATACTATGGGCAGGATCGTGATTTAAAAGGTGTTTATATAAATGCTAATACAGAGATTTATCCTTTATATGACATAGATCATAGATCAGGTAAAGAAATGTTGTATCTTATTTATAATGATCTTTGTATAGACGGTGTTATAGGAAATGATTTCAGAACGATCACTGATGAAGAGGAGTTCAATAAACATTGTGAAAAGAAGAGGATCAAAGAAGAGATTTGTGGCAAAGTCCACAGCGTGTTAAACAGTATAATATTAGAAAACGAAAAGATCTTTAGTTTATTTAAGGATTTGCTAAAAGATAGATCCTTAGAGAAATTAGATAAGGATCTTGTGAAAAACATATTTTATGAATTGTATAAATATGAAAAGAGATGATTTATATTGAGTAATGATGTTATTTCAGTCATATTCGTTATACTTCTTATTGAGATGCTTCTATACGTATTATTCTCCTCTAGCAACAAGATTCGTGGATTATTCGAAAAGTTAGGTCTCGAGATCCAGGTATTCACGGTATTAATCAAGAGAAGAAGTGCTCTCGATATACTAAACAAGATTAGTGGAAGAAAAATAAATATGGTTCTTTGGTTTGGGTTAGTAGCTATGATTATTTCAATGATAATATTTTACTACGGGGTCTATATTCTAGGGATAGACTACGTATTTAATTTATTAAGAGGCTTTGTTAGTGGGGAGAGCACAACTACACCACCTCCTATAACTCCGATAATACCAGGTGTCACAATCACTGGTGTAGATATAATCTATATTCTCGTAGCGATAGGAATAGCTATAGCTTTACATGAGCTTGGGCACGCGATTGCTGCCAAGGTATCTGGGGTAGATATTAAGAGTTATGGAGCTGGGATATTTCTTATAATACCTTTCGCTTTTGTCGAGATTGATGAAGAGAAGATCAAGATCAATAAGAAAAATGCTCTGAAGATTCTTTCAGCGGGTATTTTAATGAATATTTTTCTTTTCATAATTTCATTTCTACTGATCATATTAATAATAAACGTATTGCCTTTCATAGGCGTTATCCAAGGAGCAGTTATTAGTCAAGTAGAGCCTAATTCACCAGCTTATGAGGCAGGAATTAGACCAGGTCTCTTAATAGTTTCAATTAATAGCACACCAGTATATACGCTGGATAACTTCCTTAAATATAGGCCGTTGATCGTCTCTGGAAAGAACGTTGATCTTTATGTTGTAGGGATGTATCCAAATGGTTCATATATAAAGACCATAATTCATAAACCAGCTAATGCAACAAGAATCGGTGTAGTATTTGATGGATTATATATTCCTTTGATAAACTTCTTCTTAGCGGCTCTTGTTAAATATAGTGATAGCGGGTATACGAGGCTAGTTTATCTCGAGGAGTTAATTAGACTGTTGGTCTGGATCAATATAATAAATATCAGTCTCGCCGTGATCAATGCAGGCCCTATTTATATAACAGATGGTGGAAAATTCTTGTCAATGATTCTCCCGAAAAAATTATCAGATCTTATCCAGATAGCTACTGTTAGTGGTTTCGTGGTTATATTTGTTGCTTCTTTCATTAGATCAATAAGTTGACTACTTATGATAGATCTATTATTTGATTTAGTTAAAGAAGAGGATTTAGGATATATATACTTGCTAGAGAAAATATGTTTCGACGAAGAAGCATATCCCCCACAGATCCTAGCATTTTATATGAATCTCTCTAGAGAGGGATTTGTTTTAGTCAAAGATCCTTATGAAAACAAAATTATTGGATATGTAATTGGGATTTTAGAAAGAGGTGGCGAGGAGGGTCATGTAATATCTATTTGTGTAGATCCTTTGTACAGAAGAAGAGGTATTGGAGCAGTATTAATGAGATATATAGAAAATTACTTTATTAGAAAGGGTGCTTGTATATCAAAATTAGAAGTTAAGGTATCAAATACTCCTGCTATTGAGCTCTATAAGAAATTAGGATATGAGATCAAGGATCTTTTAAAGAACTACTATAGAGACGGTAGCGATGCTTACATTATGATAAAAAATTTGTGTAAGAAGTATAGGATTAGGGATTACTTCGGAGCATTTCAATAATTAATTATAATTACCAAAGACGAATACTATGATAGAAATGAAAATGAGTTGTCCTAATGATTATGTAGATATAGATAACCTACTCATTCCACAGAGTATTAAGAATATCTTATCTAGATATTACAAGAAATTAACACCTCCTCAGGCAGAGGCTGTTTCACGGGGTTTATTTAAAGATAAAAATATGTTGATTGCCGCACCTACTGCAAGTGGAAAGACACTTATTGCCTACATGGCCCTGATCAATGCTGCTCTAAATGGTTTTAAAGGTGTTTATACAACGCCTCTTAAAGCTTTAGCTAGTGAGAAGTACGAGGATTTACAAGATCACTTAAAAGACGCCGGGCTTAAGATCGGTATTAGCACAGGAGATTATGATAATTCTGGTGAAGAACTAAGTAAATACGATATAATAATAACAACATACGAGAGACTAGATTCTTTACTAAGACTAAGACCTTCATGGTTTAACGATGTAAAAACCTTAGTGATTGATGAGATCCACGTATTAGGAGATGAGGATAGAGGAGCTGTTATAGAAATGATTGTTACAAGAGCTATGAGATTAAACAAGCAAGTTATTGCACTTAGTGCCACAATCGGTAACCCTGAGGAATTAGGTGAGTGGTTAAACAGCGAGATTATAATATGTAATTGGAGACCTGTTCCATTAATACAAGGATATTTCGATAAGAGGAGACAAAGAATAGTTTTTGAGGATAATAGAATAGAGGAAGTTTACGGGGATCTTATTAGCCACAATGTTTCAAAAACTTTAAAAGAAGACTATCAGCTACTTATCTTCAAGCAATCAAGAAGAGATGCCGAGAATACGGCTACTAGAATTGCTTCAGAGATAGGTCTCTTATCGAGTAAATTGCCTAAAGACAGAATAAGAGATCTGTTGAACTATATTCATGAAAATGTTTCATCAAGAATAGAGAGAGAAATACTAACTAAACTTATTGGAAAAGGCGTAGCTTTTCATCACGCAGGATTGTCTCTTGAGGCTAGAAGAAGTATTGAGAAAGGATTCAGAGAAAGGATCATTAAAGTAGTGGTAGCTACACCAACATTAGCCGCAGGCGTTAATTTACCTGCTCGTAGGGTCATAGTATATACGCACAGATATGAGAGAGGTTTTTATGAACCTATCTCGATTTTAGAGTATAAACAAATGGGCGGTAGAGCAGGTAGACCACAATACGATCCTTACGGAGAGATTATTATAGCAGATCTAGATCCTGAAACAGCTACTAAGTATATAAGATCTCCTCCTGAAGATATATACTCAACAATTAATAACGAGAGGTCTCTGAGAATACACCTACTAGCTCTCATCGCTTCCAGATATGCTCGAAACATAAATGATCTCGTGGATTTTATGAGTAAAACATTTTACTCGTATAAGAATCATTTAATATCCTTAGGAGGTAGAGATTATTGGAGACGGGTAATAGCTAAAATTTTGAAAGAGCTCGAAAAATATGATATTGTGGAATATGTTGATGAGAGAATCAAAGCAACTAAATTAGGAGAATTGATCTCTACGTTATACATTGATCCATTAACTTATGTAAGATCGAGAGAAATATTAGAGCAGGCTGACGCGATCTTAAACGAATTATATGCTCTACAAGTAATAACCTTGACACCTGATTTCCTCAGAAATATTAATAGAAGAATAAGACCTAAGGAAATAGATAGAGAGATTGTAGAACTTATAGATAAGGGTGCTCTACCACCTATTCCTGATGATGTAGATGATGAGCTCTATATAACAGCTTTTGCTTATTCAAAGGCTCTCACTATGTGGATTAATGAAGTAGATGAAGATGAGATAATGCAGAGCGTAGGTATTCCGTTAGGAGATCTTAGGGTAGCTATAGAGACTGCTACATGGATCTCATATGCGTTATCAAAAATATTTGTAGAAACAGATCTGAAGAAGTATTCCAGAATTCTAAATACACTATCCAAGAGATTAGAGAGCGGTGTAAAAGAAGAATTACTTATACTAACTAGTCTCAGAGGAATAGGTAGGGTCAGAGCGCGATCTTTGTATAAGGCTGGTGTGAGAAATATTGATGATCTAAAAAAATTATCTATTAATCAAATACTCTCTATAGAGAGTATTAATAGAGGCGTTATCAGAGAGCTATGTCAACAAATACCTGACGCATTGTTCTGTGAAGAAACTATTCCATATTGAATTAAACTTCTCGAGATTATATCTTTACTATTACAGTGATAATACTTAGATTACAGCAACGGTATGAGCACACGATCTATATGAATAATGTCTGCCTTGCTTAAGTCCTTGATTAATTCATTTACCTTGAAAGCTTTTCCTCGTACAACAATAAACTCTGCGCAAGATTCTTTAGTTAAATGTAGATGTTGTGTGGAAACAATTATATCTAGATACCTATGCTGGATCTCCACTAATTCCTCATCTATATGTCTCCTCCCATGAATATAGTATATCGCTACAACACCTACTACGTCTATGTCTTGTTCTAACTCTATACTTTTGTTCAAAACATATTCTCTTAAAGCCATTTGAACAATCCTAGATCTACTCTTGACACCCATTTTCTTTAATAAGTCATTAAGCTTCTCATATAAGTCAGTTGGTATAGAGACACCGACCTTGACAACATTATACAAAGAATACACCACTAAACACTTTTCCTAATTTATTTAATACATTAAGATAAATAATTATGGTAAGCGAGTAATGCTGAATATGATAAAGACGCTTAGAAGTATTAACATAGATTATATCAGATCTAAATTCACTTATTATCACGTAATTAAAATACTAGATCTTATTGAAAAATCAGGCCCTATGGGTAGACATATAATTTCTAAGACTCTGGGAATTGGCGAAGGCTCCGCAAGAAATTTAGTTAAGAGATTAAACTCTGTAGGACTTGTAAGCATAGATCCTGTTGCAGGAGCTGACTTAACTAGTAAAGGCAAAGAGATCTTAGTGGAGTGGAGGAGATATGTGTCTAGTTCATGTGTTGAAAATATTGATATAATAAATTGGAGGTACGCATCTATAAATAAGATTTCTTCTGAGGCCAGAGCTATTTTGATGCGAAATAAAAACATAGTTGATCTAAGAGACGAATTAGTTAAAAAAGGATGCTTAGGCGGCTTATTCATCGAGGTTCAGGGAGATAAAGTGATGCTTTTAAATACTCGAGGAGAGCCTGATTATGATATCTCGAGAACAAAAACTGGCGAAATCATAAAAAATAATTGTGAGGGGTTTTGTATAGTTTCTGGATCTGATAGGAACTGTTTTACCGCGGAGTCATGTGTTTGGGAGCTATTAATAGAACTTTTCTTAAAAGAGTCTTAGAAAAATTAGTTGAGTAATGTCATTATGAGTAAAACGGATCGTTTTTTGGCTCTATATACAGGGGGTAAAGATAGTCACTATGCTCTTTATATAGCTCTCAAAGTACTCGATCTAGGTAAGCCATATATACTTAACATAACCTCTAGTAGAGAGGATCTTTATTATCTACATACTATAAATAGTAAATGGGCTCAGATTCATTCAGAGATCATGGGTATAGAGTTTATTTCAAGGGAGATTAGAGGGGATAGAGAATATGATGAGATTAAAGAAGTAATTACTCGCGTTGTTTCAGAGATTAATGCTGAATATATAGTTAGTGGTGTAGTATCAAGTAATTTTCAGAAAAAAGCTCTGGATTCGATAGCCTCTGGATTAGGTATCAAACATGTAGCACCTCTCTGGGGGCGTAATCACAGAGATCTACTTATTGAAGAGGTCGTGGAAAGAGGCATAGGATTCGTTATAGTAGCGACACAAGCTATGGGATTAGATGAGGAATGGGTTGGTAAAGAAATATCTACACACAAAGACGTAGAGGAGTTACTTAGACTCTCATCTAAATATAGTTTCTCGCCTATTGGTGAGGGTGGTGAGTACGAGAGTTTTGTTGTGAAATCACCATTATTTAAAGGTAGGAGAATTATTGCGAGAGGAGAAAAGAAATGGTTCTTGAGTGGGTGGGGATATATGAGAATTAATAATGTCGAGATCGTATAAATCTTTAAATTATTTAATTTGTGAACCTCTTAGCCTGCTAAGCCACTCAGGATCTGATTTTTCGCAGAAACCTTTTGTTAATTTAATAACATTTACAACATCATTAAGATCTATTACCTCGACAGGTGAATGTATGTATCTAGCAGGTATAGAGATCACTCCGGCGGGAACACCTTCTTTATTTAATTGTATCGCTGAAGCATCGGTTGTTCCCCCTGCGGCAATCTCTATCTGGTAGGGTATATTAAGTTCTTGGGCTATTATAATTAATTTATTGACTATCTCCATATTAGCTATTAGCCCACTAGCGCCTCTACCATCAGCTATTTTTATGGCAGGTCCTTTACCTAATTGAGTAAACCATTCATGCTCAGCTGTTCCAGGAACATCACTAGCTATGGTCACATCAAGTGCTAAGGCCGCGTCAGGAGATATTGAAAAAGCAGCTGTTCTGGCTCCCTTCAATCCTACTTCCTCTTGTACTGTTGCTACCGCGTATACATCAGCTTGATTATTCTCCAGCATCTCAAAGCTCTTCATAGCTACTAATAGACCTACTCTATCATCGATAGCTTTACCCGAGACTCTATCTTGTGAGAGCATAACTAGATCTCTGTCATAAACAGCTACATCACCTATCCTTATACCCATTTTCTCTACATCTGTCTTGGATCCTGCTCCTACATCAATAAATAATTCCCTCAGCTCCGGTACTTGTCTGGCCTCCTCAGGTTTTGCTATATGAGGTGGTTTAAGCCCGATTACTCCTCTAAAGATCCTTCCTTCTCTAGATCTTATTAATACCCTCTGGAAAATTAAGGCTCTCTCAAAAACTCCTCCGATTGGGAGAGCTCTTAGAAAACCTTTCTCATCAATATGTGATATAAATAATCCTATCTCATCCATGTGTCCAGCAATCATTATTTTCCCAGATCCTCTAGACCCCTTCTTAACAGCTATTACGTTTCCTAAAGCATCTATATATACTCTATCAGCTGTTTTAGCAAAGTAATCCTTAACAAAGCTCCTTATATCATTTTCGAAACCTGATGGCGATATGAATTCACTTAATTTCTTCAATAGATCAAATAATTCCTGTTTAGAAATCTCTCGAGACATTTTCTCACCAAGAAATAATATTATACGGAATAGAAAATAAGTGTGTATTAAAAGACAAATACGCGTTGGTTAAAGTACAGAACCTTGATTTTAAAACGTTGGTATAGTATCCCAGATAAAGTTTATTACTTCCTCATGTGAGGGAACTTCGTGGGATCCTAATCTCATTATTTTTAAGGCAGCTACTGCACTAGCATACAGTGCCGCTTTTCTGAGATTATACCCTCTAAGAAGGCTCGTTATAAAACCTGCTGCATATGCGTCGCCTGCTCCCGTGGTATCAACAGGATTCTTTACTTGAAAAGCTGGGATATATTCTGCGGATTCTTTTGATAAAATATATGAACCATCTTTACCTAATTTAACCACGACTATGTTAGGACCTGCTTCTCTTATAATCTCAGCAGCCTTCTTGTAATCCTCTTCATTAGTCATATAGTGAGCCTCTTGTCGATTCAACAAAACTATATCTGTTAACCCAAGGATCTTTCTTAATTCAGTAAGTCCCTTTCTAGAAAGTACTCTACCAGGATCCCAAGAAGTTGCTAGGCCATAGCTCTTTGCGATCTCGAGGGCTCTTAAAGAGGTATCTATTCTTAAACTAGCTACATGGAGATGCTTAGATTCTCTTATTAAATCCTCATCGATCTCCATGGGCGATAGATCTTCAGCTGATCCCTTGTAGCCATACATGGTGATATCTCCACTAGGATCTATAGCGACTATTGTGAATCCCGTGTCTTGCCAAGATACTCTAAGTCCTCTTATATCAACTCCTTCCTTAAGTAGCTCATCAACTATTATTCTACCAAAACTATCAAAACCTATCTTAGCTATGATTCCGCTCTTCATATCAAGTCTCTTGACAGCTATTGATACATTCACTGCCGAGCCTCCAGCACCCCATTTTGTTCTAAGAATCGGGCTCTCTTGATCTGGTGCTGGAAACTCTCTTACTTGGATCCTGATATCAACTAGTGCATGTCCTACAGCAATTACATCAATACTTTTCTTCTCAGAAGACATCTAATATGTCTCCTCATAATCGGATAATATTTAATTATTAAATATTAAATATATAGGGATTTATAACTTAATCAATTAATCAATGGGATCCTGTTCATCTTATCTTAATCAACCAATTTAGCTACATCCTCTACTTCTTTATCCTCGTGTATAATTAGTTTTAATGCTTTGATCATTGACTTGGGATCTTTGTGCTGAAAGATATTTCTACCAACTACAGCACCATTAGCTCCAGCTCTCATAACAGATTTAACATCTCTTAAGAAATCAATTGGTCTCTCTCTAGTAGCGCCACCACTCATTAGAATAGGGATACCCGCAGCAACTTTAACCACCTCTTTAAAACTCTCCTCGGATCCTGTATAATATGTTTTGATAAGATCTGCTCCACTCTCAATAGCAGCTCTAACACCGTACTTAACAACTTCTTTATCATACCTATTCTTGATCGCAGAGCCTCTTGGATATGCTAGTTGCAGAGCTGGTAAACCAAATCTCTCGGCAGTTAATCTAATTGTGAACCACGTGTTAAGCATTTGATCCTCGTACTCACTACCCCAATAAACAGTCGCCGCAACAGCGTCCGCTCCCAAGGCTATGGCATCTCTTACGTAACCAAATACACTTTGTAGAAGTCTTTGCTGCTCGGGTCTAAGACTCGTTTTTCCAGTAATCTTGATAATGAGAGGAATTTTTCCTCCCCAAAGATCATATGTCATTGACGCAATACCTACGGTAGTCATTATAGCATCTACCTCTGCCTCTACAACTTTCATTATTATAACCCTAGGATCTATTATATCCTCAGGAAAATCCTTAGGACCGTGCTCCACACCATGATCAAACGCGAAAATCAATGCTCTATTATTCTTAAGTATCTTGTTAAGCCTGATCTCCTTCCCAATATCATTAAAACTTCTCCTCATAATATTCAACCTATAAATAATGTGTTATAATCTATTAAAAGTCTTAGTTACAGTAAAATATTTTAAGGCATAACGTGAGTTTGTAATATAGTGAGGGTGTATAGCAAGATTTCCAGTGGTAGAGATAAGAGATTAATACCAATAATTAGAGCAGGTTTCATTGCTGTATTATACGCTACTACTACAATAATTCTACAATCAATAAGTTTCGGCCCTGTACAAGTTAGAGTAGCAGATGCCTTAAGTCCACTCCCATATATACCTAGGTACGGATTATATGCTGTAGCCGGATTAGTTATGGGGGTATTAATAGCTAATATTGTCTCCCCATATGGTATCTACGATATTATTCTCGGGTCTATAACGAATCTCATCTATGGAGTAATTGCATGGTTAATAGGAAGATTCATGTATCCCTCTAAAATAGGATTATTATTAGTAATAGCAGAGGAGATTGCTATAACAACCTTCTTTATAGGCTATGTATTGTTACACATAGTGTATAATATACCTCTTGTAGTGTCTATATCTGGAGTAATGTTGGGTTCAGTAATATCACAGGGCATATTAGGCTATTTATTAACTATGATGCTAATTAGGAGAGAGAAAAAGTGATTTCACTAAAAATAAAGAGATTATCCGTGAAATTAGGCGGACAGACCATTCTTAGAAATATAGATCTAGAATTGGGAGAGGGGATCTATTTACTTACGGGAAGAAATGGTTCTGGGAAAACGACTCTTATGAAAACGATTGCTGGTTTAATAAGGAATTATGAGGGAGAAATCTATGTGAATAATAAGAATCTAAGGGATCTTAGCAGAAAAGAGATCGCCTCATTAATAGGTTATGTATGGCAAAATCCTTATCATGGATTTATCGAAGCAAGAGTTATTGACGAGATTATGTTGATTAAAAGGATCCTCAGATTAGATAAATATGACAAAGAACTTATAGAGGCTTTAGTAGATCCTTTACTATTCGAGAGGGATCCATTCACATTAAGCGGTGGAGAAGCTAAGAGAGTCTCTATAGCAAGTATATTAATAGCTGATCAACCTATTTGGTTATTAGATGAACCATTTGATTACCTAGATCTATACTCAACACAAAAACTTTCTCAAATAATCTCCTCTAAGAGGAATAGGAAGATAATAATCATCTCAACAACTCATTTATGCCTTATTAATTTCATAGATCCTAGCAAAATAATACTATTAGATCGAGGAGAGATATCTTTTGTGGGAAACATATGGGAGTTGAAAGATGAAGCACTTAACAGAGCAGGTGTTATCGGGAGAGAACTAATATGTGGATAAGAGAATTAATTGATGAATTTCTCGAGAAACCATACCAAAATAATTTGTTGACAAGATCCTATATGATTTATCCAAAAATACTTTATCTTATTCTCACCATAATTGTATGGATAGTATCGAGAGAATTAATGATCTATGTAGCAATGATTGTGGTTAACATCTCTCTGCTAATTTTTTTAAAAGCTTACAAGACCCTATTAACCTCTCTCGTAATATGGCTAAGCACATTTACTCTGATAATACTCATAGATTATTTATCAAGAACCTTAACAGAGTATACTTATATTAACATCCTTTATAGCTATTTGACTTTATCAGCCTCTCTAATCTACTATCTAACTACACCAGCACATCAATTAAGAGATCTATTAGGAATCAACATATTCACATTTTCCTATACACTAATCAGAAGTTTTATTCGAGAGGCGCTCGATATTTTAGACTCTATTGAAGTAAGAGGCTTCGAAATCAGATATAATTTACTTAGATACATTGGTGTAATATACACATTATTTAAGAACATTGAGAATAGAGCATTAACTCTAGAAGATGCTCTCAAGGCCAGAGGAGCTGAAGAGTAAGTCTATAATAACTATAAAATTTAGGAAACGTTAAAGTGCATAATAATGTGATTTCTGCTGGGTTGATACTGAATTAATTTATTCCTAAAGGAATCTATATAGTCCCCTAATTCCTCGGGAGCTATAACTCCTTTTTTCTTTAAATCTCTCTCAATTAATAATTCTGCTACTGAGGCAAATATTATTGCTGTAAATCTAGGTGTCGCGTAATCCCCGATCTCTCCATATACTACTGTTAATTCTTCGTATTTCTCATGATTCTTTCCAAGTGCTCTTACATAGAGTAATGCCATATCTTTGAATTCTCTCTGTAGCTTCTTTTCAAAGATCCTTGATGTTAATTTAATGATCTCTATACTATGAGCGTCTATATTTACAGTGTCTCGATCCAAGAAACCTAATTCTCTCAGAACCCTTATTTTATCTAAATGTCCATGCCATCTCAATGTAGCTTCAAACATTTCTTCTGCTGATATGTTCCTTAACATAGTTCTGAGACCATCACTATAGAACCACTGAAAGCTTCCGAGCCCTGGAATAATTACTTCACCAATCTTATCCAAAGGATCCACGTAAATAACCTTGTTATTAACCACAATTCGTGCAGGTCTGACATATTCCTCTAATAAATCTTCAGCACTCCAGGTCACGAAGTATCCTAGAGGAGGAATATTTTCTATAGGAATACCACCTACATATATCTCAAGAGACTTTAAACCACTGAATTTCTTATTTAGATAACCAGCTACAATATTACTATACCCCGGCGCGTATCCTGCGTCGGGTACATAGATCTTGCCACATTTATTAAATTCTCTATCGAGCGTGTACGGATCCTCTGGAATAAATGATACATCAACTAGATCCACACAGATCTCGCTTGCTAAAGTAGCTATTTTATATCCTTCTTGAGAAGGAACCGCTGACATCAAAAGATCTATCTTAGGCAAGTAGTTTCTTAGATCTCTAGTATCTCTAATTTTTATAAAATCAACATTATCGTATTTTGATACAAGATCTTTTTTAGAAGGATCTATGTCGAAACCGTAGAAATACAGATCTTTTCTCTTTACTAATATATCCAGTGCTCTAAGACCTACTCTCCCAAGTCCTACCAATCCCACAATCCTTATTTTAATTCACCTTTTTAGCTTTTTAGAAGCCTCGCCCTTTCTAGGGTGGGGTTTAGGTATTGTTTATTGCCTAGTGGAGTGGTGTATTGTCTCCACTCATCTCAAAAATATAGAGGGAAAATTTATAAATCTTTTACTCTATTATGATTTAAGTGAG
>JBMFIR010000026.1:0-20610 GCA_049976205.1 Sulfolobales archaeon | reverse complement strand
AAGATCGAGACTTTTCTCTTAGGAGTAGATTAAAGGGCTTCTGCACCGCTACCGCGAATAGCATATACGTCTATAATGTTAAGAACCCAAATGCTTCTTATTACAGTCCTTATACGAGGCCATTAGAGGTTCTTAAAGGTCTGAGGAAAAGAGTGTCTATCATGGCTCTAAGCTATCTATATAGATTTAATATCAAGATCTTAGCAAAAATATTCTTCAGAGCTTTACTCTTCGCAATGTTTGTAGGACTGACAATATCCGCTTTTCTATCTCTAGGGACTCCTCAGATTTTTAATGCAATGGCACAGATCTTCTTAGTATTATTCTTAACAGATTTTGCCTACTTGATGCTCAAATATCATTCGGTGCTTATAAAGACCCCTCATAACTTCATGAGATTAATAGCGACTAGCTATTTGTGGACAATCATTGATATTTTGATAATAATAGCTTTAATATACATGATAATATTTACAAATTACCGCAGTATCCTAAGAGATGATTCTGTGTGCAAAGGCGTAAAGCAATAATTAATTAATTGTTGCCATGAGTCAAAATTTTCATTTAGACATTTGACTGCTTTTAGACGATTTATAATAATAAATTTTTATTTTATCATTATTCATATATTGTTTCCCACATTTTTCTAGCTAGTTTTCCATCGTATTTAAATACGTGTATTAGTTCTTTTGCTTCTTCTCTCTTAGCTCTGTGTTTCTCTAAGAACTCATTAAGTTTATTAATAAGTATCTCTTTTAACTCTTCAGTCAATAATTTACCTGATCTATAGTCTTCTTCAATTGATTTGATAGCTTTGTCATCTGGTTCGAAGAACATGTAGAGCCACTGGAAAGACACATCTATATCTGGGTTTCCTCCTAGCTTTCTGTGGAGCTCCACCGTGGGCTGTCCTCCTGAGAATGCGTATCTCATTATCTTGGTTCTCACGGTCTTAGGATCGTCGTGGAGAAATATTGCTGTCTCTGGTTTTGAGGAGCTCATTTTACCCTCTAGACCTGTTAGTGGTGGCAGGAATCTTGAGTGTATAGCTGCCGCCTTGTAGTATCCGAAGCTCTCCGCTAAATCTCTCTGTATTCTCCAGTAAGGATCTTGATCTATTGCTGCAGGGATCAGACATCTTCTCTTCTCAAACATTGTTGGCACGATCTGTAGTGCTGGGTAGAATAATAAGCCTATATTAGTTGATCCTGTGAACCCAAACACTGATCTCACTAAATTAAAGTTTATTCTCTTAGCTATTTTGATGGCTAGAGGATACATATTTCTTATGTACTCAGTATCTTGGAAAATAAATGTTTTGTCAGGATCAAATCCCACAGCAATTATATCAAGAATGTTTTCATAAGACCATTTCCTGACCTCATCAAGTGTCATACCTTCCTCGTCGAGAAACTTTTCATCATCTGTAATCATTATATAAACATTTGCATTCATTACGTCTTGGAGCCATTTAGTCATTATGAAAGGTATTAAGTGGCCAATATGCATTGGACCTGAAGGTCCTCTACCTGTGTATAGAAATATTTTCTCTCCTCTCTCTAAATCTTCTAGAACCTTATCAAAATCTCTGTGAGAAAAGAATACTCTTCTTCTTAATAGAACATGTAGCTCTTGATTTATTAATCTTCCAAACTTATCTAATAGATCTTTTGTTAAAGGACTTGTCCCAAAGATCTTTATAAGTTTTTCGTAATCAACTCTACCCCTAACTTCCCAAGGAGTTACTTGGAATTCTTCTGTTTCTTCTGATTTCTTCGCCACAAACTTTAGAGCACCAAATCACTATTAGAAACAATCAGCTATAAATATTTTTCAGCGCTTCATGTGACGTTATAAGGCTCTAAAGAATATGTATATAAGGCTCTGCTATGTCCAGTGAAGAGATTTTTAGTGAAGAACCTGTTTATAGAATAGTGTTTTTTGGGAGGGCTAGAGTAGGTGAGGTAATTAATGCTTTTAAAGAGATTAGATTAAGACCTGAGGATTTCTCTAGTCCAGTCGCTATGCAGATGGCTCTCTCAAGGATCTATGATGCATTAATGAGAAGTTTATCTGGGGGTTTAGATAAGAGTTATGTAGCTGAGGTATTGTTCCAAGACTCACTAGGAAATCAAGTTGTTTTTGCAGCGGATCTTGGTAAATCGCCTCCACCTATATCTACGCAGAATCTTAGAGTGAGAATTACTGTAGAATTTTATCGTGAGGAATAAACTCTGTAGCTTTTTTATTTTCTCAAGGTTTTTAATCTTAGGATAATTACTGGTTTAAGAAACATAAGGAAGCGGTTTATATGCCTAAAAGAAAAAAATCTAAGGAAGTAGCTGAAGAAGAAAGAGAGAAGAAGAAGGAGAGTAAGAAAGAGGCGAAAAGTGTCAGCAAGAGCAAGAAAACTGCTAGAGGTCAGAGAAGAACTTCTTATGATCTTGATCAGTGGATCGAGGAAAAATTTGATGATCTCGTAAATAACCTACAGATCAGATACTTAGGTCTAGACATAGAACTATTGAAATACATAGCTAAGAAAGTTGTTGAGATCCTATGGGATGAAGATAAGAAACCTGATATGGAGAGACTTGCTAGTAGGATCAGAAGAAACATTGAAAAAATAAGATCTTTGATCTCACAGATCATCCTTGAGTCTGGGGTAGAGATAAGCCAAGAACAACTAGAATATATAGTCTCCTCTGAGGGTCCCTGGATCCTTGGTTATGCGCCTCTATTATATAAATACGCTACTAAATTCAGTAGAGAGGATCTTATCTCAAATCTAAGGTATCAATGGGTTAAGTGGTGGTCTCTCTCAAGAGACCCTGAGATACCTCCTGAGTGCCCAAGATGCAGATTCAATTCATTAATGCCTGATGGAGTATGCATAATCTGCGGATATAACCCAAGTCCTTCAGAGCTTCTCAGCTACTATAAGTTTGATGAATATATTAATAATTTGATTAGAAGAAATGAACTCGCTAAGATAAGAACTATACTAAGTAGAGGCTATGTGCTTATATCATCGCTAGGTATAAAATTACCTGATGAAGAGAGATCTAAATATGATCTAGAGGTTCATCTAACCAGATCATATAGAGAGAAGCTTCTAGATATTATTCAGAAAATAGAGTTAAAGCATTAGGAACTACTACTCCGAGAGTTTCTTAGGTATATTTATTCTTACTCTTTGCCTCAGATCATAGTTAAAGTTGTATTTACTGACTAAATAGTCTAGGGTAGGATCAATTCTCCACATAGCAGAAGGTTCTCTGATCTCCACAACCTTATATATTGATTTTATTATTTCATTAATCTTCTCCTCCTCATTTAATTTCTCGTTGCGTAAAATAGGTTTTATATCTACGCCATCAGAATTCTTCATTAAGCAAGGTCTTATGTAACCGTTCGATGTAAGTCTAAGTCTAGTACATCCTGCACAGAAGATAGGGTTGCTGACTGGTTTAACAATCTCTATGAAGCCTCCATCTCTTAAATGATAGATAGGTCTATTATGAAGATCTCTTCTTATGTTGAATGTAGATGATAACTCTATTATTCTCTTCTCGATCTCCTCGAGAGACATAAAATACTCATGAAAAACATTTCTTCCAAAACCAACTGGGTGAAGTTCAATTAATTGGAGAACTAATCTATTATCTCCTTTTATGAGTTCTATGAAATCGGGTATCTCCTTATCATTTAATCCTTTTAAAATAACCACATTAACTTTTATTCTCTTAAAATCAAGCTTTTTAGCTCTATTAAATCCCCTAAGAACTTTGTCGAGATAGTCATATCCTGTTATTTTCTTGTACACTTCTCTTCTTAATGAGTGTATACTTATATTGATTCTGTCTAAACCCGCCTCCCTTAAACTATCAACTCTTTCCTCTAGCAAGCTTCCATTAGTTGTTAACGAAACATCTAGAGCACCAACAATATTCTTAAGAGAATTAATTATATTCTCTAAATCTCTTCGTAGTAGTGGTTCACCACCAGTTATTTTATATTCCTTGACACCTATTCTAGAGAAGGCTTTGGCTACTAGTGTTATCTCTTCGGACGATAGTTCTGTTCTATCGCTAGGGTCTTCTCCCTCCATGTGGCAGAAGAAGCAATTAAAATTACATCTATGTGTAAGTGTTATTCGAAGGATCTTTATAGGTCTGCCATATCTATCTAATACATCCTTAATCATAGAATCATCCCTAGTTTAGTGATTCTTCCTAAACCCTCTTCTGATATTATATATTAGCACTATGGAATATTATAAATTATTTTCTGAAATAATCAGCCAATATATTTATGGGCAGTGCCTCGATATTTACATGTTTCATGTAGTTCCTTATTATTGATCGTGGCTATGACTAATTTATTTCTTTACCTAAAGATATTTATTGGAGGAGTATAATGTATTTTGAGATCTTAGCAGAAACTTTTGAGAAGTTAGAGGCTACTAGTAGTAGATTGACGCTCACAAGTATACTTGCTACAATGCTTAAGAAAGCTGATCCTGATGATATTGATAAAGTAATTTACTTTATACAAGGGGAGTTGCTACCTAGCTGGTATGGAGAGCCGGAGATCGGTATTAGTGAGAAATTATTAATTAAGGCAATTAGTCTTGCTACCGGTGTATCTGAGAATGAGGTTGAGTCTATTTATAAGAGATTAGGTGATTTAGGTAAAGCTACTGAGGCTCTTAAGCAGAAGAGAGTTTCTGGAGCAACCTCTCTTGTAGCCTTCATGAGTGCTGGTGCTAAGAAGCTTACTGTAGGTGAAGTTCACTCAACACTTACGAAAATTGCTAAGATGACTGGTGAAGGCTCTAGAGATATGAAGATCAGAACTCTAGTAGGTCTTCTACAGAGTGCTTCACCAAAAGAAGCTAAGTATATAGTCAGATTTGTAGAGGGTCAATTAAGACTCGGTGTAGGAGACGCAACTATAATTGAGGCCCTATCTGTCGCATATGGTGGTGGAGAAGCTTCTAAAGCAGTTATTGAGAAGGCTTATAATGTAAGAGCCGATCTAGGTCAGATCGCTAAGATCCTAGTAAAAGAAGGTTTAGGAGCTTTGGTGAATATTAAACCTTCTATAGGAACCCCTGTTAGACCTATGTTAGCTGAGAGACACGATGATCCTAGAGAAATTATTGAGAAAGTTGGGGGGAGGGGGATAGTCGAGTTTAAGTATGATGGTGAGAGAGCACAGATACATAAGATGGGGGATCAGATCACGATATTCTCTAGGAGACTCGAGAATATAACTTATCAATATCCTGATGTTGTCGACTTAGGCAGAAAGTATATTAAGGCGAATGAAGCTATTGTTGAAGGAGAGATCATAGCAATTGATCCTGAGACAGGAGAGCACAGACCCTTCCAGGAACTTATGCATAGAAAGAGAAAACATGATATACAGAAAGCAGTAGAGGAGTACCCTGTTGTAGTAAGATTATTCGATATATTATATGTTGATGGAGAGAGTCTCTTAGATAAACCGCTGAGTGAAAGAAGAAATATATTGCTTAAATATATTGAGCAGAAACCTGAGTTCTCTATAGCTGAATATATCGAGACCTCAGATCCCTCTGAGCTAGAGAAATTCTTCTTAAAAGCTCTCGAGGACGGTAATGAGGGTGTTGTTGTGAAGAACCCAGCAGGCATATATCAAGCGGGGGCTAGAGGCTGGTTATGGATTAAGTATAAGAGAGATTATAAGAGTGAAATGATCGATACAGTAGATCTTGTTGTTGTAGGAGGATTCTATGGGAGAGGTAAGAGAGGAGGAAAAATAGGAACAGTTCTTCTAGCGGCGTATGATAAGAAAAATGATGTCTTCAGAACGGTATGTAAAGTGGGTACAGGCTTCACAGACTCAGATCTCATTGAGTTAAACAAAAGATTAGAATCTATTAAAATAACACATAAGCATCCCAGGGTTGAGTCCGAGATCGAGCCAGATATATGGGTTGTTCCTAAGTATGTTATGGAGATTATTGGAGCAGAGTTGACTCTATCACCACTACACACATGTTGTATGGATCGAATTAAAGAAGGTGTGGGGATCTCTATTAGATTCCCGAGATTTATTAGATGGAGAGATGATAAAAGTCCGGAGGACGCAACAACAGAAGATGAGCTTCTAGAAATGTATTTAAAACAACTAAAGAAGATAGAAGCTGAAGCACCTGAAAGCATAGAGAAATAGAGATATAGAGAAAAAAAGAACTAAATTAAATTATACTATAGATCCAGATCCCTGAATATTTTATGGCGAAGCTTCTGCTTTTGATGTCTCTGTAGTGGTTGTAGGTATAGTGGGTAGCGCTGGGAAGCTCTCCTTGATTCTCTGCTCAGCCACTATCTTAGCTTCTTCAAGGATCTTCTTTGCCTCAGGTGATGCATATGCTGTCTCTACATATGGTGCTGAGAGACCCTCGCCTGTCTCTAATACTACTTCTCTCAGACTCTCTTCTAACTCAAGCATCTCATACGAGAATTCAGGCATTAATCCTCTAACTAATCCTCTTAATTCTCTGACGACGCCTAATACAGGAGCTAAGTTGGCGAATGTGTCTCCTAGGAGAACTACTGTCTCGATCCTCATAGATATCTGCTCTAGAGCTACTTGCACCATAGCGAGTTGTCTAGCGGCTTTCCTGATCTCAGCTATTTCGTTAGCAAGCATTGTTGCTCTAGCATTATCCTTAGCTATGATAGCGTCAACGACTCTTTCAAATAACATTCTATCTCTTTCCTTGAGTCTTTCTAATTGGACATCTATTCTAGATGCCAGAGCCTTAATTTTGTAGTTACTCATTAGAAGCTTGTATTTAATTGGTTCTTTCTTACTAAATGCTTTCTTTATTTTCTCTCCCACTGTCTCTCCTCCTTCCCATCTCTTTGATATATCTTTAGCAAGACCCATAGGCAGTCCTCGGATGATATGCTTTGTTCTAAAAAGCTTAAAAAGTCTACGCTTATTAACCTATTATTTTTCCTTATCTTCTCTTCACTAAAGTAAATTACCTGATTATTTATCGTCTCTTTTATAAATTCCTAATAATCAAAATTTATAAGGGGATTTGAGTGATTGAGACATTTACTCCTAAGCTAGAGTTTAAGATAGAGAATATAGTCGCAACTGTAATACTTAATCAAACACTTGATCTCTCGCTTCTTGAGCAGACAATACCTGATATAGAATACAACCCTGAGCAATTCCCCGGACTAATACTCAGACTTGATAATCCGAAGATTACAGCACTAATATTTAAATCTGGAAAAATGGTTATTACAGGAGCCAAAAGAACCCAAGAGCTTATCAGAGCTGTCAAGAGAATATTAAAGAACTTTATTAAGGGAGGTATAACAATTATTGAGAAACCGAAGATCCAGATACAGAATATTGTTGCATCCGCAAATTTAGGTGTCGAAGTAATTCTAGAGAAAGCAGCTTATATGCTTAAGAACTCTATGTATGAACCTGAGCAATTCCCAGGATTAATATTCAGAATGAATGAACCAAGAGTAGTTCTACTAATATTCTCATCAGGGAAAATGGTTATTACAGGAGCCAAAAGCGAGGAGGAGGTTGCAGAGGTAGTTAAAAAAGTCTATGATATATTAAAAGAATATGATTGCTTAAAGCCTCCTGCTAGAATAGAGGATCTATCAAAACAGCTCTGATCACTATAAATTTTTTAACCTAATAAGAGATTTTACGTCTCGTAGTCTTAGGTGTTATTATGAAAATAGCTATTATTGGTGCTGGTCCAGCAGGTCTTTCTTTAGCAAGATATCTAGTAGATCACGGATTTGAGAAAGAGGTTCAGGTTTTTGAGGCTCAGAAAGATTTAGCTATCAAACCCTGTGGATGGGGTCTCCCAGATATATCAAGAGATAATGAGATAGCAGACATAATGAAAATCGCTTTAAAACACGTATTATGGGAGTATAGTGGCTACAGAGTATTTTTAGATGGCGAACTACTCTTTGAGAATAAAAGTAGAAGAGTCCTAGGTTACATAATTGATAAAAGAGAGTTCTTGAAATCTCTCTCAGAGGGAGTAGAACTCGAATTAAACAGTGCAGCTAAATATCTAGAGAGAGGTAAGGTATTAATCAGAAACAAGGAGGTAGCTAAATACGATATTGTGGTAAATGCTGGAGGTTTTTATTCACAGAAAACCTCTATTGAGAAGATCCCTGCTATACAATATCATATCGAGAATAAATTCTCAGAACCTGAGATACCTGAGCTGTACTTCAATTCTCATTTAGTTGGCTACGCATGGTTCTTTCCTGAGAGTGGTAAAAGAGCTAGGATAGGTATTGGTGGATATGCTTCTCTCAAAGATCTAGAGAATATACTAAGAGAGATTATTTTATCAAGAGAGGAGCTTCGAAAGGCTTCTCTAATCAAGAGAGAGGGTGCTATGGTAACTGTTGGTGGCATAGTTGAGAAATTGGCTAAGGAAAGAGATCCGTATCATATAGGTGAGGCTCTGGGAGCTGTTATGCCTGCCACTGGCGAGGGTATTAGACCCAGCATATATACTGCTTTAGCACTCTATAGAAGTATTAAATACGGAATAGACTACTTTAATGAGCTAAGAAAAATTTATCTCTATAGAGCAATAATGTTGCAAAGAAAGATTCTTGATCTAGAGATCATTACTAGTCCAAGTGATAGAAAGAGATTCCTTATGAAAACACCAGAGGATTTACTTATAAAAATTTCTCTCGGATATGTATCAAAAACAGATTTATTAAAACTAAGTATTAGACCAGAAACACTTAAGCTGCTACTGAATCTTTTATAGAAATTCACCACGTAACATAACTTATTCTAATACCTCTACTAACCAGATCTAGCTTCAGAAAGTCCTCGAAGGATAATGTGAATTCTCCTGCACCAGCGTTCTCCTCAACTTGCTCAGGTGATTTAGCACCTGGTATAGGTATAACTGTTGGACTATACTGTATTAGCCATCTAAGAGCTATTTGCGTAGGTGTTCTATTATATTTTTTAGAGAGATCTCTTAAGAGATTTATTAATGGCTCGATCTTAGCCATATTCTCTGGGTGAAAAACTGGGTCATTAGCTCTCACATCTTGGAACTGCGGTATGTTCTTAGTATCGTATTTACCACTTAAGGCACCCTTGGCTATGGGGCTCCAAGCAATAATTGATAAACCTTCTCTCTCAGCATATGGTATATGTTCTTTCTCCGCATATCTCTCTATCAAGTTGTATCTTATCTGTATACTTGCGATATCAGTTATCGAAAGACATTGTCTAGCTGACTCAATTAATTCCACAGGGAAATCACTTAATCCAATATACCTGATTTTACCTAATGAAACAAGTCTCTCCAGAGCCCTCATATATTCGCAAGTTGGGAAATTATGCCATAGAGGAGGCCAGTGAACTTGCATAAGATCTATGACATCTACACCTAATCTACTAAGTGATCTCTCAGTTCCCTTGAGAACATCATATTCATTCATGAAGTCTCCGGGGAGTTTAGTTGCTATAAATACACTATCTCTAACACCTAATTCCTTTATTGCTTTACCAACATACTCCTCGCTTTTACCTCTACCATAAACTGCGGCTGTGTCAATGAAGTTAATACCTTTCTCAATAGCTTTCTTAACTATGTTTTTTGCCAGCTCATAGTCCAGGACGCCCCATGCCTCACTGAATTGCCAAGCGCCTAAGCCAACTACAGATACCTTGACCCCTGTCCATCCTAACTCTCTATACTCTATACATGACACCTCAATAAGTTAATTAACTTAGATTATAAGCTATGTCTCTTGATTAGAGATAAAAAACAAGTAAGTGATTTATTATGATGTAATAATTTAATGCTTTAATTAAGATCTTTGGTATAGCTTTTAGTGAGACTATTTCTTTATTTCTCTCAATAACTTTTCTCTAAGACCCATTCTACCTTTCACAAAGATTCTTTGATCCATTTCATAGAGAGTTGAAGGAATAATAGGTTTAAATTTCATTTTGGCTAGTATATCCTTCTCAATATCGATACCTGGCGCTATCTCTGTTATCATAACGCCTTGAGGAGTTAATTTAAACACTGCTCTCTCAGTTACGTAGGTTATGTCATGTCCAAACTTTAAGGCGTATTTCCCGCTGAAGAATATCTTGTATACTCTCTCAACAAATTTTATAACGCTTCCATCTTTTTCAATAATTAATCTCTTACTTACTGGGTCAAAGTATATTTTCCTCTCCCCTGCAGTGAAGCTTCCTGAGAATACTGTTTTTGGAGATCCTCCTGCTATTACAGGGAATCCTCCTGGTCCGTAGAGTCTGCCTGGTAGCATTGATGGATTCACATTACCTTCTTTATCAACTTCTAAGAAACCTAGTGAGGCGGCGTCTATAACTCCTCCCTCGAAGTTAGAAAACATATCTGGCATTGTTGTTAATGCAAATGGTGATATCGCTGCTCCAAAATCTTGTCCTCCTAATGCTACTCCTCCCCATACCCCTGATTCAACTACTGTCACTATGTAATCTGAGATCTCTTCATAAGAGGCTAGCCAAGAGACTAGTGCTGGTATTCCGATACCCAAATTAACTAGTATAGGTCTCTTCTTCTCAATCACTTCATTAACTAACTCTATCAAAGTTCTTCGAGCAATAATATGCTCGTATTCACTATATTTCTCTATCTCAGATCCTCCTAATTCACGAGGGTCTAATGGGGGGATTACTCTATAAGATAACCTAGGATCGTATTCGTATGACCCCGACTGCCAGTGATATTCTCCAGGAGCCACAACTATGTAATCAACAAGAGGGGCTGGTATATCTACTTCTCTTGGAGGTATAGTACCTCTCTTAGTCACCCACCTAACCTGGGCAATAACAATACCTTTCTTAGGTAGAGCTTTTGCTGCTTGTGCAATATTCAGAGCTGTTCCTTTAATGGCTTCGTCAATAAGTGATATATTGCCCATCTCGTCTGCAACGGATCCTCTCACGAGAGCGATCTCGGGTTTTGGTGCTTGATAAAATAAATACTCCTCTCCCTCTATAGTTATTAGAGACACTTTACAACTTTTTCTCTCACGTGCAAGATCATTCATAGCACCCATATCTTCTCTCGGATCTAGGAATGTTCCTAGACCTATCTTAGTTATCAAACCAGGTCTTCCAGAAGCAACTTCTCTAAACCAGTAAACAGTTATACCAATAGGCCATGAGTAGACCTCGATAATGTTCTCAGAAGCTAGTTTCTGAAGCCATGGTGAGAAACCTAGGTAGGGAGCCAGTACACCTCTTATGAAACCATAGTCTTTGTCTTTATACATTATCTCAGCAATTTTATCAAAAGCTCTTCCGGGTACTGCTGGTAGGGTCTCGAAAACCATGAAGAGATTTCGTGGGTGTCCGGTTTTCCGATACTGTTTATATAGTTCATAAATAAGATACTCTGGTGTAGTTAGTAGATTAAAACCTGATACTGCTATAACAGTCCCATCTCTTATACAACACAAAGCTTCCTCAGGATCACTAATTTTCCTATTAAAAAACATAACTATCCCAATTATATTTAAGAGAGAAAACATATAAAAACATCACATACAAACGTTAAAACATATTAGATCTACTATAAATAATTGATGGATCTAATTAATTCATATAAACATTAGATCTTTTTTAATAATTCTATTAGGATCTTCCATATATCATCCCCTGCATAGTGTAAATTTTTAATTGCCTTACCTTTTCTCTGAACACTGATCTCTACTGAACTCATCAGTGATTTCCCCACAGCTATATATAGGGAGTTATCGGGTTCTTTCACACCAACTATTTCTCCTATATTAAATTCCGAGAGCTCTATTATTCCAGGAGCCATAACATCTGCGCCGTTCAGGATCCTGGGCACAGCTCCTTTATCCACTTTTACGTAAGGGATCTTCAATAAGTCCCTATTTAATGAGTGTATCGCTGGAAGAAGAACATTGTCTATCTTAATCACCAAAGGAATCTTTTGATCACTTAAAGCAATATATATATTGACTGATTTGTTCCTGAAGTGATCTGAGGCATCTACAAAAAATATTCTCTCAAAATCTCTTTGGAGCTTATATACTCTCTTCAGTTCGTCCTGAAGTGTTTTCAAGTCTTTTTTCGATAGATAATACATCTTCATTTTATGATCATCGCTACTCTATTCTATATCTCAGTATACCAACTGCTCCTCCAAAAATTTTTCTAATCCACATTCCCTCAGGAATATTATCATTAATAAGTATTACTGAAGTCCCCTTCTTCTCTGCCAGAGTTATTAACTCTTCTAATTTCTCGAAGTCTTCTAAAACAATTATTTTCTCCACCGCACCCATGTTAAGAGCGTTAATTATTTCATTTAGACCATATATGGCTAAACCATCGTCTTTAGCTAAATGATACTTGAACTCTTCGACTGCCTTAACACCTTCTATATATCTATGGCCCTTCAATAAATCCTTGGCTTTCTCAATTAATTCTCTTGCTCCTGCCTCACCTTGGTAAGACACATCTATTGGTTCTCCTATGATCAATGATCTTAGTCTGTAGTCCAGGTACTCGCCCTTTAAGAAATCTAGCTTAGCGTATCCAGGGCCCCCGATCAGTACTCCTTTTAGCTTCTTCTCCTCTAGATAAGGTATGAACTCCTTATTTGCTCTCTCACCAACTTTTTTGTAGAATTCCTCAACCATTTGCTCAATTATTCTATCAAATCTTCTCTGACTTTGACCACCTTTACTGTGTTTCCCAGGTATATAATCCTCTAATTCATCTAGTATAACTATTCCACTAGGTTTTAACAGAGCTAGGGTGGCGGCGTCTCTCTCAACAATAATGATTCCGTAGACCTCTGCCTCCTCAATCATTGGTTCTAGAAACTCTGTGTGAAACCACTTGTCTGTTCTATAAAAGAATATTGGGACGGGATCTGGTGGCTCAAATAATAGATGTATCTGGTCTCCTGTGTCTGGGTTAACGCCTGCAAAGATAACTAATCCATTTTCAGGGATCTTAGGTATTCTCACGAGATCATCTATAGCCATCTGAAGTGCTGTTTGAACAGAGTCTCTGGTTCTTTTAAGCTTAATGTTGCCAGCTATCGAATACTCTCTCCTAAGAAGATCAAGAACATCAGAGGTTGGTCTACCAGGGGGGATGTAGAGACTGAGTAGAATTGTTGCTTGGGTCTGCCACTGCTTAACTGCTTCAATGATCTTCTTTAGTTGCCGTCTATCTATTCTATACTCGCTAAATAGATGTCACCAGAAATATATATTGTAGCTCAAGGGAAAAATTTTAGCCACGATCCCTTGGAACAACTATTCCAATAATCTAATTACGTGATTAGGATCTATGTAGGCGTATCCCTCATTAATTAATGTCTCTATCAAAATCTTTTCCTTAGCACTTAACTCATTCAATTTATCAGCTTCGATTGGTAGCTTAGAAATTATATTATCATAAAACTCTTTACTAACAACAAATTTCCCTATTATTACTGCAACGCCTGACTCAATATACTTATCTAAGCTTCCTAATCCCTCCGAGGCATATCTCCTAGCCTCACTCATGCTAAGGATCTTTTCACTAAGTAATCTTGATATTAAAGGATCACTAGGCGTTCTCCTATGACTCAATTCATATAGACTCTGCAGATTCTTTACTAATACTCTCATTTCGCTGTACTGTTTCTCTAGTCTGGCTATTGTTTCCCCGAAGTCTTGTAGAGTCTTCTCTATCTCAGAGATTCTATCAATGATATCATTGACCTCGTTTCTGAGATCAGTAAGGTCTCTAATATAATTCTCGGATACCTCTCTTGAGGTCTTATCTTCATGTGTCTCAGAAACAGATTTGCGCTCTGGAGAAGTTTTCGCTATATACCCCTTACTTGTTCTTGCGACGTAACCTCTTTCTCTTAATCTATATAGAGAGGATCTCACAACAACAATACTGAAACCTAGCGCGTCAGCAATCTCTCTAGGCTTAGAATTAGGATGTTTCTTTAGAAACTCTAGAATAGTCTTATCTATTGGACCTAAACTCATTACTCTCCAAATATTATTTAACTATTTAAAATAAAAGAGATCACGATCTTTTCCTAGGATAGATATAGTCTTTAGGAGCCTTCTTAAAGACCTCTAAATATCTTCTTAAGACCTTAGGTATCTCAACAACGCCTTCTCTATCTTGCTTGTTCTCGAGAATTGCTGTTATAGTTCTTGTACTAGCTATGGCAGTGGAGTTCAGTGTATGAACATAACCTTTCACACGTCCTCTCTTCCTCACGAACCTTATTTTTAGTCTATAACTCTGCCAATCAAGATCATTACTTGAGCTAACCATCTCTCTAAACTTAGCTTGAGCCGGCATCCAAACCTCAAGATCATATTTCCGGGCTGCTGGAGCACCTAAGTCTCCAGAAGCAATGTCAACAACTCTATAAGGAAGCTCTAGTCCCTGAAAGAGCTCCTCAGCATTTCTAGTAATCTCCTCATGTAGCTCCCAACTTTGCTCGGGTAGCGAGAATATGAACTGCTCAACCTTGTGGAATTGATGTACTCTGAAGATCCCTTTGAGATCTCTACTACCAGCACCAGCTTCTCTTCTAAAGCACGGACTTATACCTACGTATTTAAGAGGTAGTATATCTTCATCTATCTCTTCACCCCTGTGAAGAGCTGCTATAGAATGTTCAGCTGTTCCAATTAATACAAGATCCTCGTTCTCTATTCTGTAGATAGCGTCTCTAAGCGTTGAGTAATCAGTTACTGCTCTCATAATTTCTTCTCTAAGCATATATGGTGGCAGAACCAGCGTATATCCCTTCGCTGTTAAAATATCTATGGCGTACCATAGAAGAGCCATATCCAACCAGACTAAGTCATCGAATAAGTAGTAAAATCTTGATCCAGCTACCTCAGCTGCTTTCTCAGTGTTTCCTAATCTCAAAACATATTCAAGCATATCAGCATGCCCAACAGGTCTCCAATCAATAACTTCATAACTCATCTCAACACCTTTCAGCTTGGTCTCGCTGAGAAACATATTTAGATCGCCTTTATACACACGTGCAATACCCCATGTTCTAATCGGTTTATTAGCACTCTCATCGCCTACTGGTACGTCTTCGTGAACTATATTTGGTAGCTGAAGAAGAATTTCCTCTCTTTTTTCCTCAATCTCTTTTAGTCTTTTTTCCTTCTCGGATATTATTGCTAAGAGCTCTTTAGCTTTATTTATTAAATTATTTTTCTCAGCAGGATCTCTTGTTTTTGCTACTGCTTCACTTATTTCGTTGTGTTTATGTCTTAGTTCTTCAACCTCTCTGAGAATTTTTCGCCAATCAAGATCTAGTTGATACGCTTGATCAACTAAGGTCTCATCAAAGAATCTCTTTCTCACATGTTTCTTTAACTCATCTGGATTCTTTCTTAGTAAATCGAGTATGATCCAGCTCAAAAGAAACACCTGATACGGTTCTCTATAGATAACACTTAACTACTGCGAAATAGAGGATTCCTCTCCTGACTCACCCATTCTTCTTCTCCACTGCTCAACTATGTCGTATCCATAGATGTCTATAAACATTCTACGACCCTTCTCCGTCATTTTAAGTGGTGTCCATGGAGGATCAAAGACTACATCAATATTAATCTCCTTAGCTTCTGGAACCTCCTTAACTAATACATCATATACTTGATAAGGTAGTATAGTGGCTACAGGACAACCAATAGCTGTAAAAGTCATTGTTATGTTAACTACACCATCATCTGATATATCTATTCCATAGATCAGTCCGAGATTCCATATATCTATTGGTATCTCAGGGTCATAAATTTTTTCTAAGACGCTAATGATCTTTTGTTTCAGAGCTTCTTTAACTTTCTCATCCACGTGAGAGACCTCTACTAAGAAAATTAATCTCTGAGAGCTTAAATCTATTGTAATCTTAGATTATCTATAGATATACGAAAAGTATCAGTATGATTTGAATGTTAACATAATTAAATTAGAGATCCTTGAGACAAAGTATTAATTTTATTTAATTTATGTGATTAATTACGAGGGTTGAATATTTTTATGTACTCTTCATCTATAAATCCTGCTCTACTAAGAAAAGTGGTTAAGGAATTTGCCGAGACATATATCACTAATATTGCGGTGAAGATTGATAGAGAGAATCTTTATCCAAGAGAGGTTATTAGAGAAATGGGTAGACACGGTTTGTTAGCACCTAATATACCAACGGAATATGGTGGCGGAGGCCTGGATCTTAAAGGAACATGTATTGTGCTAGAGGAGTTAGCCAAGTATAGCGGTTCTCTATCCCTTATAGCTGAGGTTCAGGGAACACTAGTTTCTCATATACTTTATACCTATGGTAATAGTAAGATTCGTGAGGAGATTCTACCAAAGATCGCTTCAGGAGAAGCCATAGGATCTTTTGCTTTATCAGAACCCTGTTGTGGAAGTGATGCAGCCTCTATAGAGAGTTTCGCCGAAAGAAGAGGGGGCGAGTGGGTTCTGAGAGGTATTAAGACTTGGATAACACAAGGACAATATGCTGATTACTACATTGTTTTTGCCAGAACCGGTCCTAGAGAAGAGAGACATAGAAATATTGCCTCCTTCCTAGTTAAGAGATCTAATTGTATCAAAACTAGCCCTATCGAGATCATGGGTTTCAGAGGTACAGGAACCGCTGAGGTTGTTCTAGAGGATTGTGTTGTTGGAGACGACCATGTTATTGGTGAGAGTGGCAAGGGTTTCAAAATCGCTATGGAGGCCTTGAATATTGGTAGAATAGCTATTAGCTCAATAGGCATAGGCTTAGCAGAGAAAGCGCTCAACGAGGCCTACGAGTTTGTTAGCAATAGAAAAGCTTTTAATAAAAGAGTGATTGATTTCCAATATATACAGTTTCTTCTAGCAGATCTATATACTCTCTTGGAGACCAGTAGAGTACTCGTATATAGAGCGGCAGAGGAATACGATAAAGAGCCTACTAAAGATACTATTCCTTTAATAGCGGCATTAACTAAGAACTTCGTTACGCAATCAACAGTATATGTAGTAGGTGAGGCATTGAGACTATTAGGAGGCTTCGGCTATAGTAAAGAAAGTGTGACTGAGAGAATCTATCGAGATATAAAGTTGCTAGAGATTGGTGAGGGAACTAACGAGATACAGAAGCTCACAATGTCTAAATTTATCCTTAGAGGAGGACTCGAGAGATTATTTGATTAATTGTCAAACTGTGATATTATATAAATACTAATACTCATTGAGATCTCTGTGGTGAAATTATTTCAGAGATCATTTTAGCGAATCTATCATATTCTTTATAGAATAAATATAGTAGTGATATGAATAATGTATCGAATAAAGGAGCTACTTGAGCCATATAGAAACTATACTCAGAGTGATTTCCTGCGAACCATACAATTACATATCCTAGCCATGTCCCGTAGGATATAATTAATAGCTGGATTATACTAACGTATTCCCTGACCAATTCTCTGTATCTTATGAAGAATAATAGAGAGGCTACTGAGAGGACAATTGTTCCTAAGTAAATAATTATGTTTCCTCTTATGGGAGTATCCGGGTTAATAGTCACATAGAATGGGTTTATTCCTACAAACCATTCCCATGGGGCAGAAATAGGTGGACCTTCGCCAGGCCTAGTTTTAGTTGATAAATGCCATGATAATGCTCCTATAACACTCCTGCTCCACCAATCCGATGCTCCAAATAACAACATAATAGGTATATTAAGGAGTATATAGATAATCAGAGGAGTTACTACGTAATAAAATAAGCTTTTCACAAGACTTTTGCGAGTAGCTATTGAAATAAATAGACCTGGTAACGCTACGAAGAACCCGCTCATTTTAGAGGCTCCGCTCAATCCAATAAATAATCCCGCTAACAGATCTTTTCTTAAACAAATAAATATTGCTGACAAAATTGTGAAAAACGCCACATATGGCTCAAGCATTGCTAGCCCATCCATATACACATTTACAGGATCCATGAGAATGGTTAGTGAAGCTAGTATACCGAAGATAGGCTCCTTAGTTATTCTATAGATAAATACTCCAATGACAAAGACCTTAAGTACTCCGAGGAGAATCGATGGTAACCGCCAGTAAAATGGTTTGTCTCCGAATATCATCATTGAGTACATTATAAAGTACTTTGCTAGTGGAGGGTGCTCCAGGTTGTAGTAAGTATCAATCTCTCCAGCATCGCCGTAGACATAGCCTGGTCTCAAATACTTTATCTCTGGTAGTTTCCCGAGATCCTCTAACTGCGTTAAATTATTGGTCTCGACATATATCGCCTTAATCTTTGACAGTGTCTGAAGAATCTTTACATCAGGATATGAACTATTTATTAATGAAACCACTTCCTGAGTATCAGCTTCAGGTTTTATAAATATGGTTGCTGTATAAGGTTTTGTCAACTTTGGTTCGGCACCTATTAAATAGAGAAGATTCCTGGCTGAGTCCACGTACCATATCTCATCAGATATATACCCATTGTAGTATGGAGTGTTATAATAGTACAAGAACGCAATTAAACCATAGACTATAGATATAAGGGCGATTATTAGGAGAGTTCTAGCATATGTTAATCTCATATATAACTCTCACAATTATTTCTGAGAAACTAATTATATTTAACTTTACTCTCTCATTTTCTGTGAGAAAGCTAATATTATTTAGTTATATTGATTCATCGATGATTCGCTAAGATCTTAAATATGGCTTATGAATAAGTATCTTAGACTTATGATCTATACTTAATTTAGTAGGATCAATTATTCTATCTAAGCGGTAACCTTATTCTATTAATTTTTCTTGATGACCAAGTGTAGCTTCTTAATCTCTTTGATCTACCGAAACCACATGCGGCACAGTATCCTTTCGAGACATTGAATGCTACTCTTCCGCATCTTCTGCATTTAATATGTGTCACTTTATTTGATCTCTTTCCCATTGAGGGAGTTCCTTTAGTGATTTAAATCACCCCCTTAGCTTACGGGAGAGATTAGAACAACGTTTTCTCCACGTATAACTACTGTCCCAAGTCTTCTAGAGGTCCCATCATCTTTGATTTCTTCAGCATCATCTAATACTATGTTTAGATGTATGTCGAAGCTTCTTAATTTACCTCTTAAATTCTTATCTCCTCTTAATTTTATCAACACTATTTTTCCAATGGACTCACTCAGTATTTTTGCAGCAACCTCGCTCACTTCGGCCACCAATGTCCTAATGCTTCAATATACTATATTTGTGGGGAATATAAAAGCTTCACTTCCTCAATAAATGTGATGGTTTGATTGTTATTTTTCTCATTAGTATGTGTCTGCTATTACTTCTTTAGATTCCTTGGTGTATTGTTTAAGGATCTTTTTTAACTCGGAAATAATTTTTTGTTTTTCATAGTCTATTAGATCTTTATGATGTTTCTTTATATGATCCTCTGGGAATACATTGTAGAGTTTTTTTCCACAGACTCTACATATCTCAGGTCTCTGACTTCTATCAATATACACTTCTGTTTTCTCAAGAATCAAAGGAACAGTGATTTTAATTAGTAAATTAGCCATAGATCTGTTCCCAGCTTTATCATATATTCTCTGGGCAAATCCCCTGAACTGATATTTTGATAAGCCATATGTGCTAGATATAGTTGTTGGTGATGCGAGACCATCAACATACTCTAATAATGCCCTCAGGAACTCTGGTCTACCAGCCATCTTCTTAAGAACTAAATACTCTAGTACCTCTGAGATATTATTACTCGCCATGGTCTTCTATAGATAATGATTAATTCATAATACTCTAAAAACTTCTTCTTGTAAAGATCCGGGGTTTATTTTATATATATATATTCAACTAGTATTACATAAATATTACTTTGAGGTATTACCTTATCGTAGAATTTTTAAGGATCTAGTTAAGAAAATCCGCATTTACTTCTAATAATTTTCTCTATGATCTCGCTCAAGTCTCTAACTCTAGCATCTAGGGTGACTGGGGAATTATTCTCGAGAAGATTTAGTAATCTCATATACGTCTTTATAGCATCTCTTATAAAGTCACTTCTACTAGAATAACCATACTTTTCTTTGTAATGGGCTAGCTCTTTGTACAACTCACCACTTATTTTCAGTGTAATTATTTTAATTTCGTCTCTTTTCCTTACCGGATCTATTACTTCTTCATTTAGAACTTCTTCGTATTTTAATGATTGATAGTCTTTGCTACTACTCATTTTGATGCTTCTTAACACCCATTTATACTAAGTTGAGGGTACTATATAAAGACTTTATTTGAATTGAATAGGTCTATTCAATTAAGGGATTAGAGGAGTCAATATAATATCTTTTTTTATCTTCTCGGAGATATTCAAAGAATCACACCACCTTTTTAGAAGCCTCGTCCTTTCTAGGGGTGGAGTTTAGGTATTGTTTATTGCCTAGTGGAGTGGTGTATTGCCTCTATTCATCTCAAAAATATAGAG
>JBMFIR010000025.1:0-21119 GCA_049976205.1 Sulfolobales archaeon | reverse complement strand
GATAAAGCTTCTCATACACCTCTAATATCCTCTAGTAACTCTAGTAGCTAAACTAGCTTAAAGATCTTTACCTATGATACAGTCCTTATTTATATACCAAAGGGCGTAAATTTATATATCACCTAAAAAATATTTTCTCGGGTGTAAATAACTAGTTATGAGTAAAGATCTCGAAAGTTTATGTGGAGGACTCCCACCAGAGATCTGTAAGCAACTAGTCGCGGAGCAACAAATAGTTAAAATACGTTTAGAGAAAAGAAAATTCAATAAGGAAGTTACTATTGTAGAAGGTTTAGAGGAGTATGGAGATCTGAAGAAAGTAGCATCAATGCTTAAATCCAAACTAGCTACTGGCGGAACAGCTAAAGATGGGCGAATAGAGCTTCAGGGAGATCATAGGAATAAGGTTAAGCAGATACTTATAAACGAATTCGGTATACCACCAGAGAATATTATTACAATCACGGAAGAAGGTACTTAAATAAAGATACTATATGACAAATTTTTCTCTGAAATAATCAATTAATTTTTCTATGGATACTCGTTCTTGAGATCTTGTATCTCTATCCCTTATAGTTACTGTATTAGACGCAGGCGTCTCATAGTCTATAGTGATCGCGTAGGGAATCCCTATCTCGTCTGCTCTAGCATATCTGCGACCTATACTTCCACTCTCATCATATATTATGTAGAACCCTGCGTCTATTAACTTATCTTTTATTTCTTTCGCTATTTTTATTAAATGATCCTCTTCCACTAGTGGAAAAACAGCTATTTGTATAGGAGCTATTATTTTGGGTAGCTTGAGATAGACTCTTTCCCTATCTTCAAAATAAGAGTGCTCGAGCGCGATATATAGTAATCTCTCAGCTCCAAAAGAGGGCTCTATCACATGTGGCAGAATTCTTTCACCATGTATTTTTTCTTCAAACTCTTCGATCCTGAATATACCTTTTGGATATTTTTTATCACCAATTACATAGTACATATCTTCCTCCTTCGCATTCTCAAGTAGTTTTTCTAGATCTTCCTTTTCTAATTCTCTAAATATCTCTGGTGCCTTAGGACCATAGATTCTTAGAACTCTACCTTTATCTAGGTAAACTCTTCTTCTCCTAACTGTTACAGGTTCAGGGTACCTCTTGAAGATCGTTAGATCAGCCCCACTATACATTTGATGTCTGCTTAGATCATAATCAGTTCTATACGCGTGTCCGGATACCTCGATCCATCCCCATCTAGATACACGAACCATTTGATCAAACACTTGCTCTGCGTAATGAGCTCTTTCATGAGGTAATTTCTCCTCGAAGTATGTATCTTCTTCATTAACACCTAGAAGTGAAATAAATTCCTGAGCTACACTCATCCAATAAGCCTGCCATGGTTGTTTAATAATCTTATCTCTAACAGCTTCCTCGACTCTAAAGCTCTCTGGTTTATCTATACCCTTGATCTTGTCTTCGCCTCTGAGTATTTTTAATCTCCTCTCAGCTACTCTCTCTAGTAGAGGAGACTCAGGATTCTTCGGATCAAAGAAAAACTCGATTTCCATAATAGTGAATTCTCTTAGCCTGATCATTCCTTGTCTAGGAGATATCTCGTTTCTACCCACTCTACCTATCTGAGCTATACCTATAGGAAATCTATTTCTCATAGCTTCATAAACCCTCTTAAAAGCCGTGAACATACCCTGTGCTGCCTCAGGTCTTATATAGCCTACGCTGTCTGAGTAGGGGCCTATATTCGTTTTGAAGAGTAGACTAAATCTCTTAACCTCACTTAACTCGCCACCGCATACCGGACATTTAATATTTTTTTCTCGAATTATCCTAGTTAATTCCTCAGTATTTAACCCCTCGACCTCTAAACCCGTGGACTCTTTAATTAAATGATCAGCTCTATATTTCCTACCACATTTCAAACACTCAACAATAGGGTCTGTGAAATGCTCCACATGACCAGAAGCTATCAAAACCTTTTCTGGAGTTAGTATGGGGGTTTCTATTTCAACAACATACTCCTGATGTCTCTGTACAAAAACTCTTCTCCATAGATCAATAATTCTTCTTTTTAGAAGGGTTCCTAGTGGACCAAGATCATATAGTCCAGCAACACCACCATATATTTCATAAGAAACCCAGAAGAAACCTCTCCTAACAGCTAAATCAATTACCTTTTCATACTTGTCTTTCTCCTTATACTCATTCACGCTCTTCTCTTCTTTGCTCATTACTAATCCATTATAATTGAGTAATTTTAAAGATAAACATAAGCTTAGTGGTTGCTCACTTCTTAATTAATACCACGACTTCTTCTCTTATTTAAGATCCTAAAATAAGCTATACGTGTATAATCGTCTATCTCTTCAACTCTCTCGATGATCGCGTCTATTCCCAGATCTCTTAAAATATATTTGAAATCATCGATCCAGTCATTTATTCCACAAGTCTCACAGAAACTGCCGTCAAATCTCACAACTAAAATATCCTCATTGAAAACCATAATTCTAGCTTTAGCTTCAGGACTCCTATACCTATTATATAAACTCTGAGCTTTTTTAATTATTCGTGTAAATTCTTCTTTACTTATTCTAAATTTAGACATTGTTTATCTTAAATACTTAGTTTAGTAGCTTATAAATAGCTTTATTACTGCTTATTAGACCTCAATCTATGATTTTAGAAGATCCTTGAATCTAACTGCATCATCAAACATGTACACGTTGTTAAATAAAACATAAATTTCCCTATAGCTATATTTCATGATCATCTCTCTTAGCTTCCTAAGATCATCATTAGTATATTTGTATTTATAATTAACTTCTGAACCACCTACGCCGTGTAATCTTATATATAGAATATTCCCTGATTCTTCACACGGTAAATTCCTGAATATATCTACTGCATGAATGATCCCTGATTCTTCCATGAGACGACATAGCTTATTTTTATTATTTCCTTGGTTCCAAGAGCCTCTAGGCTCCCAGGCTAGCATAAGATCATTTCTATCAATTATTGAAAAGAAGTCCCGAACCGCTCTATAATTCTCCTCGGAATAACCGAAGGAAGGCGGCGATTGAAACACAACTATTTTAACTTTCATTAATTTATATATCTCCAGAGACTTATTCCAAGCCCATAGATTCTCTTCCGTAGGTCTCATGAAGCCATACTTAGATAATTCTCCTATTAACTTAGTTTTTATTTTTTTCCATGTTGGACTATTAGGTGAGTGGGTTATTGCTTGAAAAGCTTTAGCTGTATATACGAAATTCTCGGGTTTTTCTTTACCGTATCTCTCGGCTTTCTCCAGAGATATTAGATCATAAAATACTTCTTGGTGTTCTACCACATCTAGTTTCTTAAATATTTCCTCTCTTTTCTTTGGGAATCCGCAGGTTCCCACGAAGATCTTCATAGAAAATTATCCTCTTAATAATTATAGAGTAAGCCAGCTATTTTATCATAACCGTAGATGCAACCTCTGCTATGACATAAAACATCTATTTTCTTTACATCTAAGGATTTCTTTAAATAATCTTTTTCCTCTGATGAGAGTTCTCGATTCAGCATATCTTCAATTAACCCTCCTACGAAACCATATTCTAATCCTCCTCTTCTCAGAAAAGCTCCTATGGATCCTCTCGTGTGAATTGGTATATGAATAATCTCTATCTCCTCACCACATAGAGAGAGTCTCTTAAACTTCTCATGTATCTCGAGAGAGATAGGTACAGGTTTTGGTTCTCCTAAATTTTCTATCACTTGACAATATTTTTTATCAGGGTTCCTTATGTAAGCACCATCTATGTGGTGAGCTACTATAGTCAGTGAAGGTATTATTTCTCTCATATAATATGCCCCGCCAAAATTCCTATGATGTGCGTGTGTTAAGATCATATACTTTATTTCTTTTAGATCCTCTATTAAATAAAGCATGTTCCTAATCATTACGTCTATGGCGTATCCACTTCCTGAATCAATTAATATATGACATTTATTAGATAATACCAGATACGCATTATCATCGTATATACTGGTTAGATCAGGACCTGCTACTCTGTATATGCCTAGACCTACTCTCAAACAGTGCCCACTATCTATAGGGATGTAACGACTAAAATCTTAGACAAGTTCTCAAGCATCCTACAATTACTTTGATCTTTAATAGACACAATTGCTCTACACTCATAATTATTATCTAGTGATTTATAGCATCTCAGATCAATTATATCTATACTAGTCTTATCTCTGTACTTATTTAATTCGTTAAAGAAATCTCCGATATCTCTGATTCTCTCCCCTGCAACACTGCATAATTGTGTTTTTATATCAATTGGTTTAATTACTAATCTCTTACTCAATCGATCTATCTCTACCAGCGCCTTACCTCCTTCTACTAATCCTATCTCCTCTCTAATGTATTTAGGAATAGTTATTCTACCCTTAAGATCTACGGAGACTATCTCTTTGTATATAGACACAGAATCCTCCAATCCTTATCCACCAGGTCTGTATAAAAGCTCATTGGTTCATCATTTAAAATACTTATTAGCAAGAATCAGTTTATATTAATAGTAGGACATTGAGGAGATATTAAATTGGTAGAGAATTCTTTTAGAATGGAGATGCCGAAGGGAGGAGGCGTCACTATAAGACAGCCGCCGAGAAGACCGGGTATCGAGACCTCTAAAAAGCTTATTGAGAGAATGAGTAAGATCCGCCACAAAATTGTTGTATTAAGTGGCAAAGGTGGTGTAGGTAAATCTTTCGTAACAGCTTCCTTAGCAATGGCTCTAAGTCTGAGAGGAAAAAGGGTGGGGGTAGCAGATGTTGATTTTCATGGACCTTCTATACCGAGGATGCTGGGTGTTGAAGAAGAGTATCTAGGAGCTGTGATAAACGATAAAGGAGAGACATCTATTATACCTGTTGAGAATAATCTCGGGATAAAAATAGTGTCTATAGAATTTTTACTAAGCGACAGAACATCTCCGGTTGCTTGGAGAGGAGCAATAAAACTTAAGGCTCTTCAGCAATTTCTTGAGGATGTTGAGTGGGGAGAGCTGGATTATCTTTTACTAGACTCTCCACCAGGAACCGGAGATGATGCTCTAAATATTTTTCAAATTGCTCCTGTTGACGCTGCTATATTCGTAACTATTCCCTCTGAGGTAAGTACGCATATCGTGGCCAAATCAATAAGATTCGTTGAATTATTAAAGAAAGAACTCAATAAGAATGTAAAGATCCTGGGTGTTATAGAGAATATGAGTTATTTCGTATGCGACAATGGCAAGATCTATAATATATTTGGTCAAGGTGGTGGAGAAAAACTAGCTAGGGCTTTAGGCGTGGAGTTGTTGGGTAGGGTACCTCTGGATCCTAGAATAGCCGAGGCTAATGATAGAGGCGAAATCTATCTTATTAAATATCCTGACTCACTGGTTTCTCAAGAATTCATTAAGATAACTGATAAAATAATAAAAATTCTTGAACAAGAGTAATTATTGGATGAGCTAGGTTTTAAGACCTGAGAAATGATGAGAAACCCACGCTGTGACTCTGCTCATTTCTTATTCCTGAAAAATTCTTTTTGGTATCTATGCTCTATATAGTACTCTACTAACTTAGGTAACTTCGTAGCAAAAAAACTGGTAATAAATAGATCCGTGAGACAACTATATCATCATTAAAACTCTTATCTTTTATCTTATCAATTACTTCTTTAGCTACTTGATCGGGTCTTACCACAAACAATCTATTAGGTTTCTTTAAAATCTCTTTATCTAATGCCTTGATGATATTGGTATGGAATGGCGTATCTACATAGCCGGGATAAACACCAATTACTCTTACACTATATGGTTTAAGTTCTATTCTCAAGGCCCTCGTAAATATTGATATTGCAGCTTTAGTAGATGAATAAATTTCTAACATGGGTATAGGCATGTAAGCTGCTATGCTTATTATATTAACAATGCACCCTCTTCTATTTACTATGTATGGAAGAAGTTTCTTTGTAAATAATATCGGGGATACATAATTAAGATTGACTACATTTATTATGTCCTCGTCTCTTAAACTCTGTAGAGGTCCATAAATGCCTGCACCTGCGTTGTTAATTAATAGATCAATGCTCTTCGTAATATCCAAGACCTTACCTACGAGAGAATCTAGCTCGTTAATTTTTGTAAGATCAAAATCTATGTAATCTACTGAAATATTGTATCTCTTTGATAAATCATCTGATAAGTCTCTTAATTTATCTCTTTTTCTAGCTATTAGGATCAGATCATATCTCTCTTTAGCCAATTCACGAGATAGTTCTAATCCGATCCCCGAGCTTGCACCAGTGATTACAGCATATCTTTCGCTCATTTAAACTCTAGTATAATATGAATCAAATTAACAATATATAAATATTAAATAGATAGTACGTATCTAAAGAATTGGGAAATCTTTTCATGACAAAAAATCTTTCTATGAGGATAGCTGAATATATCAAAGATCTACGATATCGAGATCTGGATCAGAAAACTATCGATGAGACTAAGAAGAGAATACTAGATTCAATAGGAGTTGCTATAGGGGCTCTGCACGAGGCACCTTATATTATCGCCAGAAAAATCGCTTCTAAAACAAGATCTCTTGGTAAGGGTTCGGTGATATGGGGTGAGAACTTCAGATCATCTCCAGAAAATGCCGCATTTGCTAATGGTGTTGGTGTTAGAGTACTGGACTTCAATGATACTTACTTATCGAAAGAAGCTCTTCATCCAAGCGATATGATACCGGCTATAATAGCCTTGGGAGAGGAGTTAGAGGCTGATGGTAAACAAGTTATTCTATCTATAGTAGCTGCGTATGAGATTGCTTCGAGACTAGCAGATGCATTCTCTGTAAGGAGTGTAGGAGTTGATCACGTAACGTATATAGCTATTGGGACAGCTGCGGGAGTTTCGAAATTAATGGATCTTCCACTCGAGAGAATTTATCACGCAATAAATCTAGCTACGAATGAAGCTATTTCTCTCAGACAATCTAGAGCCGGTGAATTAAGTATGTGGAAAGGCTGTACAGCAGCAAACTCTGCTAAAAAAGGTTTATTTGCAACTTTACTCGCTTCTGAAGGTATGACCGGCCCTTCACCTGTTTTCGAAGGAGAATTCGGATTCTTTAATGTCATATCTAAGCAGAAATTTGATATAGAGAGATTCGGTGGATTAGAGGGTGAGGAGTTCAGGATTCATAGAACATCTATCAAGTATTGGCCTGTTGAGTATCACGCAATGTCAGCTGTGGAGGCTTCTCTTAAGCTCCGGGAGAAGGTTTCCGCGGATCAAATAAATAAAATACATGTGAAGACTTTTACAGTCAGCTATAGGATTATTGTTAAGGATCCTGAAAAGTGGGATCCAAAGACTAGGGAAACAGCAGATCACAGTTTACCCTATATAATTGCTAGAACATTAATTGATGGAAGAATATGGATAGATAGTTTCACAAACGAAAAAGTGTTAGCACAAGATGTGAGAGAGTTAATGAAGAAGATGTATATTGAGGTGGATCCTGAATACGACAAGATCTATCCAGAGGGGATACCAAATACAGTTATGATAGAGACTAAAGATAAAAAAACATATACTGAGACATCCATTTATCCACCAGGGCACTTCAGAAATCCCTTAGACTGGAGATCTCTAGAAGAGAAATTTACTAAATTAGTAAAAGAGTATTTAAAACCTGAAAAAACACAGAGCGTTATAGAGCTCGTTAAAAAATTTGATTCGTTAGGAAACATAAATGAATTAACTGAAGAATTGCTACTTAAATAAGTTTAAAAATAGTTAATTAATTACTTTTTGCTCATTATTATTACATTGATCATATTTTCTTTATAACTTTTCTGTTGATGAAAGACTCATAGATCTCTCCATTAAAGAATCTTGTGGTGACGCCTCTATGCCTAAGAACATCATTTATTTCAGACGAATTTATCTTAAGAGGATCTATGATATCTGTTGCTAGGACGTAGTTTACTGAGTAGCCGAAAGATGGAATCCAGACCTCATAAGTGATCACGTATCTAAATACTCTCTTCATATCACTAACTGCTTGATCGAATTCCCGTGGGTAATAAAAGGCATTTCCAACTTGAGATATAACCACACCATCTTCTCTCAAAACTCTCTTAATATCTCTATAGAATTTTTCTGAGTATAATTCTCTAGCCAATCCCGAGGGTTCATAGGGATCTGTAAGATCTAGGATAACAACATCAAAGGATTTATCCTTAGACTCTCTCACATATTCTAAACCATCTTTTATGACTAATTGAACTCTTGGATCATAAAAAGATCCTTTGTGCATAACACCTAAATACTTCTTCGCTAATTCAACCAATTCACCGTCTATATCAACCATAACGCACCTTTTTACAGTATTGTGTTTAAGAACTTCCCTTATAGTGGCTCCCTCACCACCACCTATAACAAGCACATCTTCTGGTCCTCTATGAAGGGTCATTGCCGGATGAACAAGGCTCTCGTGGTAAATATATTCATCCGCCTCTGTAGACTGAACAAAACCATCTAGTACCAAACCTACTCCGTAATCCTCGAAGTCTACTATCTCAACATATTGATATTTTGTTCTCCCTCTATAGATTATAGATCTGATCTTCATCAGCATATATGTATTATCAGATACCTTCTGAAGATACCAACTCCCTTGCAAAAACATTATGGTAACCCTCTCAATATGTTTCTATACACTTTATATTTTTGTTCCAAGGTATCATCGAAATAGTTTTTATCAATAGTTTCACTTAAGATTGGAGAGTGTATTGGTCGTTAAAGAAGAGATTTTAGTAAATATTCTAGCAAGAGTTCTGTACGAAGTTGAGAGACACAGCGTATCTATTGAGAAAGCCTTTAAGAAAGCATGCTCTACATATAAATGCCCAAGAGACATTAACACAAGAGAATTTATTTATGAGAAAAGCAGAGAATTTATAAGAGATTCATTAAAACTTAGATGTCTAGTTGGTGAAGAAACTAGCAGGAGGAAATTAGCCAAGATCTTTATAAAAGATCCCTCGATTAAGAATACAGATATTCATTTAGATCCCTGGTGTAAGTACTCGGTTCCACAGTGGTTTTATGAAGAATTAAGATCTTTATTAGGCGAAGACGAAACACAAAAACTTCTTTTAAGTATGGAGAAAAGGTTTTATTGGCTAAGAATAAATACTTTAAAAGCTCCTGAAGAAAAGACCTTAAGACTCCTTGAGAAAGATGGTATAGTGGTCGAGAAAGATAAGGATCTTTGGTATCTATATAAGGTATTAAATTATAAAAAACCTCTTAGACAGAGTGAGGCAATAAGAAACTACTATGCTATTCTCCAAGACAAAGCTTCTTGCCTTGTTGTTGAAGCGTTAAGACCTGAGAAAGACGATAAAATACTTGATATGGCAGCTGCCCCCGGTATTAAGACATCATTAATTGCAATGCTCACAGAAGATGAAGCAAAAATCGTTGCCGAGGATCTATCTAGAAAGAGGATCTATGTTATGAAACACTTACTGAAAAAACTAGGCGTGAAAAAATCTATTGATGTAGTCTTAGCAGATGGAAGATATTCTCCACATAGACCAGGATCCTTTAATAAAATCCTTATCGATGCTCCCTGTAGCTCTTCAGGTGCATTGGGTAAGGATCCTGCCATAAGAATCTCTTTAATAAAGAAAGATAAGGTCAGCTACTACGCAAAAATACAGGAGAATATGCTTTCGAAGGCTTTAGAACTAGGCGACGAGATAGTTTATGCCGTATGTTCATTGCTACCAGAGGAGGGGGAGGAGATCTTACTTAAATTCTCTGGTATAGTTTCCTTCGAGAAAATCTTAGAAAAGTTCTCAAGAGGTTATAAGCGCTATAGAGAGCATAATTATTTCGTGAGGACTTTTCCTCACAAGGATTTCTCAGAGGGATTTTTCATAGCTAAAATGAAGAGACTATAAAATAAACATTTATTCATATTCTCTCCACACATGACCACATCTCAGACATCTATAAAATCTAGTGGGGGGTTCGTCGGCTCTTCGAGTTTGAAGGATCCAGTATTCAGCTTCATTATAACCGCATTTAGGACACCTAGCATCTCTTGTTACAGGATTACCGGTCTTTTTCTCCTCCTCAATAACGATCGTTTTTTCTCTTGGACTATGTCTTATCTTAGTTGTTAAGACTGTTCTTGAAGAAGCTGATTTAAGAGGTTTCTCATAGCCGCATTTAGGACACTTCAATTTGTCTCTCTCCACTCTCATTAGTGTTCCACATATAGGACAGAACTCCACTCTAGACACCTCACATATGGTCTCTACTGAGTTTATTTATATTGATATGAGAAGTATAAAACTATTATTGATGATTCGTCGATGAAAAATCTCGTAGAAACTATTAAGAATTTTCCACAAAAATTTGAGGAGCGGCTAACCGCGACGTCTATATCTTTATGACTATATAAACATTTCCCTAATCTAGTATCTACCAAGTTTTATAGCATACCTACCCGGCTTCGTAATTCCTAACATAACCGCAACCCTAGATCTCTCTGGGTCAAAAACAATTATCATACCAGACCATCTATCAGTAAAATTAGTTGAGCCACAAATAGGGCATTTCTGAGTCTCCAGAGGAACAAGAGCTCTACAATTTCTACAAGCTTTAAGAGACTTAATTAGAGATGTTTTTTTAGAACTCATTAAGGATCCCTCATAACGAGTTATTTACTCTCTATCTTTCCTAGACCTGGTTGCCTGAGTGTCATTGCCACTCTTATTAAACCCTCTCTACCACTTGGTGTTGATACAGATGATACTCTACCTCTAACGATATCCCCTATCTCAATAAATCTCTTCTTATCCTCGCTAACAATCCTTCTAGAGGCCTCGTCGAAAAATGCTTTATCATCAAATACCTGACTTATGTGCACAAGAGCATCTATAGGTCCAATGTTAACAAATAAACCTGTATTTCTAACATCTTTAACTACGCCATCAACAACTTCATTAATTAATGGTAAGTATGCTAGTAACTTAAATCTTGTTTCGTGATAAGTTGCTCCCTCACCTGGTATTACTAGACCCATTTCATCGACTTTTATATCATATACTAATAATATGATCCCTAAATCTTTTACATATCTATTCTCATACTCTGCCTTGAGGATCTCCTCAGCTATTTTTTCAAGATCCTCACCATATCTACTGGGAGGGATCTTGATGTAATCAGCTACTTCATAGATCCTATACATATACTCTCACCGAAGATTTATTATTGTGAAGCAGTTTTCAGCCATTATGTATTTATAAATCACCTCTTAATTAACTTTTTAACTAATATTTCCATATTTTGAGTTCGAAAATATGACTCTTTGCTTGGGGTATTGCCTGCTATCTCTCTAAATATTTCTAGCTTACTACTTATTACTTGAGTATAAGTAAAAGCACCTACATACTTTCTCATGGTGGTTTTTTGGATAGTTATTACTCTCTCCTCAAGTCCCGGAGACTGCATCATTAGGTTCAATTATATCATCATCATTAGATAAAGTAATGAATATATAAACTTATAATTTAATTAATTTAATTCTCCTCCTCACAGGACTTGTCTTCATGAGGAAACTAGACTATTTTTAATGCTTCTCCTACGGATAGATCTATGATTCCCTCGTGTTTTTCTAGGGCTAAGTCGAAACTTACATCAGATACAACACTTATATCAGTGGCCGTTCTTCTGAAGCGATCCATGAATTCGAGTAGTTGTGTGTAATTCTCGGCTGTCTTTAATTGATCTCTGTGTTTTTCCACGAATCTACTTATATGAAGACTAAGTTCGTTTGATAAAAGATCTGTGTTATATGCTCTAGCTATGTTGGGCTCTAATATTATTGATAAAGCCTTATCCACACACGTTATATATAGATCCATTAATTCTCTCAGCTCATCAGCTAAGCTTCGAAGTAGTTTTCTGTCTGATGGTGATAATCTAGATAATGTATCTGCTGCCTCTACTATTGATTCACCTATTAAACTAAACGATCTTGTAATAGTTCTATATCTCGGGAGCATATATGATTTCAAGTTTAATGAGCTAGCATACATTTTATCAATTTGACCGACGAATGTTTGTCTAGTAGCTAAATTGTTTAATCTCTCTAACTCCTCTCCTAATTCACGGATCTCGGTTATGTAATGTAGCTTATCCTCTAAAATTACTAGAAAAACATAGTTAATCATGGATCTAAGTATACTACCCATTCTATTTATTATTCCCTGAATCGAATATTTTGTCGGATCAATAAATACTTGGATCACGACTCGTGATGGCATATGTTCAATAATCTCGGCACCGATCAGTTCTTTAATTAATTTTCTTATAGTCTTCAAATGATCCTCATCTAAGAAACCGTCAACAACTTCAATTATAATTCTATCATAGCCTAATATATATGCTGAGTTAATAACTTTATAGAGTAAACCAGCGTTAATTACTCTAGATGTTCTTATTATGAGTCTTCTTTCTCTTCTCTCAGGTTTAGCAAATGTGGGGAATATTCTAAGAGTATTATCATCATCAACAACAATCGTAACAGTGTCTCCAGGTTTTAAATTAACTGTTTTAACCCAGTCAGCGGGCAACGAAACCATTAAGGTAGATTTTCCAAATCTTTGAACTCTTCTAGTCTCAACATCCTTGTCACTCATACACCTACCCTTTAGAATTATATATTTAAAGCATATATAAATATTTCTAAGAACCCCTATCATTTTTATAAAACAATATATCTTACTAATCATCTCTTAATAAAACAAATCTTGTCTATAGAAGATCTCTAAAATAAATACTTGTTTAGGATGATTTATTTACATAGTATTGGTGTATATATTTTGCTATAGCTTCGGCAAGTGGAGGAGGCACTGCTTCACCAACTTGATTATATTGTTCGTCTTTGCCTCCTATAAATATATGGTTGTCTGGGAACCCCATTAATCTCGCCTGTTCTCTTACTGTAAGTAATCTATCTTCAAAAGGATGTATAAATCTAGAGGAACCCATTATAGTAGGAGCTATGTCGTAAGGATCTAGACGTAGATAGTTATAGAATCTTCTATTACCAGAGCCTTTAAATACATACAGAGCTTTTCCTCGCTCAATCTTAGCTACTTTTTTTAGTTTTTTACTAGATAAATAAACTATTTCATGATTCGGTACATCCCCAAATCTTGTCTCGGAAAGATCAGATATAGCCTCCCAGACAGTTTTTCTAACACTACTTTTTTGAGGTTTGATCTTGATATTTGATACAAACACCCTAGTTCTGTGACTAGGTGTTCCATAATCCTCTGCTCTTAGAATATTGAAATATATTTCTTTATAACCAGCTTTTCTCAAAAGATCCTCTATAGCAAATTTAATATCCCTCTCTGCTAGTGCTGGTACATTCTCCATAACAAATATATCTGGTTTAATTTCTGAAACAATTCTTATGAAGTGTAGTGTCAATTGTCCAATAGGATCTTTAAATAACCTGTCTAAAGGCCTCTTTTCTCTATTTGGATTCGCACCTGTAAAAGGTTCACATGGCGGACTACCGATAATTATTCTAGGTGAATATTCCAGTAGATCAATTATGTCTTTACCCGTTACATCTTTAATATCTTCATTCAAAGCAATTGCGTGGGGGAAATTCAGTTTAAATGATTTAATAGCTGATCTATCATTATCTACTCCTAAAACTATTCTAAAGCCTGCGTTCTCAAATCCTCTGGCGAATCCTCCGGCTCCCGAAAAAAGATCAACTACTCCTAGATAGGATTCTCTTTTCTTCATTTATAATCTCATTCTCTAATTTCTTAATTAATTCTTCTAATCTATATATTCTCTCACTAAGATCTATATTCTGAAGAGGTTCATTACAGGAAGGACATATGTACTCATTCTCTAAGGCTTCTTCCTCCGTAAACTCTCTTTTGCATCTAGGACACATATATCTTATTCTACGCTCATGATCTATTCTTTTCCTAAGTACCTGAAGAATCATCTTCTTTCTATTAAGTATTATTCTAGGGAGATCTTTTGTGTTAATCCTCCAATAGTACACGTAGTAATTTGTTTCTCTATCACGGACTCTTCTTGCAGATACGTATCCCTCTTCAGCTAATTGATAGAGTATTTTTCGGATCTCTGAATCTCTCATATTTAGAGTAGATGCTAACTCATGATCAGTTACTTCTCTTGATAACTTATAGATTTCTTGAAAAACTATTTTAGCATTCTCACCAAATGTTTCTTTAATTAATTCAACAATTCGTATTAAATCATTACTCATCTTTACTCTAATATAATATATAGCATATACAGCTATTATTTCTGACTTCTTCTAACTAAAGAGCTTAATCATCTCTATGAGAGTTTAATAACTTTCTTTCCTCTGGGATCTGGGATAATCTTGATTTTAGCATCGCTAAAATCAAGATTCAGTTCTTTCCCACGATATAGTCTGTCTAAGAAGATCGCTAATGCAGACACCTCGGAATGTGGTTGTGTAGTGATAGATACATTGTAGTGAGAGTATTCAAAAATTTCTCTTGGTACCTTCTCAGCTCCTACAACAACAAGGATCTTACTACACTTCTCTCTAATATTGTCTATAACGAGATCCACGGGTAAGCCATACATTGTTAAATGAACAATACAATTTCCTTCAACACTTCTCCATTCTCTAAGAATTTTCGTAGAGCTAACGTTGTCTTCATAGATAAAATAATTTTCTCCGCCCCATAACCCAAGGATCTTTTTTATACTTGCTCTAACCTTATTATCAGAAATATCTGCTAAGAAAAAACCTCTGCAACCAAATGCTCTTGCTACTAAAGCAACATGTGTAGTGATTCTTTTATCTCTTTCGGGTCTATGACCTAGCCTAAGAACGTAGGTCTCGGGTCTCAGATCATTTATTGTAATCTCATTAAACACTTTTACCCGAAATATTCTATAGTAAATATTATCATAAACTTTCTTTTTTCTTTGATGCTATCTATGCACTTCAGCTGAGACAGGTTTCTTCATATAGTCCGATGGAGTTTTCTCATCACTACATAAATAAATGATTAGGAGATTAATTATTTTTCCTTTTTTCTAACAGTAATTACATCTCCTAGGGTAAGATCGCTTGAAATCCTCACTTCCCTAGGAGTAATTGCTTCCTCCTCTGTTTTCATAACAATAATTTTTACACCTAATATATTCTCTATTTTTCGAGCAAGTTCTATTGTCGGGGTCAGCTTACCTGTCTCTATTCTCTTGATCACATTTTCACTCTCACCTAATTTTAGAGCCAGGTCCTTAGTACTCATATTTTTCTGCTCACGGGCCCGTCTTATAATCTCTGGATAGTTAGGATCTATTTCATATTTCTCAACGATTTTTAGATTAACTTTTTGAGTTCTTTTTATGCTACTTCTCTGAAATCCCACGAGAGTTGATGTGTGATGCCTAGCAGATGACTCAGTAGAGATTCTCTGGTTTCTTTTAATAGTGTCTACATCTTTAACACCTTCTCTCCCAATGTCTTTAGCACCACCACTCACATACTTGAGGTAACAGGTTGGACACACAATCATCTCAATATTCTCTACATAGATCTTAAAAGCTGAAGCTTCAGGAATCTCTCTCCCACAGATCTCGCAAAAAACAGTTCTTTGAGGAGACAAAAAATCACTCTCCAAGCTAAAGTATTTTACAAGATAAATATTTGAGTCCCCCCGAGGGGATTCGAACCCCTGACCACCCGGTCTCCGCACCCCCTCACTACAGCCGGGCGCTCTACCGCTGAGCTACGGGGGGCGTCATATATATATTTACTATGCGGGATTATTAAAAATTTCCTCTAAGGCTTTAATTACAATCTTTCAAAGAGACGAGATTTAATAGCTTTAAAATAACCAATTTTCCATAGAGTATTGGGGGTTTGATAAAGATGGATCAACACATTGTTGTCGAGGAAATAAATATTCAACCAGTGGAGAAGCACTTAGTGGAGTTAGTGGAGAGAAAAGGTCTGGGACATCCTGACTATATGGCTGACGCTGCTTCCGAGATCTCCAGTATATATCTATCAAAATATTATAAAGAGAGGTATGGCGTTATATTACATCATAATCTAGATAAGACTTTAGTAGTGGGTGGTCAAGCTAATCCTAGATTTGGTGGAGGTGAAGTTATCCAACCAATATATATACTGATATCCGGTAGAGCAACCGCTATGATTTATAGAGAAGGTAGAGAAGAACCTGAGAGAGTTCCTATAGGAACAATAATTATAAGTGCAGTAAAAGAGTGGTTAAGAAATAACTTCAGATTTCTGGACCCTGACAAACATGTGATCATTGACTATAAGATTGGTCAGGGAAGCAGAGACTTAAGAGGAGTTTTTGAAGAGGGACTAAACAAGGTTCCTCTGGCTAATGACACGAGTTTAGGTGTTGGCTATGCCCCCATGAGTAGGTTAGAGAAAACTGTTTTAATGATCGAGAGATACCTCAATTCAAAAGAATTCAAAAGCCGCTACCCAGAAGTAGGAGAGGATGTTAAGGTAATGGGTCTTAGAGTGGGTAATAAAGCAAAAATTACAATAGCTTCATCAATGATTTCACACTTAATACCTGACATAGATCATTATTTATCCGTTAAAGAGGAAGTAATAAACAGAGTTCTTGATTACGTAGCTAAAAACGCAGAATTTGATGAAATAGAGGTTTACTTAAACACAGCAGATATACCAGAGAAAGGCATAGTTTACCTAACAGTCACTGGAACCTCAGCTGAGCACGGTGATGATGGGATGACTGGAAGGGGTAATAGAGCAAACGGTCTCATAACACCTCTCAGATATATGAGTATGGAGGCTACAGCTGGTAAGAATCCTGTTTCTCATGTAGGTAAAATATATAATGTGCTGGCCTTTATTATTGCTAACAGAATATATAACGAGATTAAGGGTATAGAAGAGGTATATGTTGAGTTACTAAGTCAGATAGGTAAACCAATAAATCAGCCTCTAATAGCCAGTATAAAGATCCTGCCCCAGGAGGATAATAAATTAACTTCTGATATAAAAGAGGAAGCCAGATCTATTGTAGAAGAAGAGTTAGCTAATATAACTAGATTGACAGATCTATTCGTAAGTGGTAAACTAACACTATTCTGATTTTTTGTATTACTGAGACTTTCTAGAAGATCTATATTCATCTATTAATTTCATTAACTCTTCTACGGAGTATATGATTCTTTTAGGAAGACTACTAGACATCTCTTTATACTCCATATAAATCTTATCAAGATCCTCTGATCTGATAAGAATATATTCTCCAAGATCAATAGTCTCTATACCTCTCTCTGGTATAGATATGCAGCACACATGATTCAGCTCATCACCTAGACAATTGAAAAAGCACTTGCCTAGAGTCACTAAGATCAGTTTATTTTTAGAAGATCTCGTTAAAAGTAAATTAATTAATTCTTTGGAAGCTCCTTCTGATAATAGAACAAGATTCAAGTCTCTTCTAATACTTAGTGAGTATTTTGAGAGATCCGCCCCTTGTCTAAGATTTTTCTCCGAGATCTTTTTAATTGGGGTGTATCGATTATCTATTAGATCCGTAAGAATCTTTTTATAATTGTTTAGCATAGCCTCTAAATCCTTAATTCTTGTCTCAAGCTCTTTGATACTACCTTGGCATGTTCTTAGTCTTTCTACCATCACATTTAATTCTCTATCTCTATAAACCTCATACTTAAAATCTCTTTTTAAACTATCTAATTCCTCGAAAGTCGTTTTTAGATTTCTCTCTAGATCAGATATTTTGTTTCGTAAATAATTATTCTCTGATAAGAGTCTGTGGTACTCTTCTTCTAATCTCCTCAATCTATTTTCGCTAGCTACATACTCTTTAATAAAATCTTTTATTATGAACAGATCTTTTTTCACGTTATCCTCACTTAATATCTCCGCGAAAATATTCTCGATAATTGTAGCAAGATCTAGTCCTCTTATTAAATCAGACCTGATTCTGTATGTATCCACATCAAGACTTAGTTTATTAACTATGCTTTCAACCTGAGTGAATTTAGGCAACATTTTTCTATAGAAAGATAATGCCGAGTAGAGAGCATCTCTTTCATGAACCGTGGAGACCTTATAGCCTATATCTTTAATAAGGTCTTCTTTTTCAGCGTCTGAAGGTATATGATCCGGTTCGTAAATCTTAGCTCCATACAGAGAGGCTATCTTCTTAACCGACTCAGGAACAGGTTTTTTATCAGTAGCAACTACTAGAGGAACACCGTATTTTTGTATTATACCTAATATGGATCCCAAATCACCGCCTTGTATGGTTCCTGTAGTGTAGATCTCACCATCTAGACCCATGACTGCTATCCCGTAATTTATCCCAGGATCTATTCCTACTACAACTGGCGTCGTCTTAGATTCTACTTCTCTAGGTAAATTAACAACAGATCTTATTAAAGGTCTAATTACGACTCTGACGTATCTACCCTTCATAGGTTTAACAACACCCTTAAGCCTCTCTCGAGATCCCTCAACAATAAATATGGCTCTATCGATTCCTCCACTGGATCTCTTGATCAGTAGCTCGTAGGATATACCATTTCTCTCAAAAGCATCTCTTATTTTACGAGCTATGCGATAAACATATGCTCTTGAAGCTCTCTTATACCTGTCCTCGGAGCTGCCACCAGCTCTAGAACTTCTATTTCTTGATACAATTATTTTGACTCTCTCTTCCCATACCCTGATCTTGTAGCCTACTCCTAAAAGACCTAATCTAGCTAAGATCCTTGCTGAAGATAAAGAATCAGGTTTTTTCTTAGATTCATAGATCCCGTACTCCTGAGCGATCTCTCTAAGATCTCTGAAACCTTTCACAGGATCATATGTAGCTAGTATTATCTCCGTAGATTCTGGGAGTAGAGAAAGAATCTTGTTAAATGTTCTTTTATCTGGTGCCAGCTCATATATATTATCTACAACAATGTATCTTGGTTTATACTCGTGAAGTATACGTAGAATTCTTGGAAGAGAAACATCTTGAGCCTCATAAAGAGTTTTTTCACGTGAGAGTATAGAAATAGAGTATGTTGCACCCTCTCTTGAGAAGATACTTCCTTTAAATAGATCTATTCCCGCAACGATGAAGTTTTCTTGCTGAGGATCATTACCTGTAATCAAGAGTCTCAGCACCACCTACTACATACTTATATATTTTCTCAAGATTTATTTCTAAGTTAAATCTCTTCTCAAAGAATCTCACTATATTTCTAAGATCTCTGAGAAGAATTTTTTCGGCAGAGGCTTCTTTAATATCTACCCACTGAGGCCAATCGAAAATAAAAGATCTCTCATGCTCCGTTCCAGGGTCTTTCACCAGGATGTTATATGGGCTTAGATCCGCATGAATAATACCTAATTTAAGATAAACTTCTCTAATAACATCAATTATGTCAGAGAATATCTTCAAAGGATTTTTTAACCCAAGTACTTTATGAAGTTCTTTACCATCTATATATTCCATAACTATAGCATTTAATTCTCTAGCAAATATCTGAGGAATCTTGTCTGGGATTATATTAATTAGTTTTTTCATTATACTATACTCTCTCTCTGCCGCCACTATGCTCCGGAGTAGCCACGTCGATCCTCCAAGATCTAGTCCATAGCCTCGCCTTCTGGAGAATTCTCTGAAGCTAGACCAACCTATTCTATAGAATTTAATTGCGACTAAATCATCTTTATAGTTCTTCGCTATATAAACTACACTCTCTTTACCAACTCCTATGGGTACTCCAATGGCTTTTATAATGTCTCTCTCGGCTAATTTCTTTAGTGAATAAAGATTTAGACCTGTGAAAGTTAATTTATAGCTTAAGGGGTTCTGTGAGGATGATGGTATTATTACCTTAAGTTCTGCTAATTTCATTAAAATACTAGCTAGAGTGTCTCTGGGGATACCTGATTCCTCAATTATTATTTCTAGAGGAATATACTCAAATCTTCTTAAATTCTTTACTAGTACACCAAGAATTTTGTAGTCTATCTCATCTATTTTAGGAATGATCTTGTGAAGACTTTTACCCATAGATTATTTCATACTCAAAACTTTAGTTTCTCCATAGTTTGTGGCTATATAGAGTATTTGTGAACCTCTAACAATTATTTTCCCATACTTAGCAACTAGTCTCTCATTCTCATCAACTTCAACAGCATCTCTTAAAACAATATTCATTGTAGAGTCAACCGAGTCCATGAGACCAACTAATTCTTTTCCATCTTTTAGTTTGACTAATACTGTCTTTGAAAGCGATACTCTAAGAACTTTAAGAGGACTTTCGGTTCTGCTTGCTTGATTACTCATTTATTCACCAACAAGAAGTTTATTATGAGAAGCCTAAAAATAATTTTCCTTTCCTAGGTTTTGCCAGTCAGCGGAGCCCAAACAACTCTAAGAATATTGTTGGTCTCCTCCTCCGTTAGAGGCCTGAATAACTTGAGTCTTTTCTTAGTCTCGTTATCAGGATAAACAGCAGGATCCCCCAATATTTTCTCTGGTATATACTCATTTGATGCTGGAACCAGATTCGCATACCATATAGCTGTGGTGTTAAGAGCAGCAACCCACGGATCTAGTGTAAAATTGATCCAGTCATAAGATAAATCCTTTTCTTTAGAGTTATGAGCAATGCTCCACATATCGATCCACATATCTGAACCCTCTTCAGGAACTATATAAACAAGATCTTCTTTTTGAGCTATTGCTTGTAAAGCATCGCCATTCCACGCTATACCAGCGTATACGCTTTCTCTAACCAACTCCTGTATAAGTTGATCAGTTGTTAGAAAAACTACGTGAGGCACAATCTTGCTAAGAACATTATATACCTCTCGAAGTGATTCTTCGGTGTAGCTTCGAGGATCTCTGAAGTCTTTACCTAAATAGATTAAAGTTACCATAACAGTTGTTATTGG
>JBMFIR010000024.1:0-23245 GCA_049976205.1 Sulfolobales archaeon | reverse complement strand
ATGCTTAAGAGAAGTAGCAACAATTATTTTTGCTCCATAATCTTTGATTACTCTCGCTACCTCAATTGTTATTGGTGTCGTACCTGAGTGTGAGAAGAGTAAAGCACAATCTTCTTTATGGATCTCGTAATTTTCCAAGATTCTTCTACCGTACTCCGGCGAGTTCTCTATGAAATCAAATTGTGGATATCCCATATCACCAACTATTCTTAGAAAAGCGACTAGAGGTAGATCAACAATTGGCATAAAGCCTAGTACAGTACCATATCTAGGGAAAATCTCCATAACAGGTATAGCCGCGTGTCCTGAACCAAATAAGAAGCAGACATGTCCAGAAGCTATAGAATTAGCGATTATCTCAGCGGCTTTGTTAATAGACTCGATCTGTGTTTCTTCAATATATTTCATTATACCATACGCGTTCTCAAGCCATTTCTCAGCGAAATTCAGATCCTCCATACTACTTACCTCTCCACATATCCTACAATAACCGCTTTAGGCGAAAGATCCAATCTTAACCTCCCTTCCTTAACCTCATACGTCTTATTTGTCATCAGATCTCTTATTCTTGACACCGAGAATCTCTGATCGAAAATTAATTCAATGTTTCTAGCAACTCTATCGTGATTCAATACTATGACCAGCATCTCCTTACTTGAACCCTCTGAAGCAAGTACTCGGATCTCCACATTTGAAGTCGCCGGAGCCGCGACCAAGGGTCTTGATACATCTGCGTAATTCACTAACCCCATAACTAATTTCTCTATAGAGTCATCTCTAAATTCCTCATACGCTAGACCAATACTTGTGCCTATGAAGAGTACCGAGCCTCTCCCATATTTACTGAAAACAGCAATTGGTTTCTCATTACTTGAGACGCCTATTACACTAGCGTTTCCACGAGGTCTTAAAATCTCTTCATATAATGCACCACTTACTGTGATACCTTTGCGAACCCCTAGGAAATTCTCGGATACACGGAAAATTATTTTATCAATACTTCTACACGACTCCTCGCTGGCTCCCACAATCTCGCTCATACCATATGCAGGTATCTCCTTGTCTAACCAACCATCCTCTCTAAACCACCCGAATCTTGCATCAACTAATAATACTCCTCCTCTCGATACAAAATCTCTTAATCTATCGGCCATTGCCCTGGATATCGAGATAGAAAATGGTGCTAGTAATATCTTATATTTATCTAAATCTCCTCTCTCTACTTGTTTCACATGAATAAAATCTGCGGAAACATTATATTTATAAAGAATTCGGTATAGACCTAATAAAGATTTAAATACCTTATCCGCGGACGTCTCCTGGAGAACCCATAGTAACCTATAAACATATATATTATACAGTAAAGCAACTTCAGCTTTCAGAGGTTTTAATATAGTCAATAAATCTTCGTATTCACTAATAATCTTAGCCTGCTCCGCTGCAACTAAGGCTCTGGGAGTCGGTGAGCCACTAGGCTCAAATAATCCGTATCCCGAGGTCTCGTAACCCCACATCATAGGGTAGCTATGATAGATATTTATTCCCTTGGCACCGTGTGCAATACTCTGCCATATCCAGATCCTTATATCCTCTGGTTCCACAGGCTCGTTTATTTTTAATCCACCTATTCCATGACCGCCTTGAAGCTCACCTACCCAATAATCTTTTCCAGCTGAGTAAGAAGATGATCTAATAGCATCTAAAATAAATGCATCAATTACATTATCAATAGATCTGTGGGCATGTTTCGGATATAATGAGGTGCCCCATATATCCACAGCCTCAGCCATTTCCCAATCATCTGGATTACCATATAGTGGATTAAGAAATATAGACGTCGTTGCAGCATGACTTGTGACAGGATGATTTTTATCAATACTCTTAATTATTTCAACTCTCCATCTCAAATCCTCTTTAAGTTTATTAATTAAGAACTCGATCCAGTCAATATTTTCTCTACCGAAATGTAACACAACGAATCGTGGAGGCTCGACTTCGTCAAAAGATCCATAGTCTCTGTGCCAACTCTTATTCAATTTTTCAATATCTCCATACTTATTTCTAAGCCACTCTCTAAATCTCTTAATCGTATATGGACAATAACAATACATAGGCCTAGGTCTACCTAATCTAAATACCCACTGAATAATCTGAGGCTCACTCCACACATCCCAAGCATAGAAATTACTATACTTAACTAACTCTCTAGCTAATCTAATTAGGAAATCCTCAGCTTTTTTCCTCGCTTGAGGATGATCGAGACAGACACCAGGGCTCCCCTGAGGATATAGTCTAGAACCAGTCTCATCAGTATACAATGAGTCAGGATATAAACGAGGCAGCCAATCAGGAGCATACTCTAAGTACACCTGCGCAATTACTCCGAGACCATATCTCTCGGCTGATTCCATGAGGACGCGAATTTTATCAGTATCAAATTCTCCGGGCCTGGGCTCGAAATCTCTCCAATTAACCCATATTCTCACATATTTAAACCCTAGATCCCTAAACAATCTAAAATCTTTCTCAACTAAGTCTGAGCTAAATTCTGGGGTTACATTACCTAAACCATACCATAAGGCAAAGATCATCTTACTCATATAAATCATCAGGATTATCTTTTTCAGCAAAATAATAATCTTTGTTTAAATAAAACAATATTTTTAATTAGGAGTTGTTAAATTATTTTCTATTATTTAGAGAGATCGGGTTTTTCATAATATTTCTAATAAAGTTAAGTTCATACTGCGCAACATTACATAATAAATATTAGGTTTCTTAGTCACAAATCTTTAACGGTGATATTATATTGAATAAAAGAACTGTTTTAATCTCTGTAATTCTTCTTATCATAGTCGTTGTTGCAGGGATCGCCTTATACCTGCTTACCACCAAGGCCCCTCCTTCACCAACTACAACATCACCTACATCACCTGTATCTATGACATCGTCGCCTTCTCCTACAATATCCCCATCTCCTACATCACCTACGTCACCAACCACTACTCCTTCTGCACAAAAAGAACTATATTTGTATGGGCCCACATGGCCTGCGCCAGAGAATTTCTTCCCTAATCCTCTTGTTGGGACTGTTGGAATGCTTCACTACTATATACACGCACCTCTTGTATTTCTGATCCCCGCGGAGCAAGCCTCAGTACCTGGCTTAGAGGGTTCTTACCCAAAGATGCTACCGTTTTTAGCGGATAATTGGAGAGTTATTGTTGATAAAAACCGGAATGTCACTATAGTGGAAGTCACTCTGAAAAAGACTGGTTGGAGTGATGGGAAACCTGTTACTGCTAAAGATGTTTATTTAAGTAAAATAATGTATGGTTGCTACTATGCTTCTTTCATGGGATACTATGAAGTTGTTAATGATACCACGATAAGAAGATACTTTAACGGAACCAATATCAGATTCGAGACTTTAACATCATGGATGTGGAGTTGGGATGGTGTATGGGCTTCAGAAAATTACTATACTAAAGAACCTCTCTATAGTATATGCACAAAACTCTATGACTTATTAAAACAGAGATACGAAATAACTCAGAGTGGAGGAACTGTACCAAGTGATCTTACAAAAACTATAGCAGATCTACAGAGTCAGTTCAGAGGTAATTTCACAGAAATAGCTAAGAAAGAACCTTCTTATATAGCAAATGGCCCATTCTACCCATCTAAAATAACAGAGTCCTACATAATATGGGAGAAGAATCCATACTTCTGGGCCAGCGATCAGATCAAGGTAGCTAGATGGATTATGTATCCTTCTCCAGAAACAGCTGTGGCATTAGAGCAGGTAGCCGCTGGAAAAATAACGTGGACAACATTCGCTAGCGTATCCACTGATTTAATAAGATTCCTTAACAAAACACCTGGTCTCCTCGTATACTCAATGCCCAATTATAGAATGGTGGGCATATTATTCAATGAACAGAGATACCCGATGAATATGACTTGTTTCAGAAGAGCAATAGCGTATCTCATAGATAGAGACAAGATCATTGCATCACTACCAATGTACGCCAAGAAACCAACACTCAATATAGGTCTACCAGATCAATTCTTATATCAATGGCTTACAACTGATGACTTAAAACTATTCACTAACTACACCTATGATCCAAAGAAGGCAGAGCAAGAACTAACATCATGCGGTTTCATGAAAGATCCTAAGACTAAAAAATGGGTCTATCCAAACGGAACACCTATCTCAATAACAATACTAGTACAACCAGACACTATGTATACCGTACCCGCTGAAATCATTGCCGCATCACTAAACTCCTTCGGAATATCTACTCAAATAAATATACAGCCCGCAGCAGTATGGACAACTCTTGTGAGAACATACTCCACTAGTTATAATGATACTAGAGACTATGATCTAACGATATGGATATCCAGCCTAATGTATGCTACAGGAAGCCCATACTGGACGTGGAGCCATATACTAGCCCTCGGCTGGGGAGCAGGAGGAGCAATAGCATTCCCGAACTGGCTAGATATAAGTCATCCATGGAAGACATGCACTAATGACGCTAATATATCAGATCTCTTCTCAATACTATACAACAATCCTGGTACGGGTATTGAGAAATGTGCTGTGAAAGCTTTTGCGTGGATTGTTAATGAGTATGTTCCTGTGTACCACATATATGAATACGGTGTATGGGTTGTTATGAATACTAACCAGTTACAGGGATGGCCAAGCGCTGATGACCCTGTGTGGAGTGTTAGATTAATGGACGCAGGCTATTACAGAGCTCTATTACTTTTCTTAATCTACTACAACCTCCATTAGAAACAAGGATCAGGGTATACGTAAATGTCTTTTTTAATAAAAAATATTTTTTTAAGAACCGTGATTATAAGGATCTTATATGCCTTAATAACTATAATGATATCAGCAACAATAACATTCTTCCTAATAAGGAATATGCCTGGGGACATAATCTATGCTTTAGCCTCTCAACTAGCCGAGGAACTGAGAATACCTTTAGATGAGGCTAGAAAAATAGTTATGCAACTATACTATGGAATAGATATTAACAAGCCTCAATGGCTCCAATATCTCGAGTACATAGAAAATCTCTTTCGAGGCAACCTAGGATACTCAACATATTTCAAGAGACCTGTTACTCAAGTTATCGGTAGATTCTTGGGTTGGACAGTGTTTACATTATCAATAGGGATCTCACTCGCATTCGCAATTGGAATATTAATAGGTATGGTAGCAGGCTTCAGAAGAGGAACAAAATTAGATAGTTTAATAACAGCTACCTCATCTATTTTAACCTCGATACCTGGCTATATAATAGCTTTACTACTATATCTCTTTCTCTCAGCGCGCCTAGGATTATTTCCGGCACAAGGAGCTTTTTCACCTAATGTTGAGCCAGGTTTCAACCTACCTTTTATAGCAGATGTATTTTACCATGCTGCATTACCAATAATAACGTATGTATTAATGACATTTTCTGGATGGGCTCTACTTATAAGATCTAATGTTGCAAAGATCCTTGAAGAAGATTTTCTAAAGTATGCTGAAGCCAGGGGTTTAACCAAGATGAGAATAACAACCTCGTATATTGGAAAGAACTCTATTCTACCACTAGTCCCACTTCTCGCAATAAGGATCGGGGGTATGGTGGGTGGCTCAGCACTTATCGAAAGCATATTTGCTTATCCAGGTATGGGATACTATTTATCACTAGCGCTAAGTATAAGAGACTATGGATTATTGCAAAGCATATTCTTCATAATGACACTACTAACTATAGCGGGAGTCCTAATAGTTGAGATAATAACTCCATTACTTGATCCGAGGATAAGAAAAGAGGTGCGTGGATAATGAGGAGTGAACTACGTTACCAAGAAAGCATACGGAATATATATGCTGATTATGTGAAACCTATTATTAAGAGCTCTAGAGGACTCTTTGGGACAATAACTATAGTGGTAATGATCCTGATGGCAACAGTTGGTCCCGAGGTAGTCCCTCTAGATCTTGAGCCTCACCCCGAGAATATGTGGTGCATCCCCTCTCTCCAGCATTTATTCGGATGCGACTATCTAGGAAGAGATTTATTCGCAATGATTATCCATGGATCAAGGGAGGTTTTTCTAATACCATTTCTCGCATCGTTAATAGGAGTATTAATAGGGGTGGTTCTAGGATTATTAGGAGGATTTATCGGTGGATTATCTAGAAGAATCATTACAGCCTTAACAGATATTTGGCTAACCATACCCTCTTTCCCAGCGATTTTTATTATGGCATATGCTTTTCCTAAAAGCTATTTAACGATGGTGATGATATTAGCAGTATTCTCATGGCCTGGGTTAACAAGATCTATTATATCAGAAGTATCATCTCTAAAAACAAGAGACTATGTGGAGGCGGCCGTGAATCTAAGTCTTGGTAGGAGCCATATATTATTCAGAGAAATCTTGCCACATTTAATGCCTTACATAGCCTATAACTTAGGAGCACTATACGTTGGAAACATGACTTCTCTAATAGGCATAATCTTCCTAGGTGTTGCACCACTTAATGTAACTAACTGGGGCTATATATTGAATACAATGATATATACATACAGAGCCTTATTAATACCTCAAGCAACACCAGCTATACTAATAATATTAATACTTCTCATATACGTGAAGCTAGGAGTAGTATACTTTGCTCAATCACTAGAAGAAGTTTTTAATCCGAGGCTGAGAGTCTATGAGTAGTGATGTCATGATCTCTATAAGAAACCTAAAAATGGAGTATTTAGTTAGAGAAGGAACTATAAAAGCTGTTGATAACATAGATCTAGACATATATAGACATGAGATAACAGGTATAGTCGGTGAGAGTGGTTCAGGAAAAACATCATTAATTGAGACTATACTAAGGATTCTTCCGAGAAATGCTAGAATAAGAAGTGGGAAAGTTATTCTAAGAACTAATAGAGGCGATGAGATAGATCTCATGAGCCTAAGCGAGGAGACTATGAGAAGAATAAGAGGAAGAGTAATAGGATATGTGCCACAAGGATCTCAAACATCACTTAATCCAGTACAGAATATTAGGCAACATTTCATTGAAACTTTAAAAGACCATGGTATACACGACGAAAAAACTATTGAAGAATCCTACGAAAAATTAAAAATCGTTGGTTTAGAGCCTAGTAGCGTCCTCAGCAAATTTCCTCATGAATTGAGTGGTGGAATGAAACAGAGAGTAGTGATATCATTAACTATGGCTCTGAATCCTGAGATCATAGTATTGGATGAGCCTACTTCAGCCTTAGATATATTCTCTCAGAGGATACTACTAAATATACTAGATAATATAAGAGAGAAATTTAGAACTACCATGATCCTGATCACACATGACCTACCGGTAGTAGCTGAACTAGCAGATCGAGTAGCTGTTTTATATGCTGGAAAAATTGTGGAGTATGGTTCATTCAGAGATATTTTTGAAAAACCTCTTCATCCATATACTCAAATGCTCATAAGATCTATACCATCAATAACAAACTTCTATACTAAATCAATTCCAAAACCTATACCGGGAGAGCCTCCGAGCCTGCTTAATCCACCTCCTGGATGTAGATTTAATCCTCGATGCCCATTCACACGTGAAATATGCGTAAGAGAGGATCCTCCTATGATCGAGGTGGAGAAAGGGCATTACGTAAAATGTTGGCTATATGCGAGGAAATGAGAAATGATGAAGAATAAGGTATTAGAGTTATCTAGTGTATCAAAACACTACTACAGAGGATTATTTAGAAAAATTATTGTTAGAGCTGTAAATGAGGTAAATCTAAGTATTAACAGAGGTGAGATCAGAAGCATAGTTGGTGAGAGTGGTTCTGGAAAAACAACCGTTGGAAAAATCTCGTCAGGTCTTATAATGCCAACCTCGGGAAGTGTGAAATGGCTGGATCAGATCGTGATAAAAGACGGTGAGATTGTGAACGACAAATTCTTTAGACAAAATAGACATAGATTCGTCTATATACACCAAGACCCATACTCAGCACTTAATCCATCAATGAATGTCTACACAACACTTGATGTAGTAATCAAAAAACACTATCCTCATATGAGTGCGAGTGATAGATATGATTATATTAAGAGACTACTTGAGAAGGTAGGATTATCACCACCAAGTTATTTCTTGAATAAGTATCCTCATCACTTGTCGGGTGGAATGAAACAGAGACTAGTTATCGCAAGAACACTAGCCGTAGAACCCTACCTAATTGTAGCCGATGAGGTTGTTAGTATGGTTGATCCTTCTATACGTGTAGCAATAATAAATCTTCTCAAAGAAATCTCGGAGGAGTACAAAACATCAATAATATTTATCTCGCATGACTTGGGAGCAGCGTTGTATGCTGCTGGAGATGATGGTTATGTATATGTTATGTTAAAAGGATATATTGTCGAAGCAGGAAAGGTATCGAAGGTTATGTACGATCCCAAACACCCATATACTAGAGCATTAATAGCTAATATACCTGCAGTTATTAGATTCGATAGCGGAAAGAGAGTTAGACCACCTGAACTTGTTAGGATCTATGATTCTGAGAGTAGAATAATCAGATCTATATGTCCATTCGCAGATCTATGTCCTTATGCAGATGAAGAGTGCGTATCTCTAAAAACACTAGATTATAAAGAAGTGTCTAATGATCATTTATCCCTGTGTGTTAAAAGTGAAAAATTACCTCAATGGAGACCTAGTTGGTTAAAAAATATATGAGGCATTGTAGTAATGTATCATCATCCCATTATAATGCTCGATATCTTCGTTGTATCAATAATACTGCTGTTACTATCAGTACTCGCATTATTACTCGGAGGATACAATAGTGAAGTTTTAGTACCTATCACAATATCTATAACAATCTCATCAATACTGCTTATATTATCAGTGATTTATCTAAGAAAAAATATTAGAGATAAAAAAGAATCGGCTCCTAAGTAAGTGCGAAAATTTTAAGGATTTTTGGATTAAGTTAAGAAACTCAGTCTATAAGCCATAAGATATTTCAAGAGATCTCTATCTAGCAACCCATCTACACTAAAGAGAAACACTCCACTTCCACCTCTTAATTCAAGTAGATAAGATATTTGCTGAATAAATTGTGTGTTTGAGAGTCTGTAGGCACCTACACCCACGTATAATCTCTCTTTATCTTTTATCGCCTCGAACTGTTGCTCAACTAATTGTTTGAAGTAATCAAATTTATCTGTATAAGTCATCGTAACCACATAATCAAGATAGTTATTATTAATCCACTCAACCCAATTCTGGAGAACGGATCGATAAGCTTGCGTACTCGGAAATACAGCTGCTGAAACCTCAAGATCTTTTCTCAGACTTTTGATAAATTTACTGGTCTCTTTAACAAGATCTGATATTTGCTCAATTAGGAAATTCCTGTACTTATCAAAGTCTTTATCAGGAGAAATATTATATATCTTTATAAATTTTTCTTCAGAACATCTACCACGAACATCAGCAGATGATGCTCTTATTCTATCGAATTGGATCCCTCTTATCTCTGGATAATTTCTAATTAATTCCTCTATAATACCCATAATTCTCTGGCGATATTCATCACATGCTGGATCTACCCAACCAAGTAATTCTCCATTTAATGATCTCAGCGCCATATCAGGGTTCTGCATGATATAGAAATTAGGTTTGGTTTCACCTTCAGACAACATATTTATATACACATAAACTTCTAAACCATGTTTCTTAGCAAGATCTATTATATCCCTCAATAGATCCCATGAATACTTAGGATTCATAGGAGCATATTTGCTTCTATAATAAACGTATCCCCACGGATCCTTCATTAACACAAAGACTGCTTTAATACCTGCTTTATTTAATATTCTCATTGTCTCATCTACTTGTTTAATCCACTCATCTCTATTAGAACTCCATTTATCAGAGTAAAACCCCCACCAAACAGCAACGAAAGACTTTTCATAAACTCTATTTTTTAGAGCTTCATAATACTTCTTGACTAGATCTATGTGAAGCGTCCAATTCCAGAATTTCCCGGGATCCGTGTGATGATTAGCACCACCACCCAAGCCAGGATTCCGAGGATCAGGGACTTGATCATGTCCTATGATACCTGAACTTATATTAGGATCAGGAGGTGCTACACCATTAGGTCTATAGAGACTTATACCGTACTTAAGAGCTAAATAAGCAACTAATCGAGCTGAACTCATATACTGAGCATCAGTGAATAAATTCATACTAACCCAGCCCTCATGCTCTATACCTATTGATAATTCATTATACAATCTATTACCAGCATGCCACGCAATATCTTTGTCTCTAACCATTTGATAAATAGATCCATCAAGTCCTACGACATAATGAGCCGAGACCTTAGCCGAGGGATTTTTGAACCATGCAACTACTGAATTTAAATTTCCTTCAGCAACATGTATCACAATCCACTTAATTACGGATCTATTATCTTCTTTATAGTTATTATTATGAGCCGGAGACCATATGGCAAGTGGATAATCTGTTGGATAATTATCTGTGAATAGACTACGTAGATCTCTCAAAAGACCCCATAGAATTGGATCACTATTCTCAAATTCTCTCATAGCAACACCCTTTAAATTATGAGCTAATGCTAATCTTATTCTATAATAAGCTAATTCACCATCTATATAGTACAGTAATTTATCATTAGATCTATAGAATAATTCTTTAGCATAATTATCAATGTAGAAAAATCCTTTTTCACTAATAATCTTATTAAGATCACGATATGATACTTTGAAGGTCTTATTACGAGTAAGATCCCACAGAATACCATAATTAGGTATATCAAGAATAATCTTTGACATATCTGTCTTAGTAGATATATACTTCAGTAAATTATCTATATCCCTCACAGGTGCTAGTGGATGCGGCATATCTTTCTTGCAATACTCATAACTCATTATAACAATATCAGCACCTAATTTATTTAGATCAGGGACAGTTGCCTCGCAATTAGAATCAGGTATCGTGATATAGACAGTGATTACGAGTGAGAGATTATTCGCATGCATTACCTCAGCCAATTTATTTATAAGATTTATTGTGTTGTTATCAAACTTAATATTCTTCAGATCAATATTATATCCCGCGTAGCGATACATATATGCCTTCTTAATAAATACTTTAGTAAATAAAGAGAACTCTATGTTATTGCTGATGAGAATATTCACTAACTGTTGATCAGCTAAGGATATCGAGGGGATCAATATAATGTTTTTAGATAGTGAGTAATTAATAAAGATGAGATCCTCTACATTTACCTCAGGAACCCTTATGCCTTGACGAAGATCTATGAAATACCATTGTGGAGAGGCAATATCTATAACATCACTATACTCATTATATAGTTTCTTAAAATCGAGAGATCCTGTATCTCGAATCCATACCCAAACGATAAATTTTCTCTGAGCTAAATAATTCAAAAAATTCGATTGCGGGGTTTTAAAAATACTCTTCTCATTGATCTCTTGAATATTCGTAACTTTAGGATATGTGATCTCAGGTATAAAAAATATCAGAATACTAGATAAGATCATTACTGATATTAATATTGTTAACAGCAAAGCCGTGCTACAATTAATTTTCTCACTTATAATTTTCATCACCAAATAAATTACTAAATATATATATAACCAAAGTATAATATTAACCTTAATCAAAATATAGCAATAGAGGCTTTAGATCTTAACGATCTTTTTGATCTTCCAATGAACAACAGAATCATTATACTGAGCTACAATGGCTCAATTTTTTGTCTTAATACCCCTCCAATAACTGTTGCTTTGATTATTAATTTTCTTTTCTCATCTCTGTACTCTCTCAGACTTTTATCAATATCAATATCTGCTAACCCGCCTAACACATTCTGTGTCTCTATAATCGCTGACATATTAAGGGGTAATTTATTAAGGATCTTGACTAGCCCTCCCCTAATCTCTGCTTCGATCTCTGAGTCTCTCTCCTGCTTCTCAGAGAACACTGTTTCGAGATTCAATACTCCTCCGCTTACAGAGGCTCTTACTCTTGATGGAGGCATGTTGTTAAGCTTGATCTTTGCGTTTCCTCCAGCTACTTCCACATCTACCTCCTCTGCCCCGTACTCATGTGTGAAATCTATGTATCCTCCTCTGGTGCTTATTGATAATCTCTTTAAGATGTTTTTGGGTAGTCTTAATTCTGTGAGGCATCCGCTTAGCTCGATATATAGTGATTTTTCTTTTATGTCTATTGAGTAGTCGCCTTCCTTACATGTCGTGCCACTTGTCTCGTAGATTGATATGCTGGGGGATCCTTCTTTAAGTGTCACCAACGCTCCCCCGGATAGATCTATTTCAACTTCCAATAAGTTTTGGGGAAGATTTTCTTTGTAAATAAGTTTCTTACCGATCCCTGGTGATATCGTGACCCCTCTTAATCCTTTGAATACAGAGGAGAGTGTCGCGGATATTACCTCCGAGACTGCTTTTGTTACTCCACTAACCATTCCCAGGATCCCTGAATCAAATAATTCTTTCTCAGAAACCTTATCTTTATATCTTATTGCCAATACATCTCTTGTTCGTGTCTCGAGGAATGGTCTCAGATGCTTGGGCGCAGTAATATTCAGCACATCATATATCTCCTCAACTACTTCTTCGAATAGTAAAGGATCAACGTCATCATTTATCTTGAGATTAACTACGTCAGTAACAACAAGTTTTTTGCCTCTGCCTTTTAAGTATTCGAGAAATGCTTTATCAATTATGAAATTAATCCTATCTGATATAATCATTGGTTCTAGAGCCTCTCTACTCACTGCCTCAATCTTTTTCTCGGCTGGTCTCACTATCTCCTCTGTTTTCTCCGTGGGCTTGATCTCTTCTTTCTTCAGAGAAGCTAGGCTCATTATTTCATAGGCTTTCTTGCCTAGATCTGTTAACTCATATTCGCCTTTCTCATTTTTCTTTATCAGATTCCCTAGCTTTCTCAAGTGAAAAACTAGTGTGCCTGTATCCTTAACATCTAACTCATTTAGTAGCTCTGTGAAGGTTTTTGGGCCTTTCTCCGCGAGTATCCTTATTACTCCTCTCCGTATCTCGTGCCCAAGTGCTGTGAATAACTGATCTATTTTCTCACTATTTTCACCACTCACCTAATGTCCCTAGGTAATTAGTTGAGTCATCAAATAAATCTCTGGTTGAAAAGAGATCTCATCAGATTCACTAGTTAGCTTGTTGAGATCTGTTTTCAAAAAACTATTTATTTGATGATTCATGAAAAGCCCTCTGAAGAGGGTGGTGAGATGGAGACTGTGTATACAAAGGATCTTGGTAAGAGATATAGTAACGGTGTATGGGGGGCTCGTAGAATAAATCTTTTAGCTAGATCAGGTGAGGTAACAGTTCTCCTAGGACCAAATGGAGCGGGTAAAACAACTACGATAAAGATGCTAGCAACACTAACGAAGCCGACCAAGGGAGAGGGATATGTCTTGGGGTACGATATCTACAGAGAGGCCAATAAGATTAGGAGACACATAGCACTTATGCCCCAAGAAGGGTCAGTGCCCGGTGTGTGGACACCTTACGAGGCAGTTAAGTGGTACCTGGTGGCGAGAGGCTTCAGCATAGGAGACGCGTCTAGAGAGGCTAAGAGATGGCTTGAGGAACTTGATTTATGGGATCTCAGGAATAGATCAGCATATGAATTAAGCGGTGGTCAACGCAAGAGAGTTCTCGCAGCCATGATTATTGCTACAGGAGCAGATGTAATGTTTCTAGACGAGGCAGGCACTGGATTAGATATCGAGAGCAAATATAAGCTTTGGAGCGCTATTAGGAGGATAGCTAGAGAAAACAGATGCGTAATATACACATCACACGAAATGAGAGAGATAGAGAATATCGCGTCCAGAATAGTGTTCATAGATAATGGAGAGACTGTTGCTTCAGGAACACCTCAGGAGCTGGCTCAAAGATATCAATACAGGTATAAGATAATGATTAAGGGAGAGATTCAGAACAAGAAAGAATTAAACGGAGAAAATATGTTGACTACAGGAGAATTCACAAGAATACTTCTAAGAGACCGAGGCGAGATACGTGAATACATTGATAAATTAAGAGATCTGAGAGATGTAGAGATTAGAGAAATTGATCTCGAAGATATCTACTTATTAATACTCAATGAGGTGAGGAGAAATACTTAGGAGAATAACTGATTTATTTAGAGGTGTCCTCGGAGTATTTATTCTAGAGACAAGATGGTTCACTAGACAGCCACTATGGATACCTAATTCAGTGATGTTCTCAATAATGCTACTAGTAATCTTCTGGTTCATAGGCGGATCAAGAGGATTCTCTCAGGGATTAGTGGGAATGATCATAGCATTCTTCTTCGGCGCAGGCATAAATGGTGTCGGTCAATCACTTGGGTACGCGAGAATAATGAGAATAACAGACACTTATCTAGCATCACCACTGACACTCACTAGATACATAACTGGGGTATTTGTAAACGAGGTATTATTCGCGTTGTTAACAGGTATAGCCCCGTTAGCACCTCTGGCAATATTAATGAATCAGATGAATGCATTGATCTACTCAATATACGCAGGAGTAATAATACTCTTCGTAGGAACTCTACTAGGCATATTAATAGGATTCGGTGTGAGAAGACCAACAAATATATCAGCTATTACAAACCCCATAAACAACATACTGATCCTGCTACCACCAGTATACTACTCCGCAAGCTATCTGCCAAGTCCATTAAGAGAGATCTCTATGGCGGCACCAACAGCAGCCGCCGCTGAATTAACACGTGTTTTAGCAGGTGAGATACCATCTCTGAACACAATGATCCCGGTAGCATCATTGATCAGTTGGATAATTGTCTCGTTAATACTATCTACTAGAGTCATTAGATTAAGTGAATGATCAGAGGGAACATTATACTTAGAGAAAAATTTCTTTTTACCACGAAGTAAGATTATAGAATTTTTTATCAAGAGAACAGATTACTTAGAGAATATATATGTTGCCTCGTAAATATTCTCGTAGTAGACACCATAGATCTTTTTAAATGCTTTAGCAATCAATCAAGCGGGATGAGAGATTAATGAAATTAGTCCGAGGCATATACCTACTGTAACTGATGATCCTGATCACAAAGTTCAATAGCCCCAAAAAAGAGACCTATCCCCAGAAAAAGTTGATGAGAATTCCAAGCTCAATTACTTCCCCCTAAGGACTATGGCCTTCTAACACTATCAGTGATCTATTTAGTAAATGACTTCTCCACTAGACTCAATATCCATTCTATATTATTGAAGTGTTTAGGTGCATGAATCAATTAAGATTTGGAAGAGCATAATTAATTTCTTAAATGAGTTAAGTAGTTTCTAATCTATAGATCTTTTCCTCGGTTTTTCTTATGGCTTCGTTAATAGCCATCCACAATATAATTAATTCAACTATGCCTAGGATCCCATTTGCATTCAGTATTGAGGAAACGACTATTATAACAGCGACGGCTTTGAATAAGCTGGCTTCTGTATCATCAGCCAGTCTCCAGAAAACATACGCCCAAAATATGCCTATGACTAAATTAATTAGTACCCTATTGCATTGATCCCGAAGAATGTGCTTGGCAAAGTATTGAGATCTAGTTTTACTGTCATCATCCAATACCCCACAGTAGGTGATATTATAATATAGAGTATTATTGCGATCTTAATTATTGTCGAGGTTATTGAGTAGAAATACTCGTAGTATGCCTCATACAACTTCTCGAAAGTCTTGGCCAGAAGCCGTGCAGGATATAGAAAAACTAATGTGGTTATTAACCAGACACCGAGTGGGTAAAGCGATAATTCTTTAAATACTTGAATAATTGCTATGATCAATCCTATTCCCCAGAATATGCTTAGGACAATGCTTATCTTAATTGATTTTTTCCAGAGATTAAATCCTTCAATTGCTGAACCCAGTCTATACATGATACCATCCTTATTCATTAATAATTTTCTATTGAGACTAATTAGTTACTCGTAGTCGTAATAATGTGATCTTTATTACCAGAATTGATAATCGAAGAGGCTTCGAGTGAATAGTTATTTTGTAAAAAATGTGTCTGGGTCTATATAAGGCGTTATAAGATTGCTACATAATACTATGTTTTAGGAAATATTATTGAGTAAAGGATCTTCAAATGAATCAATTTTATCCATTGCTATACCAACAGCTGTTAGTATGTTAACTGACTCTATTCTTAATATCATAGCTATATCATATGTGTCTTTAATCTCTGATGTTTACGTTGGTATCATTGGTTTAGCTAGTTATTTGCTTATGATTATTAATAGCATAGCCTCTATCTTTATCGTTGGTGCTCTAGTTGCAATTGCTCAAAGCTATGGTGCTGGTAGACTTGATGAAGCATCAAGATTCTTTGGTGAATCACTTATTCTCTCAATAGCATTATCGATTCCTGTGGCTGTCACCACTTACATATTCCTAGATAACTATCTCATTCTCGTATCTGGTGGGGCATTGGGTTCCTTGGATGTTGCGAGGAGCTTTATGATCCCTAGGATAATAGGTATACCTATCATATTTATTAATTCACTTATAGCGTCAGTCTACAGAGGATTTGGGAGAGCGTGGCCCCCGGCTATATACTCGATAACTACTATAATAATCTCCTTACTCATATTGCCAAGATCTATTGAGTTAATTCATGGGGATCCTTACTCTCAGATCTTCTGGATCAGCTCCTCAATAACAATTTCACAATATTTTTCTCTAATCATATATTTAATTCTAAGATCTCCTGTGAAGCCCGTGATAAGCCTACCTGGTATCAGAAGTCTTAAGCTAATGCTAATAGGTTCTCCAGCGGCTCTAGAGAGACTAGTCTCTAGTATTGGTCAAAACATATATGTAAATGCCGTGGCTAGAGGAGGCGCCGTTGCCTTAAGCGCTCATTCCATTGGAGTAAATATTGAGACCATTATTATTACGCCTAGTTTCTCAATTGGGATCGCGTCATCAGCTGTGATCGGACAAGCAGTTGGCGGGGATCAGATCGAGAAAATAGATCATTTACTTAAACAGAGTGTGAAAATAAGTCTTCTGTGGATGAGTGCTGTAGCCATTATACTCATATCTATTGCGCCTTTCGTAGGCTCATTATTCACTAAGGATCTAGTTATTCAGCATCTAGTAGCTATTTATCTGATACTTGCAGCATTATCAGAGCCTGGTTTAGGACTCTCACAAGCTTACTACGGAGCTTTCAGAGGAATGGGTAGCACATATGTTCCATTGATAATTAGTGTGGCGTCGGTTCTGCTACTAAGAGCTTTACCAGCACAAATCCTCGCTAACTACTACGGTGCAATTGGTGCTTGGGCGACACAGATAAGTGATATGTATGGAAGAACACTAATATCGATTGTATTATATAAGATCCTTAGAAAGAGACTCGTTATAAAAATCGTTTAGAAAAGCGAAGCTATCTCTAAATATAATTACTTTGTTTATTTAATATTTTGCGGTGGTAAATTTGAGCGATTCACTTATCTATAATGATGAATTTACTAATGGAATAATAGGTCCTCACTAAAAAATGCTTGGTCCTGTATCAGATGGTGGCAGAATAGTGTTTATCACGGCACCTGGTTGCTGAGGTCCCATGATTACTCCAACGATGAGAGGAGGGCATGAAGTTAATATGCCTGTGGCTATTGAGAAGACTGAGATCGGTGATGCAGTCGCTATATACATAGAAGATATCAAGATAAGATCTAAGGCATCAGCATCAGGAGTAGATAAAGCAGTTGAGGGAGCCTATATAGGAGACCCATATGTTGCGAAGAGATGTCCAGTTTGCCGCGAGCCTTGGCCCGACTATGTTTTCGAGAAAGGATCTGTGGGAATAGAGAATATCAGATGCAAGAAATGCGGAGCTCCTGCATCACCCTTCACACTTCTCCATGGATACACAATGGTTTTCGACGAGAGTTACTCGATCGGGTTAACAGTTGATAGAAGAACTGCTCATGAGATAGCTATGAGAGCATGGGAGTGGAGTGCTTTACCCGAAAAATCCAAGCAAGTACCGATTCTAGTCTCCGGCAAAGCAGACCTAGTGGGTGTGACCTCTAGAATAAGACCATTCCTCGGCCAATTAGGTACTGTTCCAGCGGTTGATATACCAGACTCACATAATGCCGGGGACTTCGGCTACTTCTTAATAGATGCTCCACATCCCTACAGAATAACTAGAGAACAATATGAGAGAGATCTAACTGATGGCCACCTAGACATTGACTCTGTTAGGAAAAACGCGATACTTATTGCTCCTGTGAAGGTTAGAGGGAGGAGGGATCTACGCAGGAGACGCACATGCAATGCAGGGCGACGGCGAAGTGGCTGGACACACAACCGATATATCTGCAGAAGTCTCGGTGAAGGTTAGCGTGATCAAAGGATTAAAATTAGAGGGACCTCTTCTCCTTCCCCCAGAGGAAGATCTTCCTCCGCTGGCTAAGCCTTGGAGAAAAGATGAGTGGGATCTTGTCAAAAACCTAGCACGAAAATATGGTATCGAGCCAGAGCCTGTTGCACCGATACAAATAATAGGATCAGGACCCACAATCAATGATGCGGCCAAGAGAGGATTTGAAAGAGCCTCTAAATTATTCGGTATGAGTTATGAAGAAGTTCTGAATAGAGTGACGATATCAGGAGCTGTTGAGATCGGCAGATTACCAGGTATTGTTCAAGTCTCACTACAAGTTCCTATAAGAATCCTCGAGAGATTAGGATTAGCAGATTTAGCTGTGAAACATTACAAACTTCCTTATTAAAAGTTTTAAAATAATTGATCTATTTTTAAACTAATATGTAATCAGAGATCATTTTTATCACTCGTCTAGATCTAGTTATATAATTTTAATTATTTTATTCAAAAAGATCTATAGATCTATTTCTAGTAAAAGTGTGCTTAGCTTGTTATCTTTACAAAATGCTTTTTCTAGTAGATCACTTAATACATCACTTTATAGATCTTATAGCAGGATTATTATATATTTAAATTGATTCAACTAAATTTTTATTTTATTTTATAATTTTGTACCTTCAGGAAAATTTATAAACTTATTTAAAATAGTTACATCGGGTATAAATAATGGTTTCATCGAGATATATTCTAAAGGTTATTATCCCAATTTCACTTGGTCTAGTCATTGCTCTGATTCCTGTTCCTAAAGGATTAGATCCTAGAGCGTGGCTTTATTTTGCATTATTTGTGGCAGTTATTGCTGGGGTAGCATTGGAGCCTATACCAGCTGCAGCGGTTGGCTTGATCGGTGTCGTTATAGCGATGATCTCCGGGCTAGTCTACACCAGTCCTACAGATGCCATTAAGTGGGGATTATCCGGTTTTGCAGACACAACTGTTTGGCTGATTTTCGCAGCATTTCTTTTGTCGCTAGGCTATGCAAAAACAGGTTTAGGAAGGAGGATTGCTCTATTACTCATCAAGTACATTGGCAAAAGATCGCTTGGATTAGGTTATGCTATTGCATTCGCGGATCTTGGTTTGGCGCCTTTCATGCCTTCTAATACTGCACGTAGTGGAGGTACTATATATCCTATAATATCTAATATACCTCCTCTCTACGGATCTTCACCTGAAATCAATACTGAGCGCAGAATAGGTTCATACATAATGTGGGTAGCTTTCGCCACCACTTGTATTACTAGCAGCATGTTCTTAACAGGATTAGCCCCCAATGTCTTAGTCTCAACACTGGCTTCTAAAACAGCTAACGTATCTCTGGACTGGACCACCTGGTTCATAGGCTTCTCTCTAGTAGGCTTCTTATTATTCATGTTAACTCCAATACTTGTGTACAAGATCTATCCTCCAGAGATAAAGATATCTGAAGAAGCTTCTACATGGGCCTCTAAAGAACTAATTAAGCTAGGCTCAGTATCAATAAAAGAAATAAGTTTCTTGCTCATGGTCATATTGGCATTGGCACTATGGATCTTTGGAGGAAACTATTTAAATGCAACCACTGTAGCACTACTAATCATAGCCCTGATGCTGATAACAAAAATAGTTTCATGGGAAGATATACTAAGCCACAAATCTGCGTGGAACACCTTTGTGTGGTTCGCAACATTAGTGACTTTAGCTGATGGACTAGCAAAAGTGGGTTTCATAAGTTATGTTGCAAAAATAATTTCCTCGACCATAGGCTGGTTGGGTACTAACATAGCAGTAGTCATGATAATATCAATATTTTACTGGATACATTATCTATTCGCAAGCTTAACAGCACACGCAACTGCTCTGTACCCGATTTTTCTGACGTCAATGATCAATCTAGGTGTTCCACCAATTACCGCTGCATATCTACTGGCCTACACATTGGGAATAATGGGTGTATTAACACCCTATGCTACAGGACCAGCACCAATATACTACGGGAGCGGTTATGTGAGGGGGAAGGACTTCTGGAGATTAGGGTTTGTATTTGGGATATTGTTTTATGTAATATATATAATTATAGGAGTACCATGGATACTTAGTATAATAAAATGATTAATGACACAAAGAATGTTTTGATTTTTTGAACGCAGATGAGTCTCCTGCCTATAATTGAGACTCACATGATTTTACATAAATAATAACATTTATATATCCAGAGACCACCGCACTAATTTCTCGGAGCTAATCTTAGATGAAATGATAATCCCTCAAAATTGTATACAGATGACACCATTATTCAAAAAATTAGATAGTCTTATAAGTCTCTGTTCTAAATAGTATCCGGAGTCGTGTATCGAGGTCTCGTTGAGTTACTTACAGATCTTGTCAATAACAGTTTTTGTCTTAACAATTTCTCTCATTGTCTCTAGAAAATTAGAGGAGTCTCACGCAGGGCTAATAGGTGCTTCACTAATTCTTATTCTAGGTATAATGGATCTATATGAGGCATTTGATCACTATGTTGATTGGAACATAATATCTATTTTATTGGGTATGTGGATGCTTAGTTTCTTCTTAACCGACTCAGGAGCTGTGGAGTTTATTGTTCATAGAATCTCTCAGAATATTAAGAGTGTTTTTGGAATTGTTTTTGTAATGAATTTCTTAGCTGGTATAGTGACGATGTTTGTTGATAATGTCTTGGTTGTTCTCTTATTTGTTCCGCTGATCCTTAAATTAGCCAAGGAATTTGACTTCGATCCTGTCAGAAGCGGGATCATGGTTGCTCTATCAGCTAATTTCATGGGTACAGCACTCTTACTCGGAGATCTTCCCCCTCAACTACTTCACGTCGTATTTGGTGCAGAATTCCCTGACTTCATCTGGATGATGAATAGACCCTCATCATTTATAGTGCTCTCCTTAACATTCATACCGACACTAATTATTGTCTCCAAGATCTTGCTTAGAGAGACTGGTAAGACTCTGCCCAGAGAGAGATTTATGGAGGAGAGCATATCAAGAGTAGATAAGATCTATGTGATAATCGCGTTAATATCTTTTCTCACTATTATTGCTTTAATGAGTCTTAGGAAAACAATAAGTGATTTAGTAGGCTACAATATCAGACTCGGTGTATTCCCACTACTCGTAGCCTCAGTAACAGCAGTAATTTTAGTTTCGCTTAGAAAAACAAGCTTTGAGAAAGTAGTTGATGAAGGAATAGATCTAAACGCAATACTCTTCTACATAACATTATTCATATTAGTCGGATCCCTCGAGAAAACAGGAGTTCTCGACATTATAGCTGGGGCACTCGCACCAGCTACCGCAACAATTTCACTGGGATACACATTAATTTACTGGGTGTCTGCAGCAATATCGTCAGTAGTTGAGCACGACGCATATATACTCGTGATGCTAAAAACATTAAAGCTACTCTACGACAACGGCTCACTACATAATCCATGGCCATTTAATTGGGCTCTTCTATGGGCAGGCACTCTAGGAAGCAACTTCACAGCAGCTGGAGCACCAGCACTGTACGTAGCATTCAGATTAATTGAGAAAGATCTTGGGAGAAAAATACTTCCAAAAGGAATCTATAGAGTGACAGTACTGTACACACTAGTTTCCTTAGGGATATGTTATCTAATAAGCTACATGATTTGGGTAGCCTACTAGACTCACCAAACAACAAAAAAACTGGAGATCATATATAAAACTAATTTAATTGAGAATATTTGTTTCTTAATATTCTCCTCTGTTAACTAGTATATTTGAATCTACTAAATCAATTTATCTATATAAGATCCGGGGTCTTAATGATAGGCATATTTTCTCTCACTTTTTCACTTTATCTTTAGGTTCCCAACGAAATCTCCATAAACCCTCTGCGAAATCCTCCATAGATATCTCAAGACACCCTATTAATTGATCACTTATTGAAACCTCATCATTTAATACGAAATAACTGTGTCAACAGAGACTTCTCTCGAATCAATATCCCAACCTAGTATCTTCACAGTCGTGACATTCCTAAAAACTTGTACTTTAAGAGGTTCACCAGCTGTCTCAAATAATCTCTCCAGAGCATTGGTTGGGAAAGAAGGCTACGAACTCAGTTCTCTAGCTAATTAAATAATTATAGTAGTTGCTGTGTATCAGCCTCATAACCACTACACACAAGAGGCTATAGTCTCAAGAATTTTCTCTCCTCCTATTGTTTTTAGCTTTATTCTTACTGCCATATATAAGATCTCTTATTCTCCCAATCCTGATTCTTAATACCCTAACTAATCTCATCTTAGTCATCATATCTACATAATTAAGATCCATGGAATAATACTAACACAATTAATGCGATGATTTATGAGAATTAGTCCATGCTAATTTCTACGCTTAGAGATATTCTTCTACTTCTTCTCTCAGTATTAATCTTATATTATTTTCTCTCGCAAGTTCTCTTAATAGTTTAGAGGCCTCTGGAGATGCTCTACTTACTGCAAGTATCTTTAGTACAGGCTCTTTCCTATAGATATTTCTCGCAATATCTATTCTTCTTAGGAGTTTGTTGATCTCTTCCTTAGCTTCTTCAACGCTATCAACTCTGATCGTGACTTCCCCAACAACTAGTGGGTCCTCTGAGAATAAATTGAT